>NZ_JAFMPZ010000561.1 GCF_017353455.1 Streptomyces laculatispora
TCCTCGGAGATCTCCGAGGAGCTGTACAGCGACAGCGCGAAGAAGCTCTCCGACGCCATCGACCGGATCTTCGACGCCATGACCGGCTGCCCGACCTATCAGGTCGTCGTGGGCGGCACCCCGGTCGACGTGACTCCGCAGAACCTGCCCGCACCCCACGTCGGCGGTGACGAGCAGTGGAGCCAACTCCTGACGTTCATCGCCGGGGGACGGAGCACCGTGGTCAAGCAGACCGCGATCCGCGACGGCAACCTGCTGCTGGTCGTCTCCGGCTCCCCGGCCCTGGTCGACCGCCACCTCGACAAGGCTCTCGCCAAGGCCAAGGCAACGAGCTGACCTGCGTGCACGTCACGCTGCTGCCTCCGACCACCGCAGGTCGGGGGCAGCAGTGCGTTACTGGCTGACGCGTTGAGCGGCGCGAGCCGCTTGGCCTGGTACCCAGGCTCGGACCTGGCCGGGCTGGACGTAGAGCACGTTCGGGTTATGACTGTGCGGCCCATAGCCGCTGGAGGCGTTCACGAGCAGGTACGCGCCTGCGGGAACGTGCCAGTTCCAGAACCAGGCGTCCTGCTGCCGCCCGGTGTCGCACCAGGTCACGACTGCTTTGGAGCCACGGCGGCCGTGCTGGTAGACCCGCGTCACCTGGAGGAGTTGCCCCTGCCCGGAGCTGCGGTGCTGCTGAAATGCCTGCCACTGCGCCGCGAGGGCAGCCGTGCGCTTGCGGCGTGAACGGGCCGTCAACCCGATCGTCACGGCGACGATGAGAGCGATGACCATTAAGGCGCTGGGGCTGGGGTGCATTGCCGCATCCTGCTTCGTTCCATCAACAGGCGGCAATTCTTCCTGGCATCGAAGACCGAACGGCCACTTCACCCGCGAAGCAAGAAGGTCCGGCACCCCCAAGTGGGAGGGTGCCGGACTGCGATCGTCGAGAGTTGTGCGCGGGACGTTAGATGGCCGGCGCGCGCAGGAGGCGCTCCTGGGTGGCCTCGGGCAGTACCCGCCGCAGGACCGGTGCGGTCGAGCTGAGGGAGGCGGCGAAGGCGGCGACACCCTCGACACCGGCAGGAACGTCCGTCAGTCCGGGCACCAGCACGGGCCTCACCCATCGTTCACTTGTGAATGCGTTCACGATATTGCGGCCGCACCTGCTCCCCACGCTCCCGCGGGTACGTTCGCCTTTGCGCTGCCCAGCAGTCAGCCGCCCGCACCACCGATCACCGCCACGATCACGACCCGAGCACGAGGAGCACCGGATGACCGGCCAGGACAGCGCGGACCCGCCGAACCGCCCTTCGCCGCCGCCACAGCCGCCACAGCCCTCGGACGCACCGCCGCCGGCGGACCGGCGGCTGGACGCGCTGACCGATGTCGCCGGAGTGCGGGTCGGTCATGCGGCGCTCGCGGGCGAGGGGGCGCTCAGCGGCACCACCGTGATCCTCGCCCCGGAGGGCGGTGCGGTCGCCGCCGTCGATGTGCGCGGGGGCGGCCCCGGCACCCGCGAGACGGACGCGCTCGACCCGCGCAATCTGGTGCAGCGCATCGACGCCGTGGTCCTCACCGGCGGCAGCGCGTACGGACTGGACGCGGCCTCCGGGGTGATGGCCTGGCTGGAGGAGCAGGGGCGCGGCGTGCGGGTCGGCGCCGATCCGGCACAGGTCGTTCCGGTGGTCCCGGCGGCGTGCATCTTCGACCTGGGCCGGGGCGGTGACTGGCGGGCCCGCCCGGACGCGTCGACCGGCCGGGCCGCCGTGGAGGCCGCCGCGCGCACGGAGCCGGGGGCGGCGGTCGACGAGGGATGCGTCGGCGCGGGTACCGGCGCGGTCGCCGGGCAGCTGAAGGGCGGGGTGGGGACGGCGAGCGTCCTGCTGCCGTCCGGGATCACGGTGGGCGCGCTGGCCGTGGTGAACGCGGCAGGCTCGGTGCTCGATCCCCGTACCGGGGTGCTGTACGGGGAGTACGGCGCCGCCGAGCCGGCCGTCGCCCCGGCGCCGGAGATCCACCACGCGGCGCAACAGCGCCTGGCCCAGGCGCACGACGCGAACACGCGCCCCCCGCTCAACACCACGCTCGCCGTCGTCGCCACGGACGCCGACCTCAGCCGGGCGCAGGCGCAGAAGCTCGCGGGCACGGCGCACGACGGGCTGGCACGCGCCATCCGGCCCGTACATCTGCTGACGGACGGGGACACCGTTTTCGCGCTGGCCACCGGCGGACGAACGCTGGACCCGGCCAACCCGATCGCGCTCAACGACCTGCTGGCGGCGGGTGCGGAGGCCGTGGCGCGCGCCATCGTGAGGGCCGTGCGGGCGGCGGCGGGCGTCAGCGGCCGCGAAGGCGGCGGCGCATATCTCTCGTACAGCGATCTCTACGGCACGGAGCAGCACCCGCGGCGGCCGGCGGACGGCAGCGGACCGGCAACCGACTCGCCCGCCATATAAGGAAGTTCGGGCAAAACGCCGGGAACCTTCTGCGTGCGTCGTACGTTTTTCTGAACCCCGGTCACGATGTCAGACCCAGGGACTACGTTATGCACGCATCGGGTAACACGCGGCGACGGCCTGGAGAAGCACCTTGAGCGATCCGTACGAGACAACCGAGCAGCACCTCGAGCGACTCCTGCGACGGGCTCTCAACTCGTTCGACCTGCCCGACAGCACGGTGGAGCGGCTCGGCACAGCGCTCGCCCACAGCAGTTCCCTGCACTCCTCGCACCACAGCTCGGCCCTGCACCGCGAGACCTACCGGCATACGTATCTGCTGGCCGACGGCAGCCCGTTCACCCTCTGGGAGCTGGTGCACTGCGGTCAGCGGCACGCCGAGGACACCCGGCACGGCTCGCAGCCCGGCTTCCGGCAGCACGAGCTGTACGACGACGAGGGCGACGTGCACATCGCCGCGGCCCGGCTCGCAGGCGGCTTCTGCGACGCCCCGGTCTTCGGGGACGACGGGCCGCAGGCCGACCTGGACATCCTCACCGCCCTGATGGCCGCTCCCCCGGCACCGCTCCCCCGGATGTACGCCCCGGACAACTCCGCGGACCACGCCCGCCGCGTGCTGCGCCGCGCGGAGAACCGGGACGTCCCGGGCGAGGAGACGGCCCACCTGCTGCGGGCCGCCTTCGCCCACCACATCACGCAGATCTTCGGCCGGCAGTGCCAGGTGGACGGACGGGACGCGGGCTTCACCCTGTACGAGCACGCCTTCCTCCTCCTGGACGGCAGCGAGACAAGCCTGTGGGAGGTCGAGCACACGGCGACGCCTGACGGTCGCCACATGTGCGAGGTGTACGGCGACGAGCGGGCCGCGCGCGGCGCGATGGAGAGCCGTACGCGCATCTGCTGACCCACGGCGCGCGCACGGCACACGACGGCACCGCGCCACCCGCCACCCGCCGCCCCGTGCTGCGGGCCGACGGCCGATTCCGTGGACAGGACATGACGGTGCCCGCACCCCCCAGGTGCGGGCACCGTCATGTTCTCCGTCCGCTCTGCGTCGCGTCCTGCGCCCGCTCAGTGCGTGAGCGCGGGCTCCTTGGCGGGTTCCGCGGTGGTGTCGGTGGCCACCTCGCCGCCCTCCACGTGCTGCTTCGGCCGGGCCGGCAGCGCGAACATCAGCAGGAAGATGGCTGCGAGCACACCGGCCACCCACCACAGCGAGTGCTCGAAGGCGTCGGCGAACGCCGGACCCACCTGTGCGGGCGTGAGCCTGTCACCGATCGCCCCGAAGAAGACGACCGAGACGAGCGCGAGTCCCAGGGCGTTGCCCATCTGCTGCACGGTGTTGAACAGCCCGGAGGCGGAGCCGGAGTGCTCCTTGGGCACCTCGGACAGCACCGCGTCGGCCAGCGGAGCCACGATCAGCCCCATACCGACGCCCATGACCACCAGCGGCAACGCCATCTGCCAGGACGTGATCCCCATGCCGTAGCGGTCGGACTCCCAGATGTAGAGCAGCAGCCCGGCGACCATCAGCAGCGCCCCCGCCTGGAGGACCTTGCGGCCGAAGCGCGGCACCAGCTTCTGTACGGAGATCCCGGCGGCGAACGAGACGGCGACCGAGAACGGGATACCGGTCGTACCGGCCCGCAGCGCGCTCCAGCCGAGCCCCTCCTGCATGTACAGCGTCCACACCAGGAAGAAGATGCCGAGGCCGACGCCGAAGGTCAGCTGCACGGCGATACCGGCGGCGAAGCTCTTGACCCGGAACAGCGACAGTTCGACCAGCGGCGAACCGTCCCGGCGCGCCTTCGACCGCTCGAAGAGCACGAGGACCAGGAACACCACGAGGCTGCCGGCCATCGAGAGGTAACCCCAGAGCGGCCAGCCCAGCTCCTCGCCGCGGGTCAGCGGGTAGATCAGCATGAGCATCCCCGCCGTCACCAGCGCCACCCCGGTCAGGTCGAGGCGCAGCGCCTTCGGCGCCTTGGACTCGGTGATGAACTTGCGGCCCAGGATCAGGCCCGCGATGCCGACCGGCAGGTTGATCAGGAAGATCGGGCGCCATTCGAGACCGGCGATGTTCCACTCGGTGAGCAGCGCGCCCAGCAGCGGCCCGGACACGGCGCCGAGGCCGACGATCGCACCGAAGAGACCGAAGACCTTGCCGCGCTCGTGCGCCGGGAAGGTGGCGTGCACGATCGACAGCACCTGCGGGACCATCAGCGCGGCCGTGCCGCCCTGGAGGATGCGGGAGGCGACCAGCATCTCCGGGTTGGCGGCGAAGCCGCACAGTGCGGAGGCCACGGTGAAGCCGCCGATCCCGATGAGGAACAGCCGCTTGCGGCCGTAGATGTCACCGAGCCGGCCACCTGTGATCAGCCCCGCGGCGAAGGCCAGGGCGTATCCGGCGGTGATCCACTGGATCGAGCTGAACGAGGCACCGGTGTCGCGCGTGATGCTCGGGATGGCGATGTTGACGATCGTGACGTCGACCAGGTCCATGAAGGCCGCGGTCATCACGATGGCCAGCGCGAACCACCGGCGGCGGTCCGAGGAGTCCGAGGACACCGCGGGAGCGGCCGCCCCGGACGGCTGGGGTGCGGAAGAAGTCATATGAAGAAGTTAAAGGCCCATTAGGTCAGAACGTGACCCAATGGACGGGCATCCTGGGTGACATGACCGACACCCCGGCACGACTGCTGAATCTGCTGTCACTGCTCCAGACGCCGCGCGAGTGGCCGGGCAGTGAACTCGCCGACCGGCTCGACGTCAGCCCCCGCACCATTCGCCGGGACATCGACCGCCTCCGCGACCTGGGATACCCGGTCGAGGCATCGCGCGGTTCGGTCGGCGGCTACCGGCTCGTGGCCGGCACGGCCATGCCGCCCCTGCTGCTGGACGACGAGGAGGCGGTGGCCATCGCGGTGGGGCTGCGGGCCGGGGCCGGTCACGCCATCGAGGGTGTCGACGAGGCCTCCGTCAGGGCGCTGGCCAAGCTGGAGCAGGTGCTGCCGTCGCGGCTGCGCCACCGGGTCTCCACCCTCCAGAACGCGACGGTGCCGCTGACCCGCGGTGACGGTGCGACGATCGACCCGCAGACACTGACCGTGATGGCGTCGGCGGTCACCGGACGGGAGCGGCTGCGCTTCGCGTACCGCGCGGGGGACGGCGCCGAGACACGGCGGCAGGTCGAGCCGTATCGCCTGGTGAGCACCGGGTGGCGCTGGTATCTGGTGGCGTACGACCTGGAGCGGGATGCCTGGCGCACCTTCCGGGTCGACCGGGTGAACGATCCGTTCGCGACCGGGGTCCGCTTCACACCCCGTGAGCTGCCCACCGGGGATGCGGCGGCGTTCCTGAGCAGTTCCATGGCGCGCATCAAGCCGGAGCTGGCGGTCGACGTGAGCTTCGAGGCTCCGGCGGAGTTCGTCGCCGCGCGGCTGCCCGCCGCGATCGGCCCGCTGGAGCCGACCGGCGAGCACAGTTGCCGGCTGCGTGCGGTGCTGTCGGACTCGCTGGAGTGGGTGGCGGTGCGGCTGGCGCTGGTCGACTGCGAATTCACCGCGCACCGGCCGCCGCAGCTGGTGGCGTATCTGAACGACCTGGGCGGCAGGCTCACCCGCGCGGCCTCCTCGGCGGCCCAAAAAGGATGAGCCCCGGCGCCAGGGGGGGGTGGGCGCCGGGACTCAGC
>NZ_JAFMPZ010000562.1 GCF_017353455.1 Streptomyces laculatispora
GACCGCTGCTGGCCGGGGAGACCGCGCGCCAGATCCGGATCCTGGGGATGCTGGCGGAGATCGCGGACGAGGCCCCCGCCGGAGCCGGGCTGCGCCAGGTGCTGGACGTGTCGGCCGAGGGGCAGCGCGTGCTGCGCGCGGCGGTCTCGCGACGCGCACGCGTCCGGGGCTGAGGCGGAGCGGTCCCGGCGTGGGCCGGCGCACCCGGGAACGGGAACGCGAGGCCGGCTCCCGCGCGGCCGCCGCCACGGAGCGCGGTACCCGGCGAAATCCGCCGGGTACCGCGCTCCTTCAGGTGGTTTCGGCCCGCGGGGCCACTGTGCAGGCGTCAGCTACTTCTGTATGCCCACTACTTCTGTACGCCCACCGCGCGGACGATCTCCTGCTTGACCGAGCCGCCCCGGTCGTCGGTGGCCGAGGCCCGCACGGAGACGTACCGCGCGTCCTTCGGCACCTGCACCGAGCCGGCCCAGGAGGCGGACGTGTGGTGTGCCCGGTCGAGTCGGACGGACCTCCACGTCGCGCCGTCGTCGAAGGAGACCTCCAGCGTGGAGCCGGTGATCTTCCCGGTGTCCGGCGCGCCCTTGACGTACTCGGAGAAGATCCCGAGATCGAGACGCTTTCCGGCCCGCACATCACCGTGCAGGTCGGTGTCGACGTCGAACCCGAGGTTGAGCATCGGCAGATACGTCCACCGGTCGGCCGGCGTGGCGGACGACTTGAAGGTCCATTCGGAGTGGCCCTTCGTGGAGAGCCGCCAGACGTCCGGGTCCATCGTGGTGTCGGTGACCACCTTGAAGTCCTGCTCGGTCGGCTTGACGTTCCGGGCGTACGCCCCCGAGCTTTGCTTTCGGTCGACCTGCACCCCGTCCACGTACACCTCGGTGAACTGGGTCAGCGACTTCTGGTTGAACACTTCGCCGAAGCCGGTGTGGTCCGGTCCCGAGTCGCCCCAGCCCGGCGTGTTGAACTCGAGGTCGTTGCCCGCGCGACGCTGGCCCCAGCCGAGACCGGTACCCAGCCACGGGTGCAGGACCGGCTTGAACCAGTCGGTCCCGGAGCGCGTGCCGCCGCGATAGTGCACGACGCCGCTGCGCTCCTCCAGGGTGCCCGGGCCGCTGGACATGGACTCGTGCCAGCCCTGGTCGGGGCCGGCGCTGATGTAGTCGGTGCGCTCCGCGGGGAACCTGATCTTCTCCTGGAAGCCGATGCCGTAGGGGAAGCTGCCGGTGATCGAGTAGCGGAACTCGCCGCCGTCGGCGGGCATCGCCGCGTGGAACTTGTTGTTGACCACCGCCAGTTCCCTCTTGCCCGGCCGGTATGTCAGATCAGCGGGGATCGCCCCCGGGTATCCCTTGCTGAGGTCGTAGACATAGGGCGTGAACTCGGTGCCGGTCAGTTCCACGCCCCGGCCGAGCCGAGCGGCCTCGATCAGGCGCGCGCCATCCTGCGCGTTCACCGTCGCGCTGTACAGGGGACGAGTCTCCCCGTCGGCCGCGCTGAAGTTGGCCATCAGCCGTCCGCGGACCTCGTCGGTGACGAACAGAGCCTTGGCGCCCGCATCCCGTGCGTTCTGGGCCAGCTCGGTGGTCGTGATCGCGTCGGTGCGACGCACGACGACCGCTTTGCCCACCACGTCCTTGCCGGCGTAGTCGGCGGTGGATCCGGCGCCCGCGTCCACCAGGGCCATCCGCTTCTGCCCGGTGAACATGTCCGATCCGTACTGCACGGCTGTCTCGCCGAGCCGCTTGCCGCCTGCTTCGACATCGAGTTGCGGCTTGCCGAGCCGCCAGACGGTCCGGTACTCGAAGGTGCCCGTGGCGGGCTTGCGGGTCGGTGCGGCGAAGATGCTGTCGTACTTCGGCGGGACCTGTACGGCCCCTGCGAAGGACGTGCCGTTCGCGGACCGGTTCAACTTCATCAGCAGCTGACGGGTCTCGGTCCGCCGGTCCACCTCGGCCCTGATCTCCCGCAACTTCGTCCCGTCGAGGGTGACTTCGCGGTCACGGTCCATGGTGACCTCGGGCTCGGTGAGCAGACCGAGACCGAGCGAGTCCTTGCCCTTGCTGCCGTGCACGTCGAGGAAGCTGGACAGGGTGTACATGCCGGGCGGCAGACGCAGCTTGAGCGTGCCGGATTCGCCGACCGTGGCAGGGATGGGATCTACGTCCTTGGCCAGCTGCTTCACGGTCAGGTTCGCGGCGGACGCCGCGCCCTCGCGGTCCTTGACGTGGACGGTGAGGGTGTAGCGCTCCTCCTCCTTGGTCAGGCCGAAGGCCGTGTGCGCCACCACTGTGTCGCCGTCCTTGGCGACGATCCGGCCGGAGGTGGCGCCGACGGGCGCGGCGGTGCCGTCACCGGTGACCGTGGTCTGCGCGGTGCCGTGCGCGGGCACGGTGAGGGTGGAGTCGGCGAGGGTGACCACGCCGGCGGGAGCGCCCTCGGCGGTCAACGCCAGGGTGACCGGCCGGTCGGAGGCGTTGGTGTAGGTCAGCGTCCTGGTGACCGGCTTGTTCGCCTCGTACGGCCAGCCGATGAAGCCGAGGTCGGCGCTGCCGGTCGCGGTGATCTGCGCGGCGATCGCGGACGGGACGTCCACGCGGCCCGCACCGACCTCGTACGGCGTGCCGCTGATCTGCTTGGACGTGCTCATCAGCCCGTCCTTGAGCTGCTGCCCGTTCCAGTCCGGGTGCTTCTCGGCGAGCAGCGCCGCCACGCCCGCGACGTGCGGGGTCGCCATGGACGTGCCGCTCTTCGACGTGTACGGGCCGCTGCCGCTCACGAGCTGCGAACGGGCCGCGAGGATGTCCACGCCCGGTGCGGACAGGTCGGGCTTCAGCGCGTTGTCGCCGAAGCGCGGGCCCTGGCTGGAGAAGGGGGCACGCCGGTCGGCGGAGTCGACCGCGCCGATCGTCAGTGCGGAGTCGGCTGCGCCGGGGGAGCCGATGGTGCCGGGGGAGTACGCGTTGCCTGCCGCGATCACGAACAGGGCGCCCGTGTCCTTGGAAAGGGTGTTCACCGCCTGGGCCATCGGGTCGGTGCCGTCGCTCCCCTCCGACGATCCGAGGCTCATGGAGACGATCTTGGCCTGGACGTCCTTGGCCGCCCACTCCATACCGGCGATGATCTGCGACTCGGTGCCGGAACCCTTGTCGCTGAGGACCTTGCCGACGGCGAGCGTGGCGCCGGGCGCGACGCCCTTCTCCTTGCCGTCGGAGGCCGCACCGCTGCCACCCACGGTGGACGAGACGTGCGTGCCGTGGCCGTTCCGGTCGGCGACCTCCTGGCCGTCGATGAAGCTCCTGGTCTCGCTCACCCGGTCCTTGAGATCGGGATGGGTCAGGTCCACCCCTGTGTCGAGGACGGCGACCTTGACACCCTTGCCGGTCAGCCCGGCCTCCCAGGCCGCGGGGGTGCCGATCTGGGCGTTACTGGACTCCATCGCGGCGTCGACGCGGGCGTCCAGCCAGATCTTCTCGACCCCGCCCGCCAGCCGCGTGGGTGCTGAAGTCGTCCTGGCGGCTGCGGAGTTGGCGTCCGGCGCGACCGTGCGCCAGAACGCCCCGGACTTCGACGCCTCCAGGGCCGCACCGCCCACACTCGGCAGACCGCGGACCTGGCGCGCTCCGCGGGGCGTCGCGCCCCGGGCGTTCTTGGTGTACGTCACGATGAGCGGCAGACCGTCGGAGGACGAGTCGCCGAGTCCCTGCTCGATCAGAGCGGTGACGTCGAAGAGCTCGGCGTCGAGGACGCCCGCCTGTAGGTAGGGCCGGGCCTCGTCGGGTACGACGGTGATCCGCCCGTCGGATATATCGCTGTGCACCGCTCCGGTCGCGCCCGCGGGGCGCTCCACGGCGACCGACTTCCGGCCCGCGCCGAGGTCCGTCACGGTCACGCGGTCACCGGTGATCAGGGTGACGGTTCGCGCGGTCGTGGGTGCGTGCACGGGCGACGCGGCACGGTCGGTGCCCGTTGTCGCCCCCATCGCCCCGGCTGCGACGGCCTGTCCGGCCGGCAGCAGTACGAGCGACAGCCCGGCTGCCAGGAGCCGGGACCGCCGTCTCGCGGATGCTCTGGTCATGGATGTCTCTCCTCCGCGCACCCGGTGAATGGGTGGTCCGGGCGCTGCGAGGAATTTCCCCCACGTCAACTTGCCTGACACCGTGCCGTGTTGGCGGCTGGCCCGCATGGCGGGAATCCGTCAGCAGCGGTCGCGGAGCACGGACTCGCCTTGCGTACCCCCGACGAAATCGTTCGCGCGTCCAGAGGGGTTTCACCGCCCGCTGTTCCGCCGGAAGTTCGAACCAGGCCCGGCTGGCACCCGCACTGACCAGCGCCAGCAGAGCACCTGGCAGCAGCAGTTGACCAGCTGCTTTGCCGTCCGGGCGGAGGCGCTCGTCTGCCTGCTCCTGACCGCGGTTGGTCACGCGTTGGCGGCGTGACCAACCGCAGGGCCGGCTACCGCGGGCTGTCCGGCTGGAGGTGGGCGTCGTCGGCGAGCGCCTCCCTGACCTCGTCCCGCAGCAGCCGCACGTACTCCCGTGTCCACGTCTCGACCGTCGCCCGGTCCCACAGGTCGGCCGAGTACTCCACGGCGCCCTCCAGAACGTCTCCGGCCGGGGTCAGCACCATGATGAACTCCGACCGGGACGCGGCCGGGGCGATCTCCGCCACCGTGGTGGTGAGTCCCGGCAGTTCGATCCCGGTGTCCAGCGAACTCTCGTAGGCCAGGCCGATGGCCAGGCCGTCCGGCATGTCGACGCCCCTGCGCTCCCGCATCGCCGGTGCTACCCGGCGCGGCGGCATGGCGTGCTCCATGCCCAGGACCGTCGTACGGGTGACCCGCTCCATCAGCGTCGCGAAGGAACCGGCGCGCGCGTCACGGACCCGCAGGGCGAGCGCGATGGCCGTGCAGCCCACCAGGGACTCGAACTCGCGGCTCTCCCGACCGGCGTAGGAGACACTCATCACCACGTCCTCCTGCTCCGCCTTCGCGGCCAGCAGCCGGCCGAGCGCCGCCGCGGTCACCACGAAGGGCGTGGTCGCCCGCCGGACAGCCAGCCGTTCCACATCGGCCCGGACCTCGGCGGGCACGGTGAACTCGATGACTCCGCCCCGCCCGCTGAGTGTGTCGGGCCGCGGCCGGTCCAGCGGCAGATCCACCGTGAAGGGGGCGTCGGCGAGTTCCTCCAGCCAGTAGTCCGTGCGGCGCCCACGCGTCGCCGCCTCGTGGGCGACCTGCCAGTGCGCGTACTCCACCTGCTGCGGCGCCGCGGATGACAGACCGTGCCCGGTCCCGGTGGCAGCCGTACGGTAGAGCGCGGCGAGTTCCTTCAGCAGCGTGGTCAGGGCCCACCCGTCGCAGGTGCAGTGGTGCATCACGAGCAGCAGTACCCACTCCTCGGCACCGGTGCGCAGCAGGCGGGTGGAGAGCACATCCCCCTCGAAGAGGTCGAGCGGTGTCTCCGTCGCCTGCTCGGCGAGCCGTCGCACCTGGGCCTGCCGTTCCGGCTCCGGCCGTGAGGTGAGGTCGTCCACGGGCAGGTCGACGGGGCGGGGTTCGAGCACTTCCTGTCGCCAGGAGCTGAGGCCCTCGCGTACCAGGCGGGTGCGCAGCGCTTCGTGACGTTCTGTCAGTTGCTGGAGTGCGGTGCGCAGCGATGCGGGGTCCAGTCGGCCGGAGAAGGTGATTTGCAGGGCGACGTTGAAGACCTGCGGCTTGGCGTGGCGGGAGTGCACGGCGGCGAAGCGCGCCTGCTGATGGCTGGCCGGGCCCGTGCGGACGACCCTTCTCGATCCGGCGCCGTGCACGAACTCCGTCATGGCGCGCAGCGTGGGCTCCTGGTAGAGGCGCGAAAGCGGGTACTCGATGCCCCACGCCTCTCTTATCCGGTTGACCAGCCTCATCGCGGTGAGCGAATGTCCGCCCAGGTCGAAGAGGGAGACGTCCGGATCGATGCCTGACGCGGTGAGGCCGAACTCGGCCGCCCAGAGATCACGGAGTCCGTTCTCCAGTGCGGTGAGGGGTTCGGCCTCCGGCGGCGGGCCGTCGGCCCGGCGGGCCTCCTCTCCGTCCGCCGGGAGGAAGGGATCGGCCGCCGGGAGCTTCGTCCGGTCCACCTTGCCGTTACCGGTCAGCGGCAGTTCGGTGAGGACCCGCCAGGCGCGCGGCACCATGTACTCCGGCAGGTGGTGGTTCAGCTCTTCGGCCCACCGGTCCGTGCGGGACCGTTGCTCCGCCGTACTGTCGCAGCCCGGCTCGGTGGGTACCACATAGGCGGACAGGAAGGCCTCGCCGTTCGCACGGCGCAGGCCCACGACGGCCGCCCGGCTGACACCGTCGAGACGGCCCAGGACCTGTGCCACCTCCTCCGGCTCGACCCGGAATCCGCGGATCTTCACCTGGTCGTCGGTACGGCCCACGAACACGAGTCGCCCGTCCGCCGTCCAGCGGACCAGATCACCCGTGCGGTAGCAGCGGTTCTCCGCCCCGCCCTCCGGCTCGGCCGCGAACCTCTCCTCGGTGAGGTCCGGCCGGTGCAGATAGCCTGCGGCCACCCCCGGACCACCGACGAAGAGCTCCCCCACCGCACCGATGGGCACCGGCTTGTCCGACGCGTCCACCACGCGCACGGTGACGTTGTCGGCCGGACGCCCGATCGCGATCACGTCCGCTCCCTCGTCCGGGACGGGCCCGTCGGCCCTGGGCGGGACCGTACCGACGACGCACAGCACGGTCGTCTCGGTCGGGCCGTAGATGTTCAGCGTCTCGTAGGGGGCCTCGGGCCTGGGGCGGCTCCGGAGCGCCTCGCCGCCCAGCAGCAGATGGCGCAGCGGGGGCTGATCGGCTGCCGGCAGGCGCAGCACCTGTTCGCCCAGGGCCGTCGGCAGGACGCTGAAGGCGATGTCCTGGTCCGCGTACCACCGGGCCAGGGCGAGCGGATCGCGGCGGACCGGCTCACCGGCCACGACGATCGTGCCGCCCGCCGTCAGCGCCGGCCAGATCTCCAGGAGGGAGGCGTCGAAGCTCTGGCTGCACACGACGGCACTCCGGTCGTCGCCGGTGAACGCGAAGCGTTCGTGGTGCCACTGGCAGAGGTCCACGAGGCCGCGGTGTGTGAGCACGACACCCTTGGGCGTGCCGGTGCTGCCCGAGGTGTAGATGACGGAGCACGCGGAGGAAGGGGACGAGCCCCCGGTGCCTGACCCGGGGTCTCCCGCCGGGGCGGCGTCCGGGGCGACGACGGCCACCGATCCGGGCAGCCGCAGCTCCCCCGGCCCGTCCGCGCCGCTGATCACCGTGCGGGCGCCGCTCTCGGCGATCACCTGCGTGGCGCGGACGGCACCGAGCGACGGATCGAGCGGCACATACGCGCAACCGGCCCGCAGTACGGCGAGCAGCGCCACGACGAGCTCCGCGGAGCGTGGCAGCCACACCGCCACCAGGGATTCCTGGTCATCGTCCGCCCGGTGTTCCGCGAGCACGGCGGCGAGGCGGCCGGCGCGCTCGTCCAGCTCCCGGTAGGTCAGCACGGCGTCCTCGCCCACCACCGCGGTCCGCGTGGGGTGCTCTGCCGCCTGCCGGGCGACCCAGCCGTGCACGGTGGTGTCCGCGACCGGCCGGACCGGGCCGTGTTCCCAGCTCTCCGGCACCTCGTCACCCTCGACCGCCGTGCGGGCGAGCAGGGAAAGCGGTGTGCCGGGCTTGCCGACGGCGGCGGCCAGGAGGTCGCGGAAGACCGTGAAGAACATGTCGACGGTGCTCGGCTCGAACAGGTCCGCGTTGTACTCCAGATGACAGCGAACGCCCTCCGGCCTGTCGGTGAAGTAGACCGTCAGGTCGGTCAGCGCCTTGTCAGGGCCCGCGTCCAGCGCGACTGCCTCGATGCCGGGGAGGTCGAGGCGGAACGGCTCCGCCGACTGGAACTCGGCGCACACCTGGAACACCGGCGTGCGGTCCGTCCTGCGGGGCGGAGCGAGCACGCGCACCACCTTCTCGAACGGTGTCCCCGCGTGGTCGTAGGCGTCGAGCGCGACGGTACGCACCCGGTCCAGCAGCGTCGTGAACCCGGGATCGCCGGTGAGGTCGACCCGCAGAGCGAGGGTGTTGACGAAGAAGCCGATCAGCTCCTCGGCCCGCTGCGGCCGGTCGGAGACCGGGACGCCGATGACGATGTCCTCCTGCCCCGTGACCCGTTGCAGCATCGCCGCCCAGCCGGCCACCAGGGTCATGAACAGGGTGGCGCGGTGGCCGCGGCTCAGCTGCCTGACCTGTTCGGACAGGCCGGGGCCGAGGGAGCGGAAGACAGCGCGGCCTTCGGAGGTCATCTCCGCCGGCCGGGGGCGGTCGGTGGGCAGTTCGAGGACCGGCAGGTCTCCGCCGAGCACGCGCCGCCAGTGGGCCAGGTCCCGCGCGGTGTCGGGGTTGTCCGCCGCCGCGCGCTGTTCCCGCGCGTGCTCGGCGTAGCTCCAGGTCAGTGCGGGCAGACCGGCCTCCGTGCCGTCGCGCTCCGCCCGGTAGAAGGCGGAGAGGTCCCGGCACAGGACGGTCGCCGAGGCCGCGTCGACCACGATGTGGTGGAAGGACAGGACCAGCACGTGCTCGTCGGCCGCGGTACGCACGACCCGGCTGACGAACAGCGGGCCGTTCTCCAGGTCGAAGCGGCGGGCGCTCTCCGTCGCCAGTGCCTCCCGCACGGCGGCCTCGGCCCGGAGGGTGCCGTCCACCACGGCGAAGTCGGGCTCGGCGGCCTCCCGCACCAGCTGGACCGCCGAATCGCCGGCTTGCCGCAAGACGGTGCGCAGCCCTTCGTGGCGGGCGACGAGCCGACGCAGCGCGGTGTGCAGCGCCTCGGTGTCGAGCGCACCGCGCAGCCGGATCGCCTTCACCTCGTTGTAGGCGGTGCGTCCCGGGAGCAGGCGTTCCAGGAACCAGATCCGCTCCTGGCCCGGGGACAGGGGCGCGCCCGGATCGGGTGCCCGTCGCTCCCGGTGCCGGCGGCGGAGGGCGTCCAGCCGGGGGAGACCGGCGCGCAGCTGGTCCGCACAGACGCCGAAGTCGACCAGCGCGACGATCTCGTCCGCGCCCGCGTCGACCACCGCCTCGGCCACGGGCAGGACGGTGTCCACGGATCCGATCAGGGCCCGTTGGTCGCAGTAGCGGCCGTAGGCGCGCCGGAAGACCACGTCCAGGTCGTCCTCGCTGAGCGATCTCAGGTCGGTGGTGACTCCGAGACTGTTGGTGACGCCGCTGAACAGGGACAGGGAGGCCTGCATGTAGCGGGCCATCGGCGCGAAGGCCTCGGCCCGGGCGGTGTCGTGGTCCTCGGAGAGATAGGTGTGCAGCAGGACGGCGACCCGCCCGGCGTCCGGGTCGAGGCCGTGCCGCGCCCGTGCCCGGCGGTAGCGGGCGATGTTGTCCCTGAGCTGGTCGATGTCCTGGGTCATCAGGTTGGTCACGATGCCCAGGTCGTGCGCGGCGGCCTGTTCGTACGACTCCGGGTTGGCGACCACCGCCGTGTAGAGCGGCGGCATCGTCTGGACGGGGCGCGGGAAGAGCCGGATCTCCCGTTCGCCGTCCCCGGTGGTGCGGCGCAGCGTCTCGCCCCGCCAGAGGCTCCGCACCTGTTCCAGCCGGTCGTACATCTCCTGCTTGTGCGGCCCGAAGCGCTCGGGGAAGAAGACGAAGTCGTTGGCGTTCCACCCGCTCGCGACACCGAGGCCGACGCGTCCGCCGGAGAGGTTGTCCGCCATGGACCACTCCTCCGCCACCCGGATCGGGTCGTGCAGCGGGAGTACGACCGAGCCGGCGTTGAGGCGGATGCGCCGGGTCTCCCGGGACAGCGCCGCAGCCAGGACGGCGGGGTTCGGGAAGAGGCCGCCGAACGAGTTGAAGTGCCGTTCGGGCATCCACAGCGCCTCGAACCCGTGGTGGTCGGCGAACCGGGCCGCCTCCATGAGCAGTTCGTAGCGGCCCTCCTTCGGACCGGGTCCGTCGTCCGGGTAGTCGCCGAAGAAGTAGAGGCTGAAGTCCGCGCGGCGCGGCGTCGTGAGCGCCGCGGAAACCGGGGCGGCCACGGGAACGGGGGGCGCGTCGGTCACCGCTTCGACGACGGCTTCGGCCATCGGGACCGGCAGGGCCGCCGCTGGTGTGACGGCTGTCCGGCCGGGAGCGGGCCTCCGGGACGGGGCTTTGCCGGTGCGGAAGAAGCCGGCCTTCCGCAGGTCCCTCAGCGACCCCCGCACGGCGTCGGCCACGTGCTCGATGTCACCGTCGGTGTGGGCCGTGGAGAGGAAGAAGTTGCGCCACTCCCACACATGCACGCCCCGCAGCATCAGATGGTAGTAGAGGAGCTCCATGTCGGCGCGGTGCTCGAAGCGGAACTGGGAGCCGAACCAGCCCATCCGCAGGGGGAATTCCTCGGCCTCGAAGAAGTCGTTGAGCCCGGTGGCCAGTTCGGTCGTCCGGGCGTTGAGCCGTTCCTGAAGGTGCGGACTGTGTTCCTTCAGATGAGTGAGTACGGCGTGCGCCGCGGTCATCGACACGGGATGCTGCAGGTAGGTGCCGCCGAAGAAGGTGGTGTCGGCGGTCGGACCGCTGTCGTCCCCGTAGGTCCAGTGGCCGCCGTCGATCCCGTCCATGATGTCCGAGCGGCCGGCGACCGCGCCGATGGGGAATCCGCCGCCGAGGAGCTTGCCGTAGGTGGCGAGATCCGGCGTGGCGCCGTAGAGGTCCTGCGCGCCACGGAGAGCGGGACGGAATCCGGTCAGCATCTCGTCGAACATCAACACGATGCCGTGACGGGCGGTCAGTTCGCGCAGCCTGCGGACGAACGCGGCCGGCTGGAGCGAGGGATGCCTGCTCTGCACGGGTTCGACGATGACCACCGCGATCCGCGCCGCGTCCCGCTCGATCGCCTGGAGGGCCTCCTCGCTGCCGTATTCGAGGACGGTCAGCTCGCGGACGGCACTGTGCGGGATACCCCGGGAGACGGGCACGGTCCCCTCCTGAGCACCGCGGCCGGCCGACCGGCCCAGCACCTGGTCGGCATGACCGTGGTAGGAGCCCTGGAAGGTGACGATCCGGTCGCGGCCGGTGGCGGCACGGGCGAGACGGATCGCCCCCGCGTTGGCCTCCGTACCGGAGTTGGCGAAGGCCACCCGTTCCAGCCCGGTCAGTTCGCACAGCAGCTCGGCGGCACCGCCCGTCTCGACACTGCGGGGGCCGAGCCGGATGCCCCGGGAGAGGTGTTCGCGTACGGCTTCCCGGACGAAGCCGGGCTCGTGGCCGAAGAGGAGCACCCCGAAGCCCATGGTGATGTCGGTATAGCTGTTGCCGTCGATGTCCTCGATCCGTGCGCCGTCCGCGCGACGGGCCGCTACGGGGTAGAGCATCTCCTTGGTCGACTTGCGGAATCCGACGACCGCTCTGCTGTCGGCGAGTCTGCGGCGGTGGCGCTGAGCGAGTTGCCTGGAGGCCGCTGTACGGGCCGTGTACCGGCGTACGAGGTCGTCGAGATGCTCTTGCTGAGTGCGGGGTGAGGTGGAGCGGACCATGCCGGCATCGGGGGCGATCACCACGCGCGGCCCGTGTGCCTGGGGCTGTTGCGCGCTGTCGGCCATGGCTTGCCCGGCGTCGCTCTGTCCGGCGTCGATCTGTTCGGTGATGCGCCGGGCGAGTCCGGCCATGGCGGCCAGGTCCCGGTCCAGGGTGGCCGTGAGGCTCTCCTGCTCGTTCACCGAACCACCTCGTCGTCCGGCAGGGCCGCCGCCGCGTTGCTCTGGAGTGCGAGCAGCTGGGAGAGCTGGGTGAGCATCTGGAGCTGGATCTGTGACAGCTGCTGGACCCGTTGGCCCAGCTCCAGCAGCTCCTGCCGGGTGACGAAACCGGCGTCCGCGGCGGCGTGCGGGACAGGCGGTGCCCCGCCGGTCGACGCGGCGGGGACAGGCGGTACGCCGGGGGAGGGCGATGCGGTGCTCTGCGCGGGTATCGGCGCGTGGGCGGACGGCTGGGGGATGGACGGCTGCGCTGCGGCCGGCAGGGGAGCGGTCCCGGGCTGCCGGGGCAGCCGCGCAGCGACGAGTTCGGCGAGAAGCCGGGGCGTTCCCGTCTCGTCGAACAGCTCTCGCATCGTGATTCTGACGTGGTGTTCCTGTTCGATCTCCCGGAGCACATTGATCATGAGGAGCGAGTCCGCACCGAGAT
This sequence comes from Streptomyces laculatispora, assembly GCF_017353455.1. Classification (GTDB taxonomy): domain Bacteria; phylum Actinomycetota; class Actinomycetes; order Streptomycetales; family Streptomycetaceae; genus Streptomyces; species Streptomyces laculatispora. The sequence goes on from NZ_JAFMPZ010000562.1 coordinate 12,206, forward strand.
CGAAGAACGGGGTGTCGGCCGGGACCGAGGTGAGGTCCTCTCCGAAGGCTCCCGACAGCACACCGAGGATGCTGTCCAGCAAACGTCTGGTCTCCGTCGCCTCTGACGTCATGGTGCGTTCCTCTCTTGCCGGGGAAATGGGTCCGCGGGGCCCGGGCAGGGCCCCGACCCAGTGGTGTCGGTGCTGGAAGCGGTAGCCGGGCAGCGGGACGCGCCGCCCTGCGGTGCCGGCCAGGAACGTCTCCCAACGGACGTCTGCTCCCGCGCAGTGCAGAGCCGCCGCAGCGCCGAAGAGTGCCGTGAGTCCGGTGCCCCGGTGCAGGGAGGGAGTCGCCCGCACCGCCGGCAGGGAGCGGCGGGCCAGGCTGCTGAGTGTGGTGTGCGGCCCGATCTCCAGGAGCACGTCGGGCCGTTCACCGGCGACGGCACGCAGCGACGCGTCGTAGCGCACCGGCTCGCGGGTGTGGCGGACCAGATGCTCCGGGTCCGGCATCCAGCCGGGCTCACGGGTCCGGCCGTCGAGAGAGCTGATGAAGCGGGTCCGTACCGGTGTGAAGGGGGTCTTCGCCAGTACCACTGCGAACGCGTCGAGCATCGGCTCCGTAGCGGCGGTGTGGAAGGCCCGGTCCACCGCGAGGCGTTCGTACGGGGTGCCCCGGTCATCGAGCGCGGCGCACATCCGGTCCACGCCCGCGACCGGACCGGCCAGCACCTGGGAGCGTTCCCCGTTGGTCACGGCGAGCTCCAGCCCGGGGTGCGAGGCGGCGAGCTCCACGGCGGACTCCCGCTCCAGCGCCACCGCCACCATGGCGCCCGGCGCGCAGTGGTACCGCATCAACCGGCCCCGGTGCGCGCTGAGTTCCAGGCCGTCCGCGAGCGACAGCGCCCCGGCCGCGAAGAGCGCCGCGTACTCACCGACGCTGTGTCCTGTCACGGCCCAGGGTCTGATGCCCGACTCGTCCCACAGCCGGACCAGGGCGCACTGCAGGGCGAACAGGGCCGGCTGCGCGGTCGCGGTCGGCCAGACAGCCCCCGGTGTGCCCGCCCCCTCGGTGAGGAGTCCGGCCAGCATCGGTTCACCGGTGAGCCGGCGATGCCACTCCTCGCAGGCGTCGAGGACCTCACGCACGACGGGAAACCGTTCGTACAGGGCCGCCGCCGCTCCGGGGCGCAGCGAACCCTGGCCGGTGAACTGGAACACCACCCGGGTGGGCGCGTCCCCCGGCGGCACGGGCCCCGCGGCGGTCGCGAGCGGTGCGGGGCCGGAGAGCCAGGCGTCGAGAGCATCGGCCAGCGCGGACGGTGTGCTTGCCCGGACCGCGATCCGGTGCCGGCCGTGCGAGCGCCCGAGTGCGGTGGTCGTGACGAGATCCGCCATGGGCAGAGCGGTCCGCCTGCGGAGCACGTCGCGCAGGGAGCGTGCGTTGTCGGCGAGGGCTTCCCGGCTCGTCGCGGAGACCAGAAGCACGTCCGGCGGGGCGGCGGTGGCGGAACGAGGCCCGGGTTCGGGGGCTTCCTCAAGGATCAGGTGGACGTTGGTGCCGCCGATCCCGAGCGAGGTGACACCCGCCCGCCGGGGGGTGCCGTTCTCGGGCCACGGCTGGAGGGCGCGGGGCGCGTAGAACGGGCTGTCCTCCAGCCCGAGCAGTGGATTGGGATCGCTGAAGCCCCCGATCGGCGGGATCACGCCGTGTTTGAGCACCAGCAGGGCCTTGACGAGACCGGCCAGTCCGGACGCCACGTCGAGGTGCCCGATGTTGGTCTTGACGGCTCCGAGAGCGCAGTAGCCGGTCCGGTCCGTGTCCTGCCGGTACGCCGCGCCCGCCCCTTCCAGCTCGATGGGATCGCCCTTGAGGGTGCCGGTGCCGTGGGTCTCCAGATACCCGATGGTGTCCGCCCCGACGCCCGCGTGGTCCAGCGCCCGGCGTACGGCTTCCTGCTGGCCCCGCGCACTGGGCGCCGCGAACGCCTGCTTGCCGGCGCCGTCGTTGCAGACGCCCCAGCCACGGATGACGCCGTGCACGGTGTCGCCGTCCGCGAGCGCACGGGCCAGCCGCTTCAGTACGACGGCCACGACACCGGTGCCTCCGACGGTCCCGTTCGCGGCCGCGTCGAACGCCCGGAGCCGGCCGGTCCTGGAGAGGATCGAGCCCTTGACGTAGTGGTAGCCGAGGACCTGCGGGACATGGACGGCGCTGGCGCCGGCCAGCGCGATGTCGCATTCGTCCAGCAGCAGGGACTGGGCGGCCAGGTGCACACCCACCAGCGAACTGGAGCAGGCCGTCTGCACGTTGACGGCGGGACCGGTGAGACCGAGCCGGTAGGCGACCCGGGTCGCGTTGAAGTCGGTGTAGTTGCCCACCAGGACCTGCATGCCGGCCAGCCAGTCGGCGATGTCCTCGTTCGGCAGGACGTTGTTGAGCAGATAGGACTGCATGTTGTACAGGTGGTAGCCGGTGCTGGCATAGACCCCGATCCGCTTTCCGTCCCGCTCGTCGGGGTAGCCGGCGTTCTCCAGGGCGTGCTGCGCGCACTCCAGGAACAGGCGGTGCTGGGGGTCGGTCAGGCGGGCCTCGCGGGCGCTCATCCCGAAGTGCCGGGCATCGAACCCGGCGATGTCGTCCAGGACGGCCGAGGCCCCGATGAAGTCGTCGCGCCGGTACAGCTCCTCGGGGACTCCCGCGGCCTTCAGTTCGTCCTGCGTGAAACGGGTGAAGCGGTCCTCGCCCTCGCGGATGACGCGCCACAGGTCCTCCGGCGTGTCGGCCCCCGGCAGCCGGAAGGACATCCCGACCACGGCGATGCGCGGGTCCTGCCCGCCGCCGCCCATCAGCCGCGCTCTTCGTGCAGGGTGCCGCCGCCGGGCTGTCGCACCTGGCCGGGCCCGGCCGGGGAAC
>NZ_JAFMPZ010000563.1 GCF_017353455.1 Streptomyces laculatispora
CGCGAGGGACGCAACCGATGGACACCGGCAGCTACTACGAGCGCATCGACGCACACCGCTACAAGCCCACCGCCCACGCGAGCGGTGCGTGGAGCACGGACGAAGTGCACTTCAGCCCGCTCGGTGGCCTCGTCGTCCACGCCATCGACCGGCACCTGGCCGACCGGCCGGGAACCGGCCTGCTGCTGTCCCGGATCAGCTTCGACATCCTGGGCCGGCTCGCCCTCGACGAGTGCGAGATCCGGGTCGAGACCATCCGCCCCGGCCGCACCATCGAACTGGTCGAAGCCGTCGCCCTCATCGCCGACCGTCCCGTCGTACGTGCCAGGGCCTGGTGCCTCGCCTCCGGCGACACCGCCGCCGTCGCCGGGGGCGCCGCCGACCGGCTCACGGCCCCCGAGGCACTCGCGCCCTGGGCCATGGCCGACGTCTGGCCCGGCGGCTACATCGCGTCCATCGACGTCCGCCCGCTCGCGCCGCCCCAGCCGGGCCGTACGACGGCCTGGATCTCCACGCCCCTCGACCTCGTCGCGGGTGAGCCCGTCAGTACGCTCGCGTCCTACATCGCGCTCGTCGACACGGCCAACGGCATAGCCGTACGCCAGCAGCCCAGCGCCTGGACGTTCCCCAACGTCGACCTGACCATCCACCTGCACCGGCAGCCCGAAGGCCGCTGGACCGGGCTCGACACCACGGTCGTCTTCGGTCCGACGGGCCAGGGCATCACCAGCACCGTCCTGCACGACATCAACGGACCCGTCGGCCAGGCCCAGCAGATCCTCACCGTCCGGCCCTCGTAGTACCGGTCCGGCCGCCGCTCAGCGCGCCTGGTCCCTGCGCTGCCTGCGGCGCTCCAGGAGGTTGGGGTGGCGGATGAGCACGCCGCCCATGCCGCACGTGCCCGTGAGCCGGATCAGCGGCGCGCCCGGCAGCCGCTCCCCGGAGGTCTTGTCCTTGAGGCCGCCGAGCGAGGGGTCCAGCCCGTCGGTGTCCGCCTGCCAGCCGACCGGGATCACGATCCGCACCCCGGCCATCTGCGCGTCCACCTCCACCTCGATCTCACGCAGCCGGCACTCCGCCCGCGTGAAGTCGAGACGTACGCCGCCCATGCCGCCCTTCGCGTGAATCCGCGGCGGCACCTTCCAGCGGCCGGTCCGCTCCGCGCCGTGGATGCCGCCCCGCAGGGTCAGCGGTTCACCCGAGTCGAACACGGCCGGCCCGAGGTCGTCGGTGAGCGGCGCGAGTTCGCCGCGCGTCTTGGCCACGAGCGCCTGCCCCAGCCGGGTGTCCAGCTCGTCGAGGTCGATCCGGCCCTCGGCCGCCGCCTCCCGCAACTGCTCCACGACCGCTTCGCGGTCGGCGTCGGAGGCGCGCATACGGCCGGCGGATCGCGAGGGCTCTGCAGTCATGCGCCTGATGATACGGACGCCGGCACGCGAGGCCAGGGGCCGTGGCCCGGTCACTCCTCGGGTACGAGTTGGGCCGTCACCACTCCGTACAGCAGCTCCGCGTCCACGAAGTCCCCCGCCTCCGGCGCCCCGCACCGCCAGCTCAGCGGATACGTGTTGCCGTGCGCCGCGGGAATCCCCACGTACTGGTCGCGGGCGGCCGGGCCGAAGCACTTCGCGCCGGGCGGCCAGTCGAAGCCCCGGCTCGCACCGGGCGCCAGCAGGAAGTACGTCCACCGCGCCCCCGCGATCTCCCGCACGACGGGCCCCGGATCGCCGTCGGTGAGGGTGGCCAGATGGTGCAGCACCGCCTCGCCCCGTACGCCGCGCAGCCGGATCGCGTCGAAGTAAATGCCGGACAGGTGGAGTTGGAGCCCCGAGGCGGGTACCCATTCGGGGAGTTCCTTGCTCGTCATGGCTACGAGCATTCCGCCGGTTGCGTAGCGTGACCAGGAGGACACGGTCCACATCAAGGTGATGTGGGAAGGGTGGTGGTGGCTGTGGGGACGAGCAATGAGCCGTCGCAGGTGCGGAGGCTCGTGGGGGACCTGATTCGCATCCATCGGGTGCGCGCGGGACTGACCCAGAAGGACGCGTCGGAGAAGCTGTTGGTGTCGGAATCCCTGCTGGGGGCGTACGAGCGGGCGGAGCGCATTCCCTCGCTGGAGTTCCTGCGCGATGCGGACAAGGTGTTCGACGCGGGCGGGGCGTTGAAGGCGTGCTGTGAGCTGGTGGACGAGGAGAAGTACTCACCGAAGTTCCTGGACTGGGCGAAGTTGGAGCGGACGGCGCGAGTCATCAGCGCGTACGAGACCATGCTGATCCCTGGCCTGCTCCAGACGGAGGAGTACGCGTACGCGCTGCACCGCTCCCGCGTACCTGCGTACTCCGAGGCCGAGATCATCCGGCACGTCGAAGCGAGGCTGGAGCGGCAGGCAGTGCTCTCGCGCACGTCTCCGCCGCGCATCGGCTACGTCATCGAGGAATCGGTCCTGGACCGGACCCTCGGCGGACCCGAGGTACTGAAGGGACAACTGCGGCACTTGCTCGACTGCGTTGAGCGGTTCAACCACCTGACGGTGCAGGTGATGCCGTCGGCCCAGCACACGCACGCGGGGCTGATGGGACCGATGAAGTTGATGGCCACGGAAGAAGGCCGAAGTCTGCTGTACGTGGAAGCGCATGGCGACGATAGGTTGATCTCGAAGCCGGAGCCGGTGAGCGACATGTTCGACCTCTTCGGCATTCTGCGGGCCCAGGCGCTCAACCCCTGGAAGTCTGCGGAGATCATCGAGACGAAGGTGGGGCAACTGTGAACCACGGACCCGGACTGACCTGGTTCAAGTCCAGCTACAGCGGCAATGAGGGCGGCGAATGCATCGAAGTCGCCTACGCCTGGCACAAGTCCAGCTACAGCGGCAACGAGGGCGCGGCCTGCGTAGAGGTCGCCACCTGCCCGCACACCGTCCACGTCCGCGACTCCAAGGTCACCGACGGGCCGACCTTCGCGGTCGCCCCCGCCGCCTGGACCGCGTTCCTGGGGCACGCGGCCGGCAACGGCTGACCGGTGCGCCTCGCGGATGGGTTCGCCGTGCGCCGCGCGAGTGGGTCGGATGCGGACGCGCTGGTCCGGATCGACTCGGTCGCGGCGGAAGGCGACGAGGGGCGGTGCACGAACATCGGACGGTGGTGCGGGCAGGGCCTCGCGATCATGGCCGAAGACGCGTCCGGGCCCCTGGGGTACTGCGTGGTGGAGTACACGTTCTTCGAGCAGGGCTTCGTCACGATGCTGATGGTGGCGCCCGCCGCCCGTGGCCGGGGTGTGGGCGGGCGGCTGCTGGCGGAGGCTGCGGCTTCGTGCGTCACCCCGAAGCTGTTCACCTCGACGAACGTCTCCAACCAGCCGATGCAGCGGCTGCTTCAGCGAGCGGGATGGGCGCCGGCCGGTCTGCTCCACGGCCTGGACGAGGGCGACCCGGAAATGTTCTACCTCGGTCCGCAGGATACGGCCGCTGTTCGCCCATGACGTGGACCCGCCGCACCTTCTGAGATGCGCTGCCTCACAGCCCCGGCGCCCCCCACACCGGAAACCACCGGGCCAGGTCCTTCTCCACGCGGAGGTCGTCGCCTAGGGCGGCCCGGACCTGGAGTTCGAGTTCGTTGTCGCGCTTCTCGCCGCCCGGCAGCGGGGCGAAGGGGTAGAACGTGCCGCGCTTGTAGAGGTAGACCAGGGCCAGCGGCCGTTCCCGCTCGTCCCGGAAGCTGACCAGCGAGCAGAGGAGCTGCGGGCCGAAGCCGCCGTCCTGGAGCAGGGTGTTCACCGCGTGCAGATCGTTGACGAGTGAGGCGGTGTCCTCGGCAGGCTGCCGGGCGAGCAGCCAGGTGTAGCCGTAGGAGTCCCGGCTGAACTCCACCGGGACGCCGCCGCTCGCGGTGTCCGCGTCCAGCAGCTCCCGTACGTCCTGCTGGATACGGGCGAAGGTGCCGCCCTCCACACCCGCGAAGCACACCGAGCCGAGGCCGGTCGGTACGAAGCCCGTCGCGGCCTGGAGGGTGAGGGCGGCGGACGGGACGGCGAAGAGCTGGTCGAGGTCGGGGCGGACCGGTTTGCTGCGGCCCAGGATGGTGTCGAGCAGGCCCATGGACGCTCCTTACGGGCGGGCAAGGTCGGCGGAGATGCGGGCCAGCTGGTCCAGGCGCTGTTCCAGCGTGGGGTGCGAGGAGAGCAGCCGGCTCAGGCTCTCCTTGGAGGAGAAGGCCGGGACGAAGTAGAAGGCGTTGTACGGCTCCGCCTTCCGCAGGTCCTCCGTCGGGATCCGGGCCATCTGGCCGCTCACCTTGGTGAGGGCGGAGGCGAGGGCCGAGGGCCGGCCGGTGAGCAGGGCGGCGGTGCGGTCGGCGGACAGCTCGCGGTAGCGCGACAGCAGCCGGGTGAGCAGGAAGCTCAGGGCATAGACCACCGCGCTGATCAGCGGAATCAGCATGATCGCGATGCCGACGGGGTCGTTGCTCCGGCTGGAGCGGGAAAAACCGCCCCACAGGGCGACACGGGTGATGATGCCCGCGAGAACGCCGAGGAACGAGGCGATCGTCATGACGGCGACGTCACGGTGCGCGACGTGCGACATCTCGTGGGCGAGCACGCCCTCCAGCTCCTCGGGCTCCAGTCTGCGCAGTAGTCCCGTGGTCGCGCAGACGAGGGCCGTGCGTTCGCTGCGGCCGGTGGCGAAGGCGTTCGGGACGTCGCTCTGGGAGATGGCCACCCGCGGTTTGGGCATGTCGGCGAGAGCGCAGATCCGGTCGATGGCCCCGTGCAGTTCCGGCGCCTGCTCCGGGGTGACCTCGCGGGCGCCCATGCTGAAGGCCGCGATGCGGTCGCTGAACCAGAACTGGGCGATGAACATGCCGCCGGTGATGATCAGGATGATCGGCCAGGCGCCGCGCAGCACGGCTAGCAGTACGCCGACCAGTACCACGTACAGCAGACCGATCAGGAACATGGTGGTGACCATGCGTGTGGTCAGTCCGCGGTCCGGGGCGTACCGGCTACGGGTTCGGGTCATGGGTGACCTCCAGTCCTCATCTGCTTCCCATAGTGCTCCTCGGCGGTTGAAAGCGGATAAGCCCGACGGGTAAACGGGGGGCGGGGTGGTCCCGATCGTCATCCGATGGCCGGGTACGGGGGATTTGGCCGAACATCGTCTAGCCCATCTAGGTGCCTGAGGCATCTAGTGGTGGGTGATCGGCAGGACGCCCCCACTCTTTGCGAGGCCCTCCATGGCAGAGACCGAGACCGTCACCTTTCCGCAGAACCGCACCTGCCCCTACCACCCGCCGACGGGCTATCCGAGTGAGAGCCGGGGGCAGCAGTCGGTGACCCCCGTCCGGCTCTACACCGGCCGGACGGTGTGGCTGGTCACCGGGCACGCCGAGGCGCGGTCGCTCCTGGTGGACCCCAGGCTGTCGTCCGACCGGGAGAATCCCGCGTTCCCGCTGTTCGCCAAGCGGCTGGCCGAGACCACCCAGCGGCGCGTCGAACTGATCGGCGTCGATGATCCGGAGCACAACGTCCAGCGCCGGATGCTGATCCCGAGCTTCACGGTCAAGCGGACGGCGGCCCTGCGGCCACAGATCCGGGCGACCGTGGACGCCCTGCTCGACGCGATGGTCGAGCAGGGTCCGCCGGCCGATCTGGTCAACGCCTTCGCGCTGCCCGTGCCCTCCATGGTCATCTGCGCGCTGCTCGGGGTGCCCTACGCGGACCACGAGTTCTTCGAGGCGCAGTCGCGGAAGCTGCTCCGGGGCCCCGAGGCCTCCGACGTCGAGGCGGCCCGGGACGCCCTCGACGAGTACTTCCGGGTACTGATCGAGCGCAAGCGGCGCGATCCCGGTGAGGGGCTGCTGGACGAGCTGATCGTCAAGCAGTTGGAGACCGGTGCGGTGGACGGCGAGGAGCTGGTGCGGCTGGCCGAGATCCTGCTGGTGGCCGGTCATGAGACGACCGCGAACATGATCTCGCTCGGCACCTTCACTCTTCTCCAGCACCCCGAACAGCTGGCCCTGCTGCGCGCGGCCGGTGCCTCCACCGGTGATGACCCCGGCAGCGGGATGCCGGCCGCGGTGGAGGAGCTGCTGCGGTTCCTGTCCATCGCGGACGGGCTGTCGCGGGTGGCCGTCGAGGACATCGAGGTGGGCGGGGTGACCGTCCGGGCGGGTGACGGGGTCCTCCTGTCCACGTCGGTGATCAACCGGGACGAGTCCGTGTACCCGTCGCCCGACGAGCTGGACCTCGGCCGCAACGCGCGCAACCACGTCGCGTTCGGCTTCGGCATCCATCAGTGCCTGGGCCAGAATCTGGCACGGGCCGAACTGGAGATCGCGCTGCCCGCCCTCTTCGAGCGTCTTCCCGGTCTGCGGCTCGCGGTGCCCGCCGAGGACGTCCCGTTCAAGCCGGGGGACACGATCCAGGGGCTGCTGGAACTGCCCGTCACGTGGTGACCGGCATCCAGGGCGACCGACATCCGAACGAAAACTCCGGCGAGGTGCAGATGACGATGAAGATCGATATTGACAAGGACGTGTGCATCGGCGCGGGGCAGTGCGCGCTCGCCGCACCCAAGGTGTTCACCCAGGACGACGACGGGTTCAGTGAGCTGCTGCCCGAACCGGGAGACGCCCTCGCCGGTCCCATGGTCGGTGAGGCGGCCCGCGCCTGCCCCGTGCAGGCGATCACGGTGAACTGAGCGGGCGGCGGCCGGGGCGCCCGGCGGCCGTCAGGGCCAGAGCAGCTCCCGCTGCCAGGCCCCGGCGGTCCCGGCCGCTCCGGCCGCCCCGGCCTCCCGGTGGTAGCGCAGCCGGATGTGCCGCCGCCGTGCGTCGCCCTGGAAGAACTCGACCTCGTAGGGCTCGACCACGTACCGCGTCCAGCTGGTCACCTCCGCGTCCGGCTCCTCCCGTGCCCGGTCCCAGGCCGCGTCGGAGGCGCGGTCCAGCTCCGCGGACGAGCCCAGTACCTCGCTCTGCCGCCCCACCAGCGCCGAGGCCAGCGCCCCGGTGGAACGGGCGTGCAGGTCGGCCCGGCTCTCGGCGGCGGAGCACGCGGTGACCGGGCCCCGCACCCGTACCTGCCGCCCCTGCGCGGGCCAGTAGAAGCCGAGCGCGGCGTGGAGGCGGGCGGCCAGCTGGCGGCCCTTCGCGCTGGTGGCGTGGGTGGCGAAGTGCCAGCCGCGCTCGTCCGCGTCGTGCAGCATCAGGGTGCGCACATCGGGCAGCCCCTCCGCGTCGGCCGTGGCCAGGGCCATCGTGTGCGGCTCCACCTGCCCGGCGGCCACCGCCTCGGCGAACCAGGAGTGGAAGAGGGGGAGCGGGGCCTGCGGCGCGGCGGCCGCGTCGAAGGCGGGGAGTTCGATGTCCCACACACGCTGGGCGTGGAGCAGGTCACGGAAGGCGTGCTGTGCGGCGGAGGCGGATGCGTCGGTCATGCGGCCATTGGACCTCATGGACCGTGGGCATCGAGAACGATGTAGCACAGCGAGACACGTAGAGCTACGCTGGACGCATGAAGACCATCACGCAGCGCGAGTTCCGGAACCGGTCCGCGGATGTCATGAACGCTGTGGAGGAGGGCGAGATCTTCCACATCACCCGAAACGGGATAGAGGTCGCGGAGCTCAGGCCGCTCACGCGTAAGCGGAGGCTGAGTGCCGAGGAACTGGTGGCCCGGCACCGGCGGCTTCCCCGCGTGGACGGTGCGTTGATGCGTCGCGAGGCGGACGAGCTCTTCGGTGGCGAGGACCGGGCCGGGGACGACGATCCCTGGGAGCGCGTGCATGGCTGAGGGCTACCGAGTAGGTGTGCTCGACACCTGCACGTACATCGACCTTGACCTGCTGCGTGCCGAGGATCTCCCTGCCTTTCCGGCACTCACCGCCGTGACGATGGCCGAGCTTCAGCAAGGTGTGGCGATGGCCGGGGACGCGGCCGGGCGGGCGGCGCGGATGGAGAAGCTGGGCGCTGCCGTGGCCGACTTCGAACCGCTCCCCTTTGACGGCGAGGCGGCTGCCCGGTACGGGAGCCTGGTGTCCCTTGCCGTCGCTGCGGGCCGCAACCCCCGCCCCCGTCGCATGGACCTGATGATCGCGTCCATCGCCTCCGTCAGGGGGTTGCCGCTCTTCACCCGCAATGCGGACGACTTCAAGGGGCTGGAAGGTGTGCTCACCGTCGTCGCCGTGT
>NZ_JAFMPZ010000564.1 GCF_017353455.1 Streptomyces laculatispora
GTCCGGGCCGCCGTCGACTGTCCGCAGAACAGCCCCAGGACGACCGCGAGCGCCGCCACCAGGCAGCACCACTGCGAACGGGGCACGGCGACCGGCCTTCCTGGGGCTGTTCCGCGGACGGAGTTCATGGGGTTCACGGGAGTCCAACTGTCCGGAATGGTACGTGCTGTGATCGCGCCCACCCCCACCCTGCCGACTCCGTGACCGAGCCCGCGCGAAATAGGTTCGCCGTTCCTCGGGCCCGGGTGAGATCCTGGAACCCGTATGTCTACTTCCTTCGCCGATCTCCAGTCCCAGCTCGGGCAGCTCTCGCTGCGCGACGCCCACCGGCTCGGCCGCCGCCTCGAAGGGGCGCGTCGCATCCGTCAGCCCGAGGCCCAGCAAGGCGTGCTGGACGAGATCGCCGCCCAGGCCACGAAGGCAGCCGGGCGGCTCGCCCTGCGGGCCGGGCGGCTGCCTGCCCTCTCGTACCCGGAACAGCTTCCGGTCAGCCAGAAGAAGGACGAGATCCTGGAGGCGATACGCGAGCACCAGGTCGTGATCGTCGCCGGTGAGACCGGCTCCGGCAAGACCACCCAGATCCCCAAGATCTGCATGGAGCTGGGGCGTGGCGTCCGCGGCATGATCGGGCACACCCAGCCGCGCCGGATCGCGGCCCGCACGGTGGCCGAGCGGATCGCCGAGGAGCTGAAGACGCCGCTGGGCGAGGCGGTGGGCTGGAAGGTCCGCTTCACCGACCAGGTGAATCAGGACGCGACCTTCGTCAAGCTCATGACGGACGGCATCCTGCTCGCCGAGATCCAGACGGACCGCGAGCTGCTCGCGTACGACACGATCATCATCGACGAGGCCCACGAGCGGTCGCTGAACATCGACTTCCTGCTCGGCTATCTGGCCCGGCTGCTGCCCAAGCGCCCGGATCTGAAGGTCGTCATCACCTCGGCGACGATCGACCCGCAGCGTTTCGCACGCCACTTCGGCGAGGCCCCGGTCGTCGAGGTCAGCGGCCGTACGTACCCGGTGGAGGTGCGGTACCGCCCCCTGACGGAGGGGGCCGCCGAAGACACGGACGACTCCGACCGCGACCAGATCACCGCGATCTGCGACGCCGTCGACGAGCTCCAGTCGGAGGGCCCCGGTGACGTCCTGGTCTTCCTCTCCGGGGAGCGGGAGATCCGCGACACCGCGGACGCGCTGGGCAAACGCAACCTCAGACATACCGAGGTGCTCCCCCTCTACGCGCGCCTGTCGCACGCCGAACAGCACCGGGTGTTCCAGCGCCACACGGGACGCAGGATCGTGCTGGCGACCAATGTCGCCGAGACCTCGCTGACCGTCCCCGGCATCAAGTACGTGATCGACCCGGGCAACGCCCGTATCTCCCGCTACAGCCACCGCACCAAGGTCCAGCGGCTGCCCATCGAGCGGATCTCGCAGGCCAGCGCCAACCAGCGCAAGGGCCGCTGCGGCCGTACGTCGGACGGCATCTGCATCCGGCTGTACTCCGAGGACGACTTCCTGACCCGTCCGGAGTTCACGGACCCGGAGATCCTGCGGACGAACCTGGCCTCCGTCATCCTCCAGATGACCGCGGCCGGCCTCGGCGACATCGAGAAGTTCCCCTTCATCGATCCGCCGGACCACCGCAACATCCGCGACGGTGTGCAGCTCCTCCAGGAGCTGGGCGCGCTGGAGCAGGAGGAGAAGTCCCCCCAGGAGGGAAAGAGGGGTCAGCGCCTCACTTCGCTCGGCCGCCAGCTCTCCCAGCTGCCGGTGGACCCGCGGCTGGCCCGGATGGTCATCGAGGCCGACCGCAACGGCTGTGTCCGCGAGGTCATGGTCATCGCCGCCGCGCTCTCCATCCAGGACCCGCGCGAGCGGCCGTCCGAGAAGCAGACGCAGGCCGATCAGCAGCACGCCCGGTTCAAGGACGAGACGTCCGACTTCATGGCGTTCCTCAATCTGTGGCGCTACATCCGCGAGCAGCAGAAGGAGCGCGGCTCCTCCAGCTTCCGCCGGATGTGCAAGCAGGAGTACCTGAACTTCCTGCGCATCCGCGAATGGCAGGACATCTACGCGCAGCTGCGCACGGTGGCCAAGCAGATGGGACTCGAGCTGGAGGAGTCCTCGACGGGTACGGACGCCCCCGAGCAGTCGGTGCACACCTCTCTGCTGGCCGGTCTGCTGTCGCACATCGGGCTGAAGGACACCGAGAAGAACGAGTACGTCGGTGCCCGCAACGCCAAGTTCGCGATCTTCCCCGGATCGGCCCTCTTCAAGAAGCAGCCGCGGTTCGTGATGTCGGCCGAGCTGGTGGAGACGTCCCGGCTGTGGGCGCGGGTCAACGCCCGGGTCGAGCCGGAGTGGATCGAGCCGCTGGCCCAGCACCTGCTGAAGCGCACGTACAGCGAGCCGCACTGGGAGAAGGACCAGGCGGCGGTGATGGCGTTCGAGCGGGTCACGCTGTACGGCGTACCGATCGTCGCCCAGCGCAAGATCAATTTCGGCCGTATCGACCAGGAGACCTCGCGGGACCTCTTCATCCGCAACGCCCTGGTCGAGGGCGACTGGCGCACGCACCACCAGTTCTTCCACGACAACCGCAAGCTCCTGGGCGAGGTCGAGGAGCTGGAGCACCGTGCCCGGCGCCGCGACATCCTCGTGGACGACGAGACGCTCTTCGACTTCTACGACCAGCGGATCCCGGAGCACGTCGTCTCGGGTGCGCACTTCGACTCCTGGTGGAAGCACAAGCGCCGCGACGAGCCGGACGCGCTGGACTTCGAGCGCTCGATGCTCATCAACGAGAAGGCCGGGAGCGTCACCAAGGACGACTACCCGGACTCCTGGCGGCAGGGGAAGCTCAAGTTCCGGGTGACGTACCAGTTCGAGCCCGGCGCGGACGCCGACGGTGTGACCGTCCACATCCCGCTCCAGGTGCTCAACCAGGTCACCTCGGAGGGCTTCGACTGGCAGATCCCGGGCCTGCGCGAGGAAGTGGTCACCGAGCTGATCCGCTCCCTGCCCAAGCCGATCCGCCGGCACTACGTGCCCGCCCCGGACTACGCGGACAAGTTCCTGGACCGGGCCGTCCCCCTCCAGGAGCCGCTGCCGGTCACCCTCGCCCGCGAGCTCCAGCGGATGGTGGGCGTCCCGGTCACCGCGGACGACTTCGACCTGAGCCGCGTCCCGGACCACCTGAAGATCACCTTCCGGATCGTCGACGAGCGGCGCCGCAAGGTCGCCGAGGACAAGGACCTGGAGGCGCTGAAGATCCAGCTGCGCCCCAAGGCCCGGCAGGCCCTCTCCAAGGCCGCCGCGGCGACCGCGGGCCCCACGGGCGAGTCCATCGAGCGTTCGGGCCTCACGGACTGGACGATCGGCGCCCTGGACCGGATCTTCGAGACCCGGAGGGCCGGCCAGCCGGTGAAGGCGTATCCGGCCCTGGTCGACCAGGGCGAGACGGTCGCCGTACGGCTCTTCGACACCGAGGCCGAGCAGCAGCAGGCGATGTGGCGCGGCACCCGGAAGCTGATCCTGCTGAACATCCCGGTGAACCCGGCGAAGTTCGCCTCGGACAAGCTGACGAACCAGCAGAAGCTGGCCCTGTCCCGCAACCCGCACGGCTCCATCCAGGCGCTGTTCGACGACTGCGCGACCGCCGCCGCCGACCGGCTGATCGCCGCGCACGGCGGCCCCGCCTGGGACGAGGCGTCGCTCCGCAAGCTGTACGACAAGGTGCGCGCCGATCTGGTGGACCTCACCGTCCGCACGGTCGGCCAGGTGCAGCAGATCCTGGCGGCCTGGCAGGCGTGCGAGCGCCGGCTGAAGGCCACCAACAGCCTGGTCCTGATCAACAACGTCACCGATGTACGGGAGCACCTCGCCCGTCTCGTCCCGCCCGGGTTCGTCACCGCGACCGGGCTGCGCAGGCTGCCCGACCTGATGCGCTACCTGGTGGCGGAGGACCGCCGGCTCCAGCAGATGCCGACCAACGTCCAGCGCGACACCTCGCGCATGGAGAAGGTCCACGAGATGCAGGACGAGTACGCCTG
This sequence comes from Streptomyces laculatispora, assembly GCF_017353455.1. Classification (GTDB taxonomy): domain Bacteria; phylum Actinomycetota; class Actinomycetes; order Streptomycetales; family Streptomycetaceae; genus Streptomyces; species Streptomyces laculatispora. The sequence goes on from NZ_JAFMPZ010000564.1 coordinate 4,056, forward strand.
GCTGCTCGAACAGCTGCCGCAGGGCAGGCCCGTTCCGCAGGAGGTCCTGGACATCCGCTGGATGATCGAGGAGCTGCGCGTCAGCTATTTCGCGCACGCGCTGGGCACCGCGTTCCCCGTCTCCGACAAGCGGATCGTGAAGGCGATCGACGCCGCCGCCCCGTAACCGTCCGCCGGTGGCCGGGTAATCGCCCCGCCACCGGACGTGAGGTCGACCGCACCCTCTGACCTCCTGTACAGTCTGTCTTCGCAGCCAGCCGCAAGGCAGCCGCGAAAACCTGGTCCTGTGGAGCAGTTTGGAGTGCTCGCCACCCTGTCAAGGTGGAGGCCGCGGGTTCAAATCCCGTCAGGACCGCAGTAACGAAAGCCCGGATCCACTGGATCCGGGCTTTCGCGCGTATTGACTCCGGTGTCCGGCGACGAGTACTCAGAAAACAGGGGCTGTCCCTGTTTTCACGGCGCGGGGCAGCGCGCATCCACCGGGAGGTGGCGGGGATGACGGCATCCACGGACGAGGGGTTCCGGGCGGACGAGGATTTGCGCACGGCCGAGGGACTCCGGACGGACGGGGGGCTTCGGACGGACGGTGGCGGCGCCCGCGAACCGGCCCCGCCCCGGCCCCCGGCCCGGCCGAGGACTCCCCGGCACGAGATCCGCGCCCTGCTGCGCGCCCATCTGGCGGCCGCCACCGGCTACCGCCACCTCACCCGGCACTGCGCGGTCTGCGCCCGGCTGCTGCGGCTCGCCATGGAGCCCGTGACGGCCTCTCCGGCAACGGGACCAGCCGAGGAGCCAGCCGGCCCGCCCCGGCCGCCCACAGGGCCCTGGAAGGCCGCCGCGCGGGCCACCGGGGCGTCGCGCGGCGATGCACCGTCACCGGGAGGCTCCGGACCGGCCCGTGACGGCCGGTCCGCCACCCGGCGGACGGAGGACGAAAGTCCTCCCGCCACGTGACCAATGGCGCGCTGTCGCACCCCTATGCAGGGGCAGGCTCGTACTTGGCAAGAGTCCTGCCGTGTGACGGGAGTCACCAAATCAGTTTTGAGAAGGGGTGACTTTACTCCCTTCCTACAACTGGCGAATTTAATATGTGCAATTGCACCACTCGGACGGGACCCGCCCAGGAGGCCCCGAACCGTCCCGGCCCGGCCTTCCCGGGACGAGGGCACACAGTCCCGCACAGACCCGAGCAAGCCCGCACGAGACCCATCGGGAGCCAACCGGGCGTCCGGTTTCCAGTGGCCCGATCAGGCGGGGAGCCGCGGGCCGGGTGCGGGTGCCGGCAAGCCGTGTGCGCACAAAAAAAGATCGCGCTGGACCCGGCGGAGTCCAGCGCGATCTGACGACGTGACCTGCACGACACAGGTATGGCGCCCGTTGGGGCGGGCGCCCGTCATATGGAGCTATGGGTGGGCTGTGCGGGTTGGGGGACCCAAAAGCCCAGTTGTGCTGCGGCGACAGGGGTCTGTCAGGCCTCGCTGCGCTGCTGCGGAATACCCGCAAGCAGTGCGCGGACCTCTGCCTCGCGGTACCGGCGATGTCCACCGAGCGTGCGGATGGACGTGAGCTTGCCTGCCTTGGCCCAACGGGTAACCGTCTTCGGGTCCACGCGGAACATCGTGGCAACCTCAGCCGGGGTCAGCAGCGGCTCGGCATCAGGGGTGCGAGCGGTCATGAGCGGCCTCCTCGGGAGAACCGAACCATCTCGGTTCTTTCCTCTAAATTCTGCACCTTGACCCGCGTTGCCCGAAATGGCGGACGCGGGCCGAGTCGGTTATAGGACGAACGGCTTGTCCTCGGCACTACAACTACACCATCCGTCCAGCCACGTCGGCCAAACCGATGGAATTGCCCTCCCAGGTGTTCATCAGCGACGGAAGCCGATGGACCATGCCATAGCGGACAGTCACACCACTGTGACGATCAGTCACAGAGCGATCAGGAGCCATCAGACCCCCCATAGAACGCAATGCAGAGCACTCCGCCCATAATTGGACGAATAGAGCCCTCCCCGGACTCCTTGTCCTATTTTGGCACGAGGAGTAGGTAAGGGCGCAAGGGCCCCGTAAGTGCTATCCATCACGCTTGAGGCAAAGGCCCGGTTCGGGACGTAGGTCCTGAGACATCAGGCGTACGCTTCCGCCTCTTCACACTCACGTGTCACACGGGACGCAGGTTCATCGATTGTCAGTTCGCGAACTGGCGATCCCTTACGGACCTCCAGCGCTCCGAAAGGCGTGCGTACGCCTCGCCCGCCGCCTCGGTGTCACCAGCACGCAGCGCCGAGATGCCCTCGGCCACATCGGCGGCGCTCCGGTCCTCGGCGAGGTGCCGGGCCGGGAGGGCGTGCACCAGCCCGCCGTAGTCCAGCTCGACCAGGGCGCGCGGATGGAACTCCTCCAGCCAGCGGCCGACATCCACCAGGCCGCCGGTGAGCGGCCCCTCGTCCACCGTCTCGCGCAGCGTCTTCAGCGCCCGCGCCAGCCGGCGGCGCGCCTGGACCATCGGCGTCCGGTACCGCAGCACGGCCGGCTCGCCGTCCTCACCCGCCGCCCGGTGCTCGCGCTCCTCGTCCGAGACGAGGACGAACCAGCGCACCGGGACCTGCCACACCGCCGTCCTGATCCAGGGCCGGGCGTCCGGATTGCGCTCCGACCACCGCTCGTGGTCGGCGAGGGCCTGCCCGCGCACCACCGGCGGCAGCACGGCGTCGAGCACCGGCCCGGGGAACATGTCCGCGAGACCGTCCAGCGCCAGCCAGCCGCGCAGCCGGGTCCGCCACGGGCAGACGCACACCACACCGTCCACCTCGGCGACGAACGCGTCAGCGCTCTCGTGCGCCGGGACGCCGACCGGCGGGGTCGCCGCCAGGTCGGCCAGCGAGCGACGCAGTTCGTCCTGCGCCGTGGGGATCCGGGCCCGGCCCGCATAGCGCGCCCAGTGCGCGCGTTCGGCCTCCGGGAAGGCCGCCAGTGGCTCGTAGACCCTGAGGTAGGACGCGTATGGGACGGGCACCGAAGACACCACCGACATGCAGCGATCGTGTCACGCCCGTACTCCGGTCGTGGGTGATCCGCCCCGCCGGATCAGATCTCCGTCCGTGCGGGACGGACGGCCTTAAGCTCATGCCCACGGACCGTCCGTGCCGGTCGGTCCGGGGCCCTCCCCACCTTCAGGAGGGTCTTCCCGCCGCTTCGTAATTGGGAGTCACCACAGTGACCGATGTGACCGACGGCGTCCTGCACACCCTGTTCCACTCGGATCAGGGGGGCCACGAACAAGTCGTGCTCTGTCAGGACCGTGCCAGCGGCCTCAAGGCCGTCATCGCCATCCACTCCACCGCCCTGGGCCCGGCCCTGGGCGGCACCCGTTTCTATCCGTACGCCTCCGAGGAGGCCGCCGTCGCGGACGCGCTGAACCTCGCGCGCGGCATGTCGTACAAGAACGCCCTGGCCGGGCTCGACCACGGTGGCGGCAAGGCCGTCATCATCGGTGACCCGGAGGCCTTCGAGGACACCCGGAGGACCGAACTGCTCCTGGCCTACGGCCGGTCCGTGGCCTCGCTCGGTGGCCGCTACGTGACGGCCTGCGATGTCGGCACGTACGTCGCCGACATGGACGTCGTGGCCCGCGAGTGCCGCTGGACCACCGGCCGCTCCCCCGAGAACGGCGGCGCCGGCGACTCGTCGGTGCTCACCGCGTTCGGCGTCTTCCAGGGCATGCGGGCCTCGGCCCAGCACCTCTGGGGGGACCCGACGCTGCGTGGCCGAAAAGTGGGGGTCGCCGGAGTCGGCAAGGTCGGCCACCACCTGGTCGAGCACCTGCTGGCGGACGGAGCCCTGGTCACGATCACCGATGTACGGGACGAGTCCGTGCGCCGGGTCACCGAGAAGCACCCCGAAGTCGCCGTGGCGGCGGACACCGGGGCGCTGATCCGTACCGAGGGTCTGGACATCTACGCCCCGTGCGCGCTCGGCGGCGCGCTGAACGACGACACCGTTGCGGTGCTCACCGCCTCGGTGGTGTGCGGCGCGGCCAACAACCAGCTCGCACACCCGGGCGTCGAGAAGGATCTGGCGGACCGCTCGATCCTCTACGCCCCCGACTACGTGGTGAACGCCGGCGGCGTCATCCAGGTCGCCGACGAGCTGCACGGCTTCGACTTCGACCGGTGCCGGGCCAAGGCGGCAAAGATCTTCGACACGACGCTGGCCATATTCGCACGTGCGAAGAGTGATGGAATTCCGCCGGCTGCCGCAGCCGACCGGATCGCCGAGCAGCGGATGGCCGACGCCGTCCGTCGCTGACCGCGCCCGGGGCCCTACGGAGCGTCATTCCCTGCGCACGGCCTGCTGTACCCGCCGGTCGGGGAGACATGCCTCACCCCGGTCGGCGGGTCGCATGCCCAGAAGAGGTTAAAATCGCAGTTGACCAGCGAGGACGGAGCTCCTCGCGGGTCTTCTTCCGGGGCGTGTGATGCGGGCGGCGTACCGTATGGCCGCGGAAGCAGGTACCGTTAAAGCTCTACAGGCACGGTCTCTCTACCGAGAGTCCGTCCTGAAACATGAACGCGTGTCAAGACTCTGGGGCCGTCGAGCCCCGTCACCGAGGGGGTCGAGCCATGGGGCGCGGCCGGGCAAAGGCCAAGCAGACCAAGGTCGCCCGTCAGCTGAAGTACAGCAGCGGCGGGACTGACCTGTCGCGTCTGGCCAATGAGCTGGGCGCATCACCTTCGAGTCAACCACCGAACGCCGAGCCGTTCGAGGACGACGACGAGGAAGATGACCCGTACGCACAGTACGCGGATCAGTACAACGACGACGATGACGAGGACGAGGACGACCAGTCCGGTCCGTCGTCACAGCGCCGCGGCGCTTGACCTCGCGCTGACACATCAACCCGGTCCGGGCCTGCTCCGGACCGGGTTCTGTGCTGTCCCGATCCGGAGGGCGTGCCGTCCCCGTCCGCCGGGCGAATCATGTCGACCCGCCCGGCGTCCGGTGCCGTCTTCCGTGCCCGCACTCAGCGCGCGTACCCGCCCACGAGCTCCGCACCCGTCGGGTGCGCGCCGCGGTCCGTGATCTCGCCGGCGATCCAGGAGTCGACGCCGCGGTCGGCCAGTGTCGTCAGGGCCGCGTCGGCCGACTCCGCCGGGACGATCGCGATCATGCCGACGCCCATGTTGAGCGTCTTCTCCAGCTCCAGCTGCTCGACCTGACCGGCCTTGCCCACCAGGTCGAAGACCGCGCCGGGCGTCCAGGTGGAGCGGTCCACCGTCGCGTGCAGTCCGTCCGGGACGACCCGGGCCAGGTTGTTGGCCAGGCCGCCGCCGGTGACGTGGCTGAAGCCGTGCACCTCGGTCGTACGGGTCAGCGCCAGGCAGTCCAGCGAGTAGATCCTGGTGGGCTCCAGGAGCTCCTCGCCGAGCGTCCGGCCGAACTCCTCGACCTCGCGGTCCAGCGTCCAGCCGGCCCGGTCGAAGACGACGTGCCGGACGAGCGAGTACCCGTTGGAGTGAAGCCCGGACGACGCCATCGCGATGACCGCGTCACCCTTGCGGATGCGGTCGGGGCCCAGCAGCCGGTCGGCCTCCACCACGCCCGTACCGGCACCGGCGACATCGAAGTCGTCCGGTCCGAGCAGGCCGGGGTGTTCGGCGGTCTCGCCTCCGACCAGGGCGCAGCCCGCCAGCACACAGCCTTCGGCGATGCCCTTCACGATGGCCGCGACACGCTCGGGGTGCACCTTGCCGACACAGATGTAGTCGGTCATGAACAGCGGTTCGGCGCCACAGACGACCAGGTCGTCCACGACCATGCCGACGAGGTCGTGGCCGATCGTGTCGTACACGCCCATCTGGCGGGCGAGGTCGACCTTGGTGCCGACGCCGTCGGTGGCGGAGGCGAGCAGCGGACGCTCGTAACGCTTGAGGGCCGAAGCGTCGAAGAGTCCGGCGAAGCCGCCGAGGCCGCCGAGGCCCGCGACCTCGGGGCGCTGGGTCTTCTTCACCCACTCCTTCATCAGCTCGACGGCACGGTCGCCGGCCTCGATGTCGACGCCCGCTGCCGCGTAGGAAGCACCTGTTGTCTCAGACATTGCCTGGGATCTTTCGTGTGGAGATACGGGGCTGGTGGAAAGGCTGCCGGACGGTCCGGGTCACGGACGGCGCAGCGCGTCGGCCGCAGCGGTCGCCGCAGGGCCTGCCGCCAGCTCGGTCTCCAGCAGCTGCTTGCCGAGCAGCTCCGGGTCCGGAAGCTCCATCGGGTACTCGCCGTCGAAGCAGGCGCGGCAGAGATTCGGCTTGTCGATCGTCGTCGCCTCGATCATCGCGTCGAGCGAGATGTACGAGAGCGAGTCGGCCCCCATCGACGTGGCGATCTCGTCGACGGACATGCCGTTGGCGATCAGCTCGGCGCGGGTCGCGAAGTCGATGCCGAAGAAGCAGGGCCACTTCACCGGCGGGGACGAGATCCGGATGTGGATCTCGGCGGCGCCCGCCTCGCGGAGCATCCGGACCAGCGCGCGCTGGGTGTTGCCGCGGACGATCGAGTCGTCGACGACCACCAGGCGCTTGCCCTTGATGACTTCCTTGAGCGGGTTCAGCTTGAGCCGGATACCCAGCTGCCGGATGGTCTGGGACGGCTGGATGAAGGTCCGGCCGACGTAGGCGTTCTTGACCAGTCCGGCGCCGAACGGGATTCCGCTGGCCTCCGCGTAACCGATGGCGGCGGGGGTGCCGGACTCCGGCGTCGCTATGACCAGATCGGCCTCGACCGGGGCCTCGGCGGCCAGCTTGCGGCCCATCTCCACGCGGGAGAGGTAGACGTTCCGCCCGGCGATATCGGTGTCGGGGCGGGCCAGGTACACGTACTCGAAGACACAGCCCTTGGGCTTAGCTTCCGCGAACCGGGAGGTGCGCAGGCCGTTCTCGTCGATGGCGATCAGCTCGCCGGGCTCGATCTCGCGGACGAAACTGGCGCCGCAGATGTCGAGGGCGGCGGACTCGGAGGCCACCACCCAGCCGCGCTCCAGCCGGCCGAGCACCAGCGGGCGGATGCCCTGCGGGTCGCGGGCGGCGTAGAGGGTGTGCTCATCCATGAAGACGAGGGAGAAGGCGCCCTTCGTCTCGGGGAGCACCTTGGTGGCGGCTTCCTCGATGGTGAGCGGCTTGCCCTCGTCATCGGTCTGGCCGGCGAGCAGCGCGGTCAGCAGATCGGTGTCGTTGGTCGCGGCGACCTGGGTGGCGCGACCGTCCTTGCGCGGGAGGTCGGCGACCATCTCGGCGAGCTGGGCCGTATTGACCAGGTTGCCGTTGTGACCCAGGGCGATCGAGCCGTGCGCGGTCGCACGGAACGTCGGCTGCGCGTTCTCCCACACCGAGGCACCGGTGGTGGAGTAGCGGGCATGGCCGACCGCGATATGGCCCTGGAGCGATCCCAGAGAAGTTTCGTCGAAGACCTGCGAGACCAGTCCCATGTCCTTGAAGACCAGGATCTGGGACCCGTTGCTCACTGCGATGCCCGCGGACTCCTGTCCACGGTGCTGCAGGGCATACAGTCCGAAATAGGTGAGCTTGGCGACCTCTTCGCCCGGAGCCCAGACACCGAAGACGCCGCAAGCGTCCTGGGGGCCTTTCTCTCCGGGGAGCAGGTCGTGGTTGAGTCGTCCATCACCACGAGGCACACCACCGAGTGTAGGCGAGATCGACCACTGGTCCGAATGGGGACACCCGGCCGGAGCACGGGGCGAGCGCCCCGTGCTCCGGCCGGGT
>NZ_JAFMPZ010000565.1 GCF_017353455.1 Streptomyces laculatispora
GTTCGGCATGTCCGCGGGGGTACACGACGTCCACCCCGCAGGCCAGCACCGCCGCCGTCGCCCCACCGGCGGCGAGAGCGCCCCGGTGAGCGGCCCCGTCGACCCCGAACGCCGCACCCGAGACGACCACCCACCCCCGCGGACATGCCGAACTGATCGGACGCATCGTCGAACAGGGGCTCGTCATCAGTGAACTGCCGCCGGGCGAACATCCCACCCGCAGCCGGTTCATCCTCCGGAACAGGGTGATCGCCGCGTTGACGAGAGGAACCGTCGTGGTCGAGGCCGAATACCGCAGCGGTTCACTGGTGACGGCGCGTTGCGCCCAGCGGCTCGGCCGCTTCACCATGGGCGTTCCGGGGCCCGTCACCAGTGGTCTGTCGGCAGGCGTCCATGAACTCCTGCGGGGAGAGGGCGTACTGGTGACGGATGCGGCGGAAGTCGCCGAACTGGTGGGTGACATGGGAGAACTCGCCCCGCCCCGACGCGGTCCGGTGCTTCCACGCGACCTTCTGGACGCCGGCTGCACCCGGGTTCTCGACGCGCTGCCGGCCCGTGGCGCCGCCGACGGACGCGAGGTGGCCCGAACCGCGGGAACGGGCGCCGACGAGGCGCTCGCCAGGCTGTACGAACTGCACTCACTGGGGTTCGTCGAACGTCATGGCGATGGATGGCAGTTGACGCGACGGCCGACTTGCAATGACGACGCGCGGCGAGGCGGTACTTGACCTGGAGCATTCGGGTGAAAAGGTGATGCCGATGACCTCGGCGGATCGTTCGGCAACGCCTCCGGGGCCGGCGCGCGACGCGTCGGTCCCGGACGCCAGTCATGTCCTCGTCCGCATACGCGGCCGTGTCCGGCGCCGCGACCGGTGTCGCGTCCGTTCCCCCGGTAGCGCACGGCGCCGATCCCATATCCTGCGCGCACCGCGACACTTCAGTCACGCTACGCTCACAAGGATCCCGCCCCAGACGCACATCTCCCAGCACTTCACAGCAGAACGGCTCAAGGCACCACATGCCCCAGCACACCTCCGGGTCTGACCGCGCGGCAGTACCACCGGCTGCGCGTGGCACTGTGCGCCCTCCCGCCCCCTCCTCGCTCGACGAGTTGTGGCGTTCGTACAAGACCACGGGCGACGAGCGGCTGCGGGAGCAGCTGATCCTGCACTACTCGCCCCTGGTGAAGTACGTCGCCGGCCGGGTGAGCGTGGGCCTGCCGTCCAACGTCGAGCAGGCGGACTTCGTCTCCTCGGGGGTCTTCGGGCTGATCGACGCGATCGAGAAGTTCGACATCGAGCGTGCGATCAAGTTCGAGACGTACGCGATCACCCGCATCCGGGGCGCGATGATCGACGAACTCCGGGCGCTGGACTGGATCCCCCGCTCCGTGCGCCAGAAGGCGCGGGCGGTCGAACGCGCCTACGCGACACTGGAGGCGCGGCTGCGGCGTACCCCGTCGGAGGCGGAGGTCGCCGCGGAGATGGAGATCGCGCTGGAGGAACTGCACGCGGTTTTCAGCCAGTTGTCGCTGGCCAATGTGGTCGCGCTGGAGGAGCTGCTCCACGTGGGCGGCGAGGGCGGCGGCCGGCTGAGCCTGATGGACACGCTGGAGGACACCGCCGCCGACAACCCGGTGGAAGTGGCCGAGGGCCGTGAGCTCAGGAGGCTGCTGGCCCGGGCGATCAACACTCTCCCGGACCGCGAGAAGACGGTCGTCACGCTCTACTACTACGAGGGCCTCACCCTCGCCGAGATCGGTAACGTCCTCGGGGTCACCGAGAGCAGAGTCAGCCAGATCCATACCAAGTCAGTGCTGCAGCTGCGCGCGAAACTGGCCGACGCCGGGCGCTGAGAGCAGCACTGGAGAACACCTCCGGGGACGCCCTGCCGGGTCTGCTCCGGCCACTGATCGGGGCCGCCCGCCCCCTCCCGGGCACCGGTCGCCGTAGAGTGGACGCGTGCCCAGGATTCGAGCGGCCTCTGTGGCCGAGCACCGGACCATGCAGCGCGGCGCCCTCCTGGACGCAGCGCGTTCCCTGCTGTCCGAGGGAGGCACGGAGGCATTGACCTTCCCCGCCCTCGCCGAGCGCACGGGCCTCGCCCGGTCCTCCGTCTACGAGTACTTCCGGTCCCGCGCAGCCGTCGTGGAAGAGCTCTGCGCCGTCGACTTCCCCGTCTGGGCGGCCGAGGTGGAGAACGCGATGGAGCGGGCGCAGACGCCGGAGGAGAAGATCGAGGCGTACGTACGACGGCAGCTCGATCTCGTGGGGGACCGGCGCCACCGAGCCGTCGTCGCGATCTCCGCGAGCGAGCTGGACGCGGGCGCCCGGGAGAAGATCCGCGCCGCCCATGGCGGGCTGATCGCCATGATCGTGGAGGCGCTCGGCGACCTCGGCCACGAGCAGCCCCGGCTGGCGGCCATGCTGCTGCAGGGCTCCGTGGACGCGGCGGTGCGACGTATCGAACTCAGCGTGGCGGAGCAGCCGGACGTGATCGCGGACACCGCCGTCGCCATGATCCTGTGCGGCGTCCGGGGCGCCGCCGGCGGGCAGGGCTGACACCGGCGCGTCACGGCGGCGCCCGTCAGCGGCGCGGGGGCGGCCGGTCCGCTGTCCGGCCGCAGCGACGGATCCCCGCTCGGTGCCGGTGCCGGTTCGGGCACGCCGGTCACCGGCAGCAGCCGGGACGGTCCGCGCCGCAGCAGCGAGGGCGGCAGCAGCGACAGCGGGTCCAGATACGCCGCCGCGCGCCGCAGCCCCCAGTGCAGACAGCCGGACGCGCAGTGGAACGGCCCCGTCGCCATGACCGCCACCACCTGCCCCGCAGTGACCTCGTCGCCCTTCGCGACCAGTGGGCGCACCGGCTCGTACGTGGTCCGCAGCGGTGGATCGCCCGTCCCCGTGAGCTCGATCGCCAGCACCCCTCGCCCCGCGACGCCGCCCGCGAACGAGACCCGGCCGGAAGCGGCCGCGAGCACCGCCGTTCCCGGTCCGGCGGCGAGGTCCACCCCGCGGTGCCCCCGCCCGTACTCCACGGCGGGCGGCTCCCACCCCCGTCCGCCCACGCGCCGCCCCGCCA
>NZ_JAFMPZ010000204.1 GCF_017353455.1 Streptomyces laculatispora
CGCCCGTCGATCGACGGGCGGGCCACGGCAGTGACGGAGACCCGGCCGGTGGCGGCCTGGCGGCTCGACGACCCCAGCGGCTCCCTGCGGGCCGCGGCGTGGGCGGGACCCTACCGGGGCCAGCCCGGCGGCGGCGTGCGGTTGGGGGATCAGGGGCCTGGCGGGGAGTCCCCGGGCTCGGCCCACCTCGACGGGGGTGACCACAGCTACGTGAACACGGACGGCATCGCCGTGGACACCACGCGCGCCTTCACCGCCGGGGTGTGGGTGCTCCCCGAGGACACCGGCCGGGACATGACGGCCATCAACCAGTCCGGCATTTCGAGCACGCCCAACTTCTCCCTCGGCGCGACCACCGACGCCGCCGGGAATCCCACCTGGAGCTTCACGTTGCCATCGGCGGACGGCCGGACGACCCGGGTCACCGGCGGCACCCCGCAGGCTGGCGAGTGGGCCTACCTCGCCGGGGCCTACGACCCCGCGACGGGCACCGCCCGGCTCTACGTGGACGGCGCTCCGGTGGCCACCGGGGAAGCGGCCGTGCCCGAGGACACCGCCCTGTGGAACTTCGTGATGGGGCGGGACGGCAACGACTACTCGACGCGATGGCAAGGCAACCTCGCGGACGTCAGGCTGTGGGACTCGGCCATCGACCCCGCCGAGATCGCCGCGCTCGCCCGTCGCAAGCCGCGGCTCCTCGCCCACTGGCAGATGGAGAGCGCCGAGACCTGGGACAACGGGCTGACGGTCATCCCCGCGGTGGACCACCACGGGCACTTCCTGCTCAGCGGCGACGCACACGTCACCACCGATGACGCGCTGGCGGGGAACGGCAGCGTGACGCTGGACGGCGACGGCGACTACCTCGAAAGCGACATCCCGCCGCTCAACACAGCAAAGAGCTGGGCTGTCTCGGCGAAGGTCCGGCTGCACGGCACACCCGGCCGGGACATGGCCGTGCTCTCGCAGACCGGCCGGCAAGCGGATGCCTTCACCCTCCGCCACCACGCGGCGGACCGGACCTGGCGCGTCGTCCTCGCCCACGCCGACGAGCCGGACGCGGGTACAACGGAGCTCAGCGGGCCGGCGCCGGGCGGCACGCAGACCCTGCTGCTCCAGTACGACGCGAAGGCCGGCGAGGTTCAGCTCTGGATCGACGGCGCCCTCGCCGACAGCGAGCCCTACGCGGCGGCCGACGCCTGGGAAGCCACGAGGTTCCTCCAGGCCGGCCGGGACTCCGCAGCCGGAGGAGTCGGGGCCCACCACCTCGACGGCGACATCGACGAGGTGCGCACCTGGGCCGGGGTACTGTCCGGCGAGGAGATCAACTCGCTCTGACCGCAACCGAGGTGGCGCCGGCCCGGCTTCGTCGGCGGCGCGCCCGGCGCACCCCGACGGCTCCACGGCCGGACCGCGGCCCGACGCGGCTCAGCCGGGCACGTCCATGCGCTGCGTACCGAAGACCGACAACAGCCGCAGTGCTTCCTCGGACGGTGAGCCGGGCGTGGCGGTGTAGATGACGACCCGCTGGTCGCGGTCCCGCAGGTCCAGGGCGTCGCAGTTGACCGTGACCGGGCCGACCAGCGGGTGCTGGAAGGTCTTGCGCAGGGTGGGTTCTGCGCAGACGTCGTGGGAGGCCCACAGCCGGGCGAACTCAGCGCTTCCGGAGAGGAGTTCGTCCACCAGCCGGGTCACCTCGGGATCGTCGGGGTAGCGGGCGGCGGTGGCGCGCAGCTGCCGGGCCGAGGCGCGGGCGAACCCGTCCGCGTCCGACACTCCGTACAGCCGCCGCCCCTGCGGGGCCGGCCCGAGGAAGACCTTGCGCACCAGATTGCGGTCGCGCGGTGCCAGTGCGGAGAAGTCCTCCATGAGCGCGGCCGCCAGATCGTTCCAGGCGATCACCTCGAACGTCGCGGACGTCACGATCGCCGCCGCCTGCGGCAGCCGCCGCAGCAGGTCGAGAACGCTCTGCCGCACCTCGCGCGAAGGGCCGGGCGGGGGGCCCGGCGGTACGCCGGCGAGGTGGTGGAGGTGGTCGCGCTCGGCGTCCGAAAGGCGCAGGGCGCGGGCCAGCCCGGCCAGCACCTCGCGCGACGGGTGCGGACCGCGGGCCTGCTCCAGCCGTGTGTAGTACTCGGTCGAGATGAACGCCAGCTGCGCCGCCTCCTCGCGGCGCAGCCCTGGAGTGCGCCGGCGCGGCCCGGTCGGCAGTCCCACGTCGGCGGGGCTGATCCGCTCGCGCCTGCTGCGCAGGAAGGCCGCCAGTTCTCGTCTGTCCACACCCCCAGTGTGCGCGGGTGGCGCGGCCCCGATCCAGGTATTCCTGGTGCCTGGATGGAGGCCGCGGCACGGCGCAGGCTCGCTGCCATGGACAACACACCCACCACTGATCCGTCCGCCCCCGCCGCTTCGGGCCTGCTGGCCGGCAAGGTCGCCTTCATCACTGGTGCCGGGCGGGGGATCGGCGCCGCCGCGGCGCGGCTGTTCGCCCGGGAGGGCGCCCGGGTGCTGCTCGCGGCCCGGACCGAGGCACAGCTGAAGGCAGTGACCGAGGAAGTCCGGGCCGCGGGCGGAACCGCCGACTACGTACGGTGCGATCTGGCCGACGCGGCCGGCGTGCGTGCCGCCGTCAACCGCACCGTGGACCTGTACGGCAGGCTCGACATCGCCTTCAACAACGGCGCCACCATCGTGCCGCCGGGCCCGATGGACCAGGTACGCGAGGCCGACCTCGACCACGTCTACGCCGTGAACCTCAGGGGCCCCTGGCTGGCCATGGTCGCCGAGGTCGCCGCGATCCGGGCGACCGGCGGGACGGGGGCCATCGTCAACAACTCCAGCGTCGGCAGCCTGCGGGGCAACCCCGAGCTGCCCGCCTACGGTGCGATGAAGCGGGCGGTCAACAGCCTGACCGAGTCGGCCGCCGTCACCTACGGCCCGGAGGGCATCCGGGTCAACGCGATCGCCCCAGGCGGCACGCGCACCGAGATGATCCGTACCTGGGAGGCGAGGTCACCCGGTCTCCGCCGGCGGATCGAGGCGGGGAATCCGCTGCGCCGCATGGCCGACCCCGAGGAAATCGCGCAGGCCGCAGCCTGGCTCCTCAGCGACCGCGCCTCCTACGTGACCGGCGCGGTCCTCCCGGTCGACGGCGGCGCGCGGGCCTGAGCACCCTCCGCGGCACCGATTGCGGGGGCACCCCCCTTCGTGCGCGCCGGGCCGTGGCCTACGGAACGAGCAGACCCATCCCGGTGCGGGTGCGCGCCTCGAAGGACTCGATGCGCAGGGCCTGCTCCTCGCTGAGCACGTCGCACACCCAGTCCCAGTGCAGTGCCACCCGGTCGCCGGGGGAGACGCCGTCGATCAGCGTCCGCCCGCCGGCCGAGAGGCGCACGGTCTCCTCCTGCCAGTCGCCGGTGGCGGTCGCGGCGCCGTCCCAGACCAGCGGACGGGACCGTACGGTCGCCACCTCGTCGCCGCCCGTGAGGACCTCGCCCGTCCGGATGCGGCACCGGTCCAGGACGGACAGGGCGGTCGGATTCCCGTCCGGCCGGAGCATCGGCGCCCACGGATACACCTCGAACACCTGAAAGCTGTGGTGGGCCAGGGCCCGCCGCACCGCCTCACGCCAGGTACCGCCCAGCTGACCGCGGAAACGGTCCGTCAGGCGTTCGACCAGGGCGGCGGGATCGGCCAGCTCCAGCAGCTCGTTGCCGATCCAGTAGGCCTCGACCACCCGCACATCGAGCGGGTCCGGGAGTCCGGCCGTCTCCGCGAGGAACTGGAGATAGCACCAGGCCCCCTCGAACTGCCGGGCCCGCCGCTCGATGTCGGCGGTCGCCTCCCGGCGCAGGAGGGCCGCCGCGTCAGCGGGTCCGCAGTAGCCGAGCTCATTGGGCGGGTACGCGTATCGCGCGAACATCAGCGCGCCCTCAGCGCTCACTCAGCAGATCCTCGGCAGTTGTTCGCCGATCGGCAGCCCGATCACGCGGCTCCCGCCCAGGCCCGTCCTCGCGACCACCATCCCGGCGTGATCCGGAACGCAGCTGCCGATCCTGCACGCGGACCGGCCCAGGGGGTGCGCCCGCATCGCGGCCAGCACCCGGTCCGCGTCCGCGGCGGGCACGATGGCGATCAGCTTGCCCTCGTTGGCCACCTGGAGCGGGTCGAGCCCGAGCAGACTGCACGCGTCCCGCACCGCGGGCGGCACCGGCAGCAGCCGCTCGACCAGCTCGATGCCCACCTCCGAAGCACGGGCGATCTCGTTCAGCGACGCGGAGACACCCCCGCGCGTGGGGTCCCGGAGCACATGGACGTCCGTACCGGTGGCGAGCATGGCGGCGACCAGCCCGTGCAGCGGAGCGGTGTCGCTCTCGACCGTCGTACCGAACTCCAGGCCCTCCCGGCAGCTCATCACCGCCACCCCGTGCACCCCGATGTCGCCGCTGACGAGCACGGCGTCGCCGGGGCGGGCCCGGCGCGGGTGAATGTCGACACCGGCCGGCACCACGCCGATGCCCGAGGTGTTGAGGTAGACGCCGTCACCACTGGCGCGCTCCACGACCTTGGTGTCCCCGGTGACCAGCCGTACGCCGGCGGCCTCGGCCGCCCGGCCCACCGCCCGCGCGATCCGGCCGAGGACGCTCAGCTCGGTGCCCTCCGCGAGGATGAAGGCGGTCGACAGGAACAGCGGGGTCGCACCCGACATGGCCAGGTCGTTGACCGTCCCGTTCACCGCCAGATCGCCGATCGACCCGCCCGGGAAGAACATCGGCTTCACCACGAACGAGTCCGTGGAGAAGGCGAGACGGGTGTCGGAGCCGACCGTCAGGACGGCCGAGTCACCGAGCTCGGCGGCTGCCGCGGCCCCGTACGCGGGCAGGAACAGATGCTCGATCAGCTCGCCGGACATCGCGCCGCCGCCACCGTGGCCCATCACGACGGACGGGACGTCCCGCAGCGGCAGGGGACAGGTCCACCCCTCGAAGTCCAGCCCGGCCGGCCCCGGCAGCGCGTCGCAGGCGTCGCGCATCGTGCCGGTCATGTCCTGCATCGCTTCAGTCAAGTCCTGCATGGCGTCCGTCACTTCGCATCGACCAGTTCCAGGCGGCGGTGGGTGTAGTACGCGGCGCACGCGCCCTCGGACGACACCATGGTCGCGCCGAGCGGGTTCCTCGGCGTGCATTCCTTGCCGAACGCCTCGCACAGGTGCGGTTTGATCAGGCCCTGGAGGACCTCGCCCGACCGGCAGAGCGACGACTCGGCGGTGTGGATGTCCGTCACGTCGAACCGCTGCTCCGCGTCGAACTCCCGGTACTTCCCGGAGAGCCGCCAGCCGCTGCGGGGAATCGCCCCGATGCCGCGCCAGGTCCGGTCCGTCACCTCGAAGACATCGGCGAGCATCTTCATGGCGGGCGCGTTGCCCTCGTCGCGTACGGCCCGGGGGTAGGCGTTCTCCACCTCGTGGCGGCCCGCTTCGAGCTGGAGGACGGTCCGGCGGACGCCTTCGAGGATGTCCAGCGGCTCGAAGCCGGTGACCACGATCGGAACCTTGTACTTCTGCGCCAGCGGAGGGTACTCGGCCGTCCCCATCACACTGCACACATGACCGGCGGCGAGGAACGCCTGCACCCGGCAGGCGGGGGACTCCATGATGGCGGCGATCGCGGGCGGCACCAGGACGTGGGACACCAGCAGTGAGAAGTTCCTGACCCCCAGCTGCTTGGCCTGGTACACCGTCATCGCGTTGGCGGGGGCGGTGGTCTCGAACCCGATCCCGAAGAAGACGACCTCACGGTCCGGGTTCTCGCGGGCCAGTTTCAGCGCGTCGAGGGGTGAGTACACCACGCGTACGTCGCCGCCGGCGCTCTTGACGGAGAACAGGTCCTGGCTGCTGCCCGGCACGCGCAGCATGTCGCCGAACGAGCAGAAGATGACACCGGGGCGGGCGGCGATCGCCAGTGCGCGGTCGATGGTCTCCAGCGGGGTGACACAGACGGGACAGCCCGGCCCGTGGATCATCTCCACGCCTTCGGGGAGGAGCTGGTCGATGCCGTGCCGGATGATCGAGTGGGTCTGTCCGCCGCAGACCTCCATCATCGCCCACTTCTGAGTGGTGGCCGCATGGATCTCGTCGATCAGCTTCTTCGCGAGGTCGGGGTCGCTGAACTCTTCGAGGTACTTCACCGGCCGGCTCCTTCGGGTGACGTGCTCTGCTGTGCGGCGAGTTCGAAGCCGTCCCCGAACTCCTCGGCGAGGATGCCGAGCCGTTCGAAGTTGGCCAGGGTGTCCCGGGCGGAGGCTTCGTCGAGGCGCTGAATGGCGAATCCGACGTGCACGATGACGTATTCACCGACGGTCACATCGGGGATGTACTGGAGACACACCTCTTTGCGCACCCCGCCGAAGTCGACCTCGGCCATCACGGTGCCGTCGACTTCTGCGGTACTGAGGACACGCCCCGGAACAGCGAGACACATGGTTTCTCTTCTCTGTGAATCCCTTGGGTACGGCAGGCGCCGGGCGGTCAGCCCGCCGCGGCGATCATGAGCTGGCCGAGGGCGATCCCGCCGTCGTTCGGCGGGAGCAGCCGGGGCCGCAGGACGGTGAAACCTGCCTCCGCCAGGCCCTGTTGCGTCGCTTCGAGCAGTACGGCGTTCTGGAAGACACCACCGCCCAGAGCCACGGTGCCGAGACCGGTGTGCGTACGGCAGTGGTCCGCGAGTTCGATGACCATTGCGGCGACGGACGCGTGGAAGCGCGCGGCGATCAGCCCGGCGGGAACGCCCGCCCGTACGTCGGACACGACGGCCCGGACGACTGGCCCCGGATCGGCGATCGCGGGCTCCTCGCCCGTCGCGGGCCGGATGCCGAAGCGGTAGCCGCCCTCGGGAGCGGCGGGGACACCGTGTGCGCCCCGGGCCAGCCCCTCCAGCTCCATGGCGGCCTGTGCCTCGTACGCCACCTCGTGCCGGACGCCGGTCAGGGACGCGACGGCGTCGAAGAGCCGGCCCATGCTCGACGTGGGCACGCAGCCGAACCCGGTGGCGAACTGATGTGCCAGCACGTCGCGTTCCGCGGGCGGGCACGCGGCGACCGCGGGCAGGTCCCCGTCCCAGGGGATGCCGGCCGCGTACAGGTGCGCCAGAGCCATCCGGTACGGACGCAGCACACTCGCGTCGCCCCCGGCCAGCGCTGCGTAACCCAGGTGCGCGGCCCGGTGGAAGGACGCGTAGCCCGCCACCAGGACCTCACCGCCCCAGGCCGCGCCGTCGTCGCCGTGACCGGTGCCGTCGAAGGCGATGCCGATCACGCGCTCGTCCGCGCCCAGACCGTGCTCGGCCATCACGGACGCGATGTGGGCGTGGTGGTGCTGCACCGTGCGGACCGGCCGCCCGGCCGCGTGCGCGCGGGCCCAGCCGGCCGAGTGATAGCCGGGGTGACGGTCGGCCACCAGCCGGGCGGGCGCCACCCCGGTGAGGTCTTCCAGATGCCTCTCGGTACGGGTCAGCGCGTCCACCGTGGACAGGTCGTCCATATCGCCGATGTGCTGGCTCAGCCAGGCGTAACGGCCCTCGCCCAGCGCGCAGGTGTTCTTGAGGTCGGCGCCCACGGCGAGCGTCGGCTCCACGTCGAAGGGCAGTGCGAGCGGCAGCGGGGCGTATCCCCGCGAGCGGCGGATCGGCAGCTCGGCACCGGCCACCCAGCGGCTGACCGAGTCGTCGCACGGCACATGGATGCGCCGGTCGTGGCGCAGCCAGGCGTCGACCAGCGGGGCCAGCGCGGTGAGGGCGGCCTCGTCGTCGGTGACGATCGGCTCGCCCGACAGATTGGCGGACGTCATGACCAGCGCGTCCGGGCCCGGCCGGTCGGCACCGAGCCCGAAGAGCAGGACGTGCAACGGGGTGTACGGAAGCAGCAGCCCGAGGTCGGGGCTCCCGGGCGCCACGGCATCGGACACACCGGACCCGGACGCCCCGGACCCGGCCGAGTCCCGTCGGGGCAGGAGGACGATCGGCCGGCGGCCGCCGGTCAGGAGCTCCTCCTCCTCGGCGGTGACGGTCACCAGCTCCCGCGCCACGTCGAGCCCCGGCACCATCACCGCGAAGGGCTTCGAGCCGCGCCGCTTGCGCCGGCGCAGCTCGGCCACGGCCGTGTCGTTTCGGGCGTCGCACACCAGGTGGTAGCCGCCGAGCCCCTTGACCGCGATGATCCCGCCGCCGGCGAGCAGCTCCCGAGCGGCCCGCAGCGCGTCCTCGTCACGGGAGCGGGGCAGCCCGTCCCCGCCGACCAGTTCGAGCCGCGGTCCGCAGTCGGGGCAGGCGATCGGCTGGGCGTGGAAGCGCCGGTCACGCGGATCCTCGTACTCAGCCCGGCAGGCCCCGCACATCTCGAAGTCCGCCATCGTGGTGGCGGCCCGGTCGTACGGGAGACCGGTGACGATCGTGAACCGGGGACCGCAGTGCGTACAGGTGATGAAGGGGTGGCGGTGGCGCCGGTTCGCCGGGTCGGCCAGCTCGTCGAGGCAGTCCCGGCAGGTGGCGGTGTCGGGCGAGACGAGTGTCCTGGCCCGGCCGCCCCCGCTGGACTCCTCGATCGTGAAGCCCGTACCGCCCCGCGTCGGCTGTTCGCTGGTGCGCACGTCCTCGACGACCGCGAGCGGCGGGGCGTCGGTACGGAGCCGGCGGCCGAACTCCTCCACCGCGTCGGAGGGTCCCTCGACCTCGGCGAGCACCCCGTCGCCGGTGTTCGTCACCGTGCCCGTGAGCATCAGCTCGGAGGCGGTGACGTAGACGAAGGGCCGGAAGCCCACGCCCTGCACGATTCCGCGCACCTCGAACCTGCGCCGGACGCGCTCCGCCCGGCCGCGGCCCATCATCTCCAGGCCGGACAGGGCCTCGCGGGCCTTCGCCCGGTCGATGAGCTCGACGGCGAAGCCCATGTGAAGAAGCACCCAGTCGTCGCAACCGGGTGCCTCGTCGAGCATGCCGATGTTGACGCGGCGCCTGGCACCCTCCACATCGACCAGAGCCAGCTGGCCCGCATACCCGTCCACGATCTCCACGACGCGGCCAGGAATGCCTAGGCACATGATCAGGATCTCCGGGGTTCGGCGCTCTTCACGGACGCGTTCGGTACGGGTGGTCCGGCCGGCACGAGCTGCCGGACCAGGGTGTGCACTGTCTGGACGGCCTCGGGCACCGCGCTTTCGACGGCTTCGCTGAGCCCGATGCCCTCCTCGACTCCGGCGGGTGTGCAGCCGACGAGGTAAGTGAGCGGAAGAGTACCGCCCAATTGATCCAGGTTTGCAAGGACAGCGACCGGATTCATCCCATGAGCGTCGAATTCACCCGTACCGAGGTCCTCCGCGCCGATACGCAGCACCGTCAGCTCCCCGGGCGCCCCGCCCCCCGGGTACGCGTCGACCAGCACCAGCGCGTCGTACCCGTCCAGCAGGTCGTACGCGAGGTGCATGCCACGGATGCCGTAGTCCACCACCCTTGCCTGCGGCGGCAGTCCGCCGTCGCTGGCCAGCCGGCGGACGGCCTCCGGGCCGAAGCCGTCGTCGCCGAGGAACAGATTGCCGATGCCTGCCACCAGTACCCGGGCGGCCACGTCAGGTCCGGTCCCCGGCGCGCGGGGTGCGCGGCCGGCGGGACCGCCCCGTGCCGACGGCCGCTGTCCCGGACCCCTCGCTGTGCCGGACGGCCTCCTCGCACGGCGGCACGGCCCCGCGCCGGGTGTCCGTGCCGTCCGGCCGGCCCGGTTCCGTCGTCCTGATGAGCTCCGCCCGCGGTCCCCGGCCGGGTGGTCCGGGCATCAGCCGCCGCCGGACTGGAGGTCGGGCGAGTCCGGGTCACGGGGCTCCTGCGGCTGTACGGAGGTGTCCGACTTCTTGTCCGAGGTGCCCGAGGGGCGGTCGCTCGGACCACCCGACGGTTTGTCCGAGCCGGTGTCGCGTGACCCCTTCGGGCCCCGTTCCTCCTGCGGCTCCTCCGCGACGGTGCTGTCCTTCTTCGGCGTGTCGGCCATGGGATGCACTTCCTCACTCACATCGGAATTTCACGACTCACATCGAACGGATGCGCAGATAGCGGCGGACGTCGGGGATCGACTTGATGCCGACGCCCACGGCGACCAGCGCCACGGCCGCCGCCACGCCGGCGGTGATGATGCCCACGATCTTCACGATGGGTTCTCCTCTCGGATCCGCGCCGTCTCCTGGACGGTCAGCGGTGTCAGCTCGTCGGGTGCGAAGTAGAAGTAGCGGCCGTACCAGTCGTGCAGGTCCGCTGCCGGGTCGTCGACGAGGACCAGGGCGACGTGCGTGCCGCCGTCCACGTCCGAGAGGACCGCGGTCACCCGGGCCACCTGGCCGGCGAAGAACAGATCCTGCGCGTCGGCACGCCGGGACGGATGGACGCGGACCAGGCTGTCCTTGGCCACCCGGACCCCGTCGATCACCACCGCGTCGCTCCCCGGCCGCACCGAGGCATCGGCCGCCGGGTCCCACCAGGGGGCGCCCGAGGTGTCGAAGGCGGCGGGCTCCACGTCCCGCACGTCGGCCGCGGGCTCCACGACGGCCGCGGGCTGCGGCCGGTGGGGGTCGCGCAGCAGTCCGTGCAGCTGCTGGAGGCCGGCGGGCGACATACCGTCGCAGCGGTCGATGATCTCCCTGGCGCGCGGGTCGGTGGCCCGCGCCTCCGCCTTCTCCGCCTCCGTCATGGTCATCACCCGGAGGGTCAGGATCTCGTCGATCTCGGTCGAGTCGAACAGGGCGCCTGGGCTCTGCTCGGCGACCTCCGGGTAGTCGTACAGGATGATCGGCGCACCGAGCAGGATGTCCGTCGTCCCCTTCGGACCGGCGAGCACGGGCCAGCACCTGCGCTGCCGGCAACGGCCGGCCGCGCCCGCCGCCCCGGCGGGCGGTTCGAGCAGCGAGACGAACTCCGCGTCGTGCGTCCGCAGCAGCAGGTGCGCGCCGATCAGCGAGGCCCGGATCGCGTCGTCCTTGGTGGCCGCCGGCTCCGGGTGCTCGTTGCGCACCGCCACCGAGAGGCGCACATATCCGTCGTCCATGACGGTGTCCGTACGGATACGGACCGTCAACGGCAGCCGCCGCCGCACGATCCGGCCCACCACCGCGCCCCGCGCGTCGGTCACCGGCTCGCTGTCCTCACCGCCGGGGACCTCATGGACGGTGTCCGTCGGCTCACCCAGCGGCAGCGCGGCCAGCACGACTTCCCGCTCGACCGCCTCGTCCCAGGACAGCACCGGGACCCCGTCCACGGTGAGCTGGTCGACCGGCACCTCCACCCCGTCCGCGCCCGGGCTCCGCACCTCGCGGACCTGGAGCTGGAGGAAGCGCAGATGTACGGTGACGGCCGCCGGTCCGTCGTGCGGTGCCAGCAGGCACTGCGTCTCCATCTCCGGCTGCTCGCCGAAACTCGCCGGTGCGGCGTTCGGCGGGCCGAGGACCCCGAACTGCCAGCGCGAGCGGTTCTTGTGGGAGCTCGCCCGGTACGGGTAGAGCAGGTACCCCTCGTACAGGACGGCGTCGGCGATCGAGCGCACCTGGTCAAGGCTCATAGCGGGACCACCTCGTCCGAACGCGTCCGGTCACCGCTCACCGGACTCACCTCGTCGTGCTCGGCCAGGAGGGCCTGGACCGTCTCGTCCCAGCTGATCAGCCCGCGCCGGGCCCGGAAGTCCGCGAAGCGCGCCAGCACCTCGTGGTCCAGCCTGATCCAGCCGGTGTTCGGGAAGTGTGCCGCCACCATGCGCCGCCACACCTCGACCGGCATGGAGTGGCGGGCCTCGCAGTCCCACGGCACCTGCTCCACCCCGAAGCCCTTGCTGCCGCGGGTGAAGACCGTGCCGGAGAACATCAGGGCGAGCGGGACCGAACCCTCTCCCAGGGCGTGCAGATAGCGGGAGCCGATCACATCGAAGTCGTACGTACAGGGCAGCGCGAGGTCGACCTCGGTGGCCCCGCTGAACCCCTGCACCGTGGTGTCGCAGCTCATCCACTGGAACGGCTTCAGGGTGTCCGTCCAGCGGTCCCGGCCGCCGAACAGGGCGTGCAGACCGCTCTGTTCGGCATCGTCGTAGTGGCGCCGCTGCGGCTCGATGCGGACCTGGCAGTGCAGCGCGATGGCGTGGATCCGCCGGCCCGTCCGCTCCTCGATCCGCAGCCGCGCCGTCAGCTGCGGCGCGGCCGCGTACGGCTCGGCGAAGACGTCGAGGACGGAGAACGCGAAGTCGTTCACGGCGCCCCGATCCCCGCGGCGGGCCGGCTGCGCTCCGCCACCCGGGCGAAGAAGGACTCCATCGCGGTGCGTGCCTCGGAACCGCCGTCGAAGCCGCGCCACAGCGTGCGCAGTTGCCCCACCAGCTCGTAACAGGCGTCGATCGGCACCAGATGGCACGAACCGCCGCTCCCCGGAGTGCGCCGGATCAGCAACGCCTCGACATCGGGACGCAGTCCGGCGAGCTCCGGGCTCGACTCGACGACGGCCGCCCAGGCGTCCAGCGGCAGTTCCGATTCGGTGGCCCCGGCCGGACCCGGATAGAACGCGACCATGCGGTCCTGGACCGAATTGCGGAACAGGAAGGCGAGCCCGACCGGGATCTGCAACTCGTCCCAGGCGCGCCCGTCCACGGTCAGCCCGGCGAAGTGCAGATAGCGCTCGGGGACCGCCCGGTAGCGCAGCTGCGCCGCCTCGTCGGTGAACAGCAGGTAGCAGGCCCGGCAGCCGCACATCAGGGCCCGGCTGTCGAGGTTCACCACATGGGAGTGGCTCTCGCCGATCGGCTCCGCGCACATCTCGCAGCGCTCCCCGGCGAGGGGCGGCGGCCGGTCGCGGCTGAGGCGCAGCAGCGTGGACGCCGGGGAGGCGGAACGGCCGGCCGCGATCACGGCGCCACCGCCGCGGGCACAGACACGGAGACCTCGCCGCCGTCCGACAGCAGCGGCAACGGGGCCAGATGGGCGCCGTCCTCGTCGAGGCAGACACCCGCCCGCCGCACGTCGTAGTGGGCCCGGCAGCCGGCGCAGCGCAGGATCGCGTCCCCTGAGCCGCCGCCCAGCCGCCGCGCCAGAGTGGCACCCTCGAACGGCCGCTCGCAGCGCGCGCACCGGTCCTCGAAGGCGAAGAGGTCCGCACCCACCCGGCAGGCCACGACCGGCATCCGGCCGACCTCCATCCGGGCCACGGCGCCGGATTCCAGCCCCGCCAGCTCGGGCACGACCTCCCACGACGCGCCGTCGTCAGGGGCTGCTCCGGCATCCGTGTGCAGCCGGGCGAACAGCGAGTCCACCGGCACCAGCGGCCCCGCCGCCCCGGACTCCTGCTCGGCGGCGGTCTCGACCTCGATCGAGGTGATCTCCGGAGCCGCCGCCTCCACCGCACCCTGCACGGCCAGCTTGAGCGTGACCGAGGACGACGGGCAGCCGTCGCAGCTGCCCAGCAGCCGCAGCCGGACGGTGCCCTCGTCGGTCACGGCGAGCAGCTCCACATCACCGCCGTGCGAACCCAGATACGGCCGCACGCTCTCCAGCGCCTGCTCGACCCGCGTCTCCACGCCGTACGGGTGCAGCCCGTGCACCAGCAGGACGCTGGCCACCAGGTCGTCGCCGGCCAGGGCGGCCAGGACCTCGTCGTCCAGCCGCCCCTGCTCGTGCACGAGGCCGAGCAGCCGCTCCAGCCCGGCGCCGTAGAAGTCGACGACCAGCCGGACCAGTTCCTCGCTGCGCTCACGGGCGACCGCGCCGCCCGAGCCGCTGGCGGTGATCAGGGTGTCGATGCGGTCACCGGTCGTCCGCCAGTCCGGTGCCTGCGGGGATTCCTCCCGCGCCATCACTCGCTGCCCGCGGACTGGGTGGGGGAGTGCAGGAGTTCCAGCTTCTTGCCCTCGCCGAGATACATGTGCACGCCGCAGGGCAGACAGGGGTCGAAGCTGCGCACCGTGCGCATGATGTCGATGCCCTTGAAGTTCTCGCGGTCGTTCTCCTCGAAGATCGGCTGGCCCTGCACGGCGTCCTCGTAGGGACCGGGCGTGCCGTACGTGTCGCGAGGACTCGCGTTCCACGGGGTCGGCGGGTACGGGTGGTAGTTGGCGATCTTGCCGTCCCGGATCACCATGTGGTGCGAGAGAACCCCGCGCACCGCCTCGGTGAACCCGCAGCCCACACCCTCCTCGGGCACCTCGAACTTCTCCCAGGTCTTGGTGTTCCCGGACCTGATCTCCGCGAGCGCTTTCTCCGCGAAGTGGAGCGCGCAGGCGGCCGCGTAGGCCTGGAAGTAGCTGCGCGCCCGGTTGCGCTCGATGGTGTTGCTCCACTTGGGGACGTGCCACTCCAGCTCGACCGGCCCCTTGAGCGCGGTCTTGGGGAGGTTGATCTTGACGCTGTGGCCGGTGGCCTGGATGTAGCCGATGTCGACCAGGCCGGCCAGCGCGGTGGTCCACAGCCGCGCGAGCGGTCCGCCGCCCGTGTCGAGCGCCAGGTAGTCCTTGCCGTCGAACCACCGGGGCGACATGACCCAGCTGTACTTGTCGTCCAGGTCCCGCTTCTGCGGCTGCGGGTTGGTGTGCTGGTTCCACGGGTGGCGCCGGTCGACCGGGTTGCCGAGCGGGTCGTGGGACACGAACGTCTCCTGCTCGTCCCAGTCGTTGTAGTACGACGAGCCGAGCAGGATGCGGATGCCGAGATTGATCTTCACCAGGTCGGTGGTGACCAGCTTCCCGTCGACGACGACACCGGGGGTGACGTACATCTTCCGTCCCCAGTCGGTCATGTCCTTGTACTCGAAGTTGCAGTGTTCCGGGTCCTGGAAGGAGCCCCAGCAGCCCAGCAGGATGCGCCGGTTGCCGACCTGCTCGTACCCCGGCAGGGCCTCGTAGAAGAAGTCGAAGAGGTCGTCGTGCATCGGCACGACCTTCTTCATGAACTCGACGTACCGCTGGAGCCGGGTGATGTAGTCCGTCATCAGCTGGATGGTCGCCACGGTGCCGACGCCGCCGGGATACAGCGTGGAGGGGTGGACGTGGCGCCCCTCCATCAGACAGAACATCTCCCGGGTCATCCGGCTGACCTGGAGCGCCTCGCGGTAGAACTCGCCGGTGAACGGGTTCAGCGACCGCATGATGTCGCCGATGGTCTTGTATCCGTGGGCGTCGCCGTGCGGGGACTGGGTGCGGTTGGCCTGCTCCAGCACCCCGGGGTTGGTCTCCGCGACCATCTTCTCGCAGTAGTCGACCCCGACCAGGTTCTCCTGGAAGATGTTGTGGTCGAACATGTACTCCGCGGCCTCGCCGAGGTTGACGATCCATTCGCCCAGGTGCGGCGGCTTCACCCCGTACGCCATGTTCTGCGCGTAACAGGAACACGTGGCGTGGTTGTCACCGCAGATTCCGCAGATGCGACTCGTGATGAAGTGCGCGTCCCGCGGGTCCTTTCCCTTCATGAAGACCGAATAGCCGCGGAAGATGGAGCTGGTGCTGTGGCACTCGGCAACCACCTTCTGCTTGAAGTCGATCTTGGTGTAGATGCCCAGGCTGCCGACGATCCGGGTAATGGGATCCCACGCCATTTCGACCAGGTCGTTCTTTCCCTGGCCTCCCCCGGCACCCTTGTGCTGCGTCGCGGTCATGTGCGCCGCCTCATCTTTCTGTCCGTTGCGGTGATTGCGCGGTCACTTACCAGGTGCGTGCGGCGCCGGTCGTGAGTTCCTTGCCGGGCTTACGCCATTTCGGTTCGCGGTCCAGGGTGTG
Source organism: Streptomyces laculatispora (assembly GCF_017353455.1). Taxonomy (GTDB): domain Bacteria; phylum Actinomycetota; class Actinomycetes; order Streptomycetales; family Streptomycetaceae; genus Streptomyces; species Streptomyces laculatispora. The sequence continues at coordinate 15,775 of NZ_JAFMPZ010000204.1, forward strand.
CGTGGTGATGTGGCGCAGCCGCCGCATCGTCGACCCGTACAGCCCTACCGCGTTGGTCGAGAGCTTTCCGCCCGGCGGCTCGTCCATGAACGGCATGAACTTGTCCGGGAACCCCGGCATGGTGCAGCCGATACAGATGCCACCGACGTTGGGGCAGCCGCCGATGCCGTTCATCCAGCCGCGCTTGGGCACGTTGCACTTGACCGTGGGTCCCCAGCAGCCCAGCTTGACGATGCACTTCGGTGAGCCGTACTCCGTCGCGAAGTCGGCCTGCTCGTAGTACCCGGCCCGGTCGCAGCCCTCGTGGACCGTCGACCCGAACAGCCACGTCGGCCGCAGAGCCTCGTCGAGCGGGATCATCGGGGCCTGGTCGGTGGCCATGTAGAGCAGGTAGGTGAGCGTCTCCGACAGGTTGTCCGGCTGGATCGGGCACCCGGGGACGCACACGATCGGGATCCCGGCCTTGGACTTCCAGTCCCAGCCCAGGTAGTCGGGCACGCCCATCGCGCCGGTCGGGTTGCCCGCCATGGCGTGGATACCGCCGTACGTCGCACAGGTGCCGACCGCGACGACCGCGGTGGCCTTCGGGGCCAGCCGGTCGAGCCACTCACTCGTGGTCATCGGCTGACCGGTGGCGGGATCGTTGCCGAATCCGCACCAGTACCCCTCGTCGTGCAACTGCTCGTTCGGAATGGAGCCTTCGACGACCAGGACGAACGGTTCCAGCTCTCCGCGGTCGGCCTTGAAGAACCATTCGAGAAAATCATCGGCGCCGCCGTTGGGGCCGCACTCGAAATCGATGAGCGGCCAGTGGACTGCGACCTGCGGAAGTCCGGGAAGGGCACCGAGAGCGATCTCCTCGATGCTCGGCTGAGTAGCGGCGGTCAGCGAAACGGAATCGCCGTCACAGCTCAGTCCCGCGTTGATCCACAGGACATGGATCAGAGTGTCCTCCGCCTTTACCGCTTCCTCTGTCGGCATGGAAGTGCCGCCTTTCAGGATGACGGCCCACCGGCCATCGGCCCCCACGGATGGGTACGCACATTGCTACCATCACGCCTCGATTCGGGTGCACCGGCAACACGGGGAATTCATGACCCTGCCCATTCCCGGGGGCCGAATGACCGCACGCTGTGGACCGCTCGGGTGATCCGGCCGGGCACCGGTCCGGTCGGACGCCGGCAGGGCCCGCCGCCGCCCTACGGTCGGAGCCACCCCAGGAAGGACGAGGACCGGTGCACGAGCTGGCCATCACACAGAGCGTCGTCGACTCGGTGTGCGAACGCGCCGAGGGGCGTCCGGTCCGCACGGTCCGCGTCCGCGTCGGTGCGCTCACCGCCGTGGTGCCCGACTCGATGCGGTTCTGCTTCGGCCTGGTCACCGAGGGAACGGCCGCCGAGGGGGCCGAGTTGGAGATCGAGCAGCCGCCCGGTGCCGGCCGCTGCCGTACCTGCGCTGTCGAATTCACCCTGACCGACCTGATTCTGCTGTGTCCCTGCGGCAGCGCGGATGTGGAGATCACATCGGGACAGGAACTGCAGATCGTTTCCATGAGAGTGGGCTGAACCATGTGTGGCACTTGCGGTTGTTCCGAGGAGAGCGGCGGGACCAGGATCGCGATGCTGCGGGAGGATGATGAACCCGGTCACGGACATCCGCATCCCCACCCGCATCCGCATCCGCACGGGGGTCTTCGGCCGAACGGCGCCGGCGAGACCGTCACCATCGAGCAGAAGGTGCTCGCCAAGAACGACCTCCTCGCGGACCGCAACCGGACGTGGATGACGGATCGCGGCGTCGTGGCCGTGAACGTGATGAGCTCACCGGGCGCGGGCAAGACCACCCTGTTCGAACGCACCATCACCGATCTCGGCGGCCGGCGGCCGATGGCCGTCATCGAGGGCGATCAGGAGACCAGGCTCGACGCCGACCGGATCGGCCGCACCGGCTGCGCCGTGGTGCAGGTGAACACCGGAGCGGGATGCCACCTCGACGCGGAGATGATGCGGGACGCGCTCACGGCGCTGTCCCCGCCCCAGGACTCGCTGCTCATGGTGGAGAACGTCGGGAACCTGGTGTGCCCCGCCCTGTTCGATCTGGGCGAGCGCGCCAAGGTCGTGATCATCTCGGTCACCGAGGGCACGGACAAGCCGCTGAAGTATCCGTACATGTTCGCCGCCGCCGACCTGATCCTGATCAACAAGGCCGATCTGCTGCCCCACGTCGACTTCGACGTCGAGCAGTGCGCACGGCACGCGCGCTCGGTGAACCCGGACGTGCACGTGCTGACGGTCTCCGCGACCACCGGCGAGGGACTCACCCACTGGTACGACTGGCTCGCGGCGCAGCGGTAGCGGCTCCGCCGGGTGGTCGCGGTCATCCCTGGGGATGCGCGGTGTGGTGAAGGGCGGCGCCGGATGCGGGGCGTTCCTTGCGCACGAAGGCCCGGCGCAGCCCGTGGTACGGATGCTGCGGATCCGCGAAGATGCGGTGCATGTGCGCGAGTTCGGCCTCGCGGTAGGGGGCCAGGTCGACATGGCCCCCCCCCGCCTTCTTGGCGTTGACACGGGACTGCGTCGCCGGCAGCGCGGCCAGGCGGGAGGCCAGCGCGCCGGCTTCGGAGGCGAACGACTGAGGGCCGCATTCGATCACCCTGTCGACCAGTCCGAGTCGCAGAGCCGCCCCGGAACTGACCGGCCGCGCCTCCTGCATCAACCGGTCGGCCACCGCCGTACCCACCCGCCGCGGCAGCGTGTACGTCCAGTACTCCGATCCGTACAGCCCCATCAGACGGTAGTGCGGATTGAGCACCGCACCGGCCCTGCACCACACCTCGTCGGCGGCGAGAGCCAGCATCACCCCGCCCGCCGCGGCATTTCCGGCCATCGCGGAGACGACGAGCCGGTCCGTGGTGGTCAGAACCGCTTCCACCAGGTCGTCCATGGCGTTGATATTGGCCCAGGACTCGGCGCCGGGATCGGCCGACGCCTCGATCACGTTGAGATGGATGCCGTTGGAGAAGAAGTCCCGTCCGCCGCCGAGGACCAGTACCGAGGTGGGCCTGGAACAGGCGAACCGGTAGGCGCTCAGCAGGCGTTCGCACTGGTCCGTGCTCATCGCGCCGCCGCGGAACGAGAACGAGAGGAAGCCGGTCCGCGCCTCCTCCCGATAGCTGATCTCGGACCAGATGTCCTCGTGCCCGGTCCGGTGCAGCGGAGCCGGCCGGGCGGGTACGGCGGACAGCCGCCCGGCGAGCGCCGAGGTGGCCGGAAGCTTGAACGTGGCCGGACCGCCCGGCGTCCGCCGGGGCCGCAGCTCGGGGATCCACACCGCACCGTCGGTGGTCGCCCGGCAGATCGCGCCGTCGCGGGTGGCCACCACTTCCCCCGGACGTCCGCGCAGCCGGAACTCGGGGTGCCCGCCGTGCAGGAACCACTCGCCGCCCAGCAGGTCGTCGAGTACCCCGGGCTGGGAGTCCGCCGCCCTGAGCTTGCGGACGACCGTTGCGGTGGAGTCCGACCGCCAGTCGATGCGTCGCAGTGACTGGCCGAAATAGGGGCGGCAGCCGTCGTCGGCGCCGGAGTTCTGCGGGGCCGGGGTGTACGGCGTGGACGCGAAGCGTCCGACGGCCAGGAGCACCGCCTCCACGGCGGCGTCCGAGATCTCGTTGCGGTACAGATCGCTCTTCGCCACCGGCGGCAGCGAACAGGCCACGGATGCCCATACGTCACCCGCGTCCATCTCCGCGTTCGCCTGCAGGACGGTGACACCCCATTCGTCCGCACCCTCGTGGACGGCCCAGTCGAGTGAGGAGGGCCCACGGTCGCCGACCGGTCCGGGATGGACGACGAGACACGTGTGAACCGACCACACGTCCTGGGGAATCGCGGTCTTGAGGAACGGCGCCACGACAAGGTCCGGGTCCTCCCGGCGCACGACGTCCCGGAGCGGGCTGTCCTCGTGCGTCAGCTCCACGGCCACGGTGTGCCCGTGGTCCTTGAGCTCGGCTTGAACGCGCTGGCTGAGGCTGTTGAAGGCACTCGTGAGGAGCAGGATGTGCACGGCGATCTCCCGGTGGCTGCGGTCGGCCTGACCGAGCGTGAACGTGGAGTCTCACTCACCGGGCCGCACCGGGCCAGTACATGCCCGAAGTTCACTCGAAAGCGCACACCGGGGCCGCCGGAGAACCCGGCGGCCCCGTCTGCCTCAGCGCTTCACCGAACGGACGATCGTGAAGGCCGCGCCCTCCGGATCGGCGACGGTCGCCACCCTGCCGCTGGACCCCTCCCTGGGCGGCTGGAGGATGTGTCCGCCGAGCTCCACCACGTGCTGCGCCGCCTCGTCCGTGTCGGCGACCTCGAAGTACGTCATCCAGTGCGGGCCGCGGTCCCGTGGCAGGCCGTGGCCCACGCCGTGCAGCGACGCCACCGGGTGGCCGTCCAGATGCAGGGTCTGGTAGTCGAAGTCGGCCGAGACCACGGCCTCCGTCTCGTAGCCGAACACCGCCTGGTAGAACTTGGCGACCGTCACCGTCTCCCGGGTCACCAGCTCGTTCCAGACCGGCGTTCCGGGTGCTCCCGCCAGCGCGGTGCCCACATGCCGGGCCGCCTGCCAGATCCCGAAGACGGCCCCGCACGGGTCGGAGGCGATGGCCATCCGGCCCGCCTCGCCCGCGTCGAGCGGTCCGACGCCCACCGTGCCGCCGCAGGCACGGATCGACTCCGCCGTGAGATCGGCGTCGTCGGTGGCCAGATAGGTCGTCCAGGCGATCGGGAGGTGCCGGTCGGGAGGCAGCTGTCCGATGCCCGCGACCTCCTTCCCGTCGATCAGTGCCCGGACGTACGGGCCCAACTGCTCCGGGCCCGGTCCGAACTCCCAGCCGAACAGTTCGGCGTAGAAGTTCTGGGTCGTGTCCAGGCCGTGCACGATCAAGCTCACCCAGCAAGGTGTTCCGGGTGTACGCCGAGCGGCAGCCTCGGTCATCGTCACTATCTCCTCGGACCATCGTGGTGGCCGTACGGGGGAACGGGGCCTGCGCGCCGTCGTGCGGTACGGGGTGTGTACGCCCCGTGCAGATGCTTGCACCACCCGGCGCTCGATGCGCCCCGGCCGCGCCGCACTTTCCGTGATCTCGACGGACGTGGTCCCATTTGTTCCAGTACGACCATTTCGCCGTTGTTACGGGTGGGCAGGCAACTGCGCGAGGATGGCTCCCATGAAGCCCATCATCTCCGCATCCGAATGTGTGAGCGAGTCGGCGGGTCCACGTCCGCCGGTGCTCCTGGACGTACGTTGGCAACTGGGCGGCCCGCACGGTCGGCCCGACTACGAAGCCGGGCACATCCCCGGGGCGGTCTTTGTCGATCTGGACGCCGAACTCGCCGGGCCCGCGGGCAGCGGCGGCCGTCATCCGCTTCCCGACCCGGCGGAATTCGCCGCGGTGATGCGCCGCGCCGGGGTCGGCCGGGACAGCTCGGTGATCGTGTACGACGGCGGCCTGGGCTGGGCGGCGGCCCGCGCCTGGTGGCTGCTGCGCTGGACGGGGCACCGGGACGTCCGGTTGCTGGACGGCGGTCTCGCCTGCTGGAACGGCGAGCTGTCGAAGGAGACCCCGGCCCCGGCCGAGGGCGACTTCGTCCCCGAGCCGGGCGTACTGCCCCTGCTGGACGCGGACGGCGCGGCGGCCCTGGCGCGTTCGGGCCTGCTGCTCGACGCGCGGGCCGCCGAGCGCTACCGCGGCGATGTGGAGCCGATCGACCGGGTGGGCGGGCACATCCCCGGCGCGGTCTCGGCCCCCACGGGGGAGAACGTCGGCGCGGACGGGCGCTTCCTGCCCGCCCAGGCGCTGGCCGCCCGCTTCGCCGGGCTGGGCGCCGACGGGGACACCGCGGACATCGGCGTCTACTGCGGCTCGGGCGTCTCCGGCGCCCATGAGGTGCTGGCGCTGGAGATCGCCGGTTACCGGGCCGCTCTCTACGCGGGCTCCTGGTCCGAGTGGTCGGCCGACGAGTCCCGTCCGGTCGCCACGGGTCCCGAACCCCGGTAACCGGGCGGCGGGCCGGAACCGGGGCGGCGGGTTCCGCCCGGGCAGCGCACAAGGGCCCGTACGCAAGCGCGTACGGGCCCTTGTCATGCTGCGGTCACCCGGTTCAGTCCTGTTTCTTGCGGCGCGTGCCGAAGACGATCTCGTCCCAGCTCGGCACCGCGGCCCGGCGGCCCGGCCGGACGCCGTCCGCCTCGGCCTGGCGGTCCGTCGTCCCGGTCAGGCGGTCGCGGTGACCGGCCACCGCGCGAGGCATCAGCACATCCGCGTAGGCGGAGCCGGCGCCCGCGGAGGCGGCCGGAGCGGGCGGATCCTCCGCCTCCGGCTCCCGCACGGCCGGTTCGATCGCCGGGGGCTCGGGCGGCGCGGGGCGCTCCGGCACGACCATGTCGCCGCGGAAGCTGGGTACGGCCTCCAGGAGACTGGTGAGCGAATCGCGCTCGCTCGCCGTGACCCCGCCGATGCGCTCCTCCGGCTCCGGGGGCGGAGGCGGGGCGGGGCGCTCCATCTGACGGTCCAGGGCGCGGTCCAGCGGCCGGTCGCGCGGCAGCCGGGCGATCCGCGGAACGAACGGGAAGCTGGGTTCGGGCGCGGCGACGTCGTCGGTCTCGCCGATCAGCGAGCGCGCCTCGTCGTCCACCGCCTGGACGAGCCGGCGCGGGGCGTCGTACGTCCAGCTCGCCGAGTGCGGCTCACCGGCGACCCGGTACACCAGGAGAACCTCCCAGGTGCCGTCGTCGCGGCGCCAGGAGTCCCACTGGACGGTTTCCCTGTCGGCGCCGCGCAGCAGGAGTCGCTCCTGCACCGCCTCGCCGAGCTGGGGGCCGGTGTTCTCGCCCGGACGGCGCACAGGAGTCTTCCGGGCCCGCTCGGCCATGAAGGCGCGCTCCGCGAGCACGGGGCCCTCGAAGCGGCGGACACGGTCCACCGGAATCCCGGCGAACTGAGCGACTTCCTCCGCCGAGGCACCGGCTCGTATCCGGGCCTGGATGTCGCGGGGGCGGAGGTGGCTCTCCACCTCGATCTCGATCTGGCCGAGCCGCGCGCGGTCGTTGCGCACGGCGGCTCGCAGCCGCTCGTCGATCGGAAGGGTGTACTCCGTGCTGTCCGCAGCCTTGAGCACCAGTCGTGTGCCGTCGTTGGAGACGGCCACGACACGCAGTTCGGGCATGGGGACCTCCCGGGTGGTGCCTGCCGACGTCACGTGCGTCGCTGCTTCCGCTAGTCGAGTGTGGCCTGCCCGGGTGCAGCCTGCCACAACATTGCCGTGTTGCCCGGCGTGTCGGGCGTGAGCCCTTGATCGCCGGTATGACACGGTGACCTCTTGCGCAACACAAAGTGACCGTCGGTCACTCCGTGCAGCCGGCCTCCGTGCGATGCCGCGGCGCCGCCGGATCGAGTGCCTCCTTCGGCCCCGTCCCGAAGGTTCCGGACTTCCACGCGGGAGTCCGGCCCCAGGGCTCGCCACAGTACTCCATTCGGGCCATGTGGGTGGACCGCCGCGCCGCCGAAGTTCTCGTGAGGCACGGGAGTTGAGTTACCCGGTCGGGGCGGTATGTCCCTCCCGCGTGTCCTGCTTCACAGAATCACCGTAAACGGAACTATCGGCTTCGCTCAAATGTCCCTTCTTGTTGCATGGTGGGAGCGATGTCAATCAAGGGCTGGAAATGGTGCAGAAGCCGGAAAGTGACATAGAACCCAGAGAAAGGCGGATCGATCTCAGCCTGCCCCAGGTCGCGGGCAGTGCCGTCGCGGCGGTCGCGGCGGCGGTGGCGGCCTCACAACTGGGCGTGTACGGAACGATTCTCGGCGCCGGGGTGATGAGCATCGTGGCCACCTGCGGTGGCTCGGTCTTCCAGCACTTCTTCCGTCGTACGGGTGAACAGATCCGCGAGGTCACGGTCCAGGTGAAGCACCCGGACCGTGAGGTGACCGTGCACACGCGCCAGAAGCGTGATGCCGGTGACGCGGACGGGACGTGGGGGACCCCCGAGACGCGGATCGCCCTGCGGGAGGCCGAAGGGTCCGCCGACGCCGCCGCGGTGCCGCGCGCGATGGACGCCACGACGGTCCTGCGCCGGGTGGACGCGGCGACCGCGCCCGAGGAGGCGGACGCCACCACGGTCCTGCGCGCCGTGGACGCCACCACCGTCCTGCGCAGGGCGACCGACGACCCCGGTCGGACGCAGCTGATCAAGTCGCTCGACGGGACCCGGCAGCTCGCGACGGCCCCCGGGGCCGGGGGCGACGAGTTCTCGCAGGCGACCACGCACGGCACCCGGATCCGCGGCTGGAAGCGCTCGGCGCTCGGGGCCGCGGTGGTGTTCGTCGTCTCG
>NZ_JAFMPZ010000566.1 GCF_017353455.1 Streptomyces laculatispora
ATCTACACCTCCGGCACCACCGGCAGGCCCAAGGGCGCCGTCGCCACACAGCTCGCCCAGGCGGGTGCCGCGCGCAATCCGCGGTTCCACGCGGCGGCCTCCGCGCTCAGCCGGGGTGTCATCCCGGGACAGGGGCCGGCGCCGGTCTCGCTGCTGACGTTCCCGTTCTTCCACGTCGCCGCGTTCACCAGCTTCTACGCCGCGATGTCGGCGGGTGGCGCACTCGTCCTGATGCGCAAGTGGGACGCGGAGGAAGCGCTGCGGCTGATCCGTGAGCACGGGGTGACGCACTACGCCGGAGTGCCGGCCACCGCGCTTCAGCTGCTCGCCGCGGCCACCCGGGAGGGAGACGGTCTGGAGAGCCTCCAGATGCTCAACACGGGCGGGGCCGCCGCCCCGCCGGATCTGGTCGCTCGGCTGACCGCCCGCTACGGCGAGCGGATCGAGCCGCGCAACGGGTACGGGCTGACCGAGACCAGTGGTGGAGTCATGGCGAATTTCGGCGCGGACTACCGGCTGCACCCGGGCAGTGTCGGCCGCCCGACCCCCACCACGGAGGTGCGCATCGCCGGTCCGGCGGGGGAAGTGCTGCCCGAGGGGGAGGTCGGCGAGTTGTGGCTGCGCGGCCAGGCGCTGGTCCGGGGCTACTGGCGGGACGAGGCGGCGACGGCGCAGGCGTTCAGCGGTGGCTGGTTCCGTACCGGAGACCTGGCGGTGGTCCACGAAGGGCGGGTCAGCGTTGTCGACCGGCTCAAGGACATGGTGATCCGCGGCGGTGAGAACGTGTACTGCGTCGAGGTCGAGGGCGTGCTGCACGACCACCCGGATGTCGAGGACGCGGCGGTTTTGGGGGTGGCCCACCCGGTGCTGGGCGAGGAGGTCGCCGCGGTCGTCCGGCTCCGCCCCGGTGCCGTCGCCACGACCGAGGATCTGCGGGCCCATGTGAGGCGGAGCCTGGCCGCGTTCAAGGTCCCGGCGCATGTGCTGGTGTCCGGGGAGCCATTGCCCCGCAACGCCACCGGAAAGATCCTCAAGCGGGAGCTGCGCGGGCCGGTCGAGCGGGAGGTGCGGGAGGCGCGGGCGGTCAGGGGCGAGTGACTCGTACCCGGTAGTTCCCCTTGGCCTCCTTGTCGACCACCGATATGCGTATCCCGCTGGCCTGGTCGGTGAAGGTCTGGCCGGGCTGGAACGGGGCGTCGGAGAGTTCGGCGTGCACATTGGGCAGCCGGGTGCAGCCGCTGCTGTCCTTGGTGCTGTCCGCGACGGAGATGGGCCCCTGGCCGGTGTCGACGTCCGAGCTCACCTTGTAGATCAGTACGCCGGGGCGGCAGACCGCTTGATCGTTGCCTGACTGGGTCCGTACCTCCACCGCAAAGCCGGACTCCGCGGTCAGCGGCACGAACGCCAGCTTCGGGCCGCCGCGGGTGGCCAGCGGCTCGAGGACGTGGTCGCTGGTGCCGGTCCCGGAGGCGCAGCTGATCTGGCTGTTGTCCAGCCAGCCGAGCTTCCACTTGTGCCAGCCCAGCATGTCGTTGTTGGCGCCCCAGTCCTCGGACATGATGTCCCAGTGCCCGACGGAGCCGCCGCCCTGCATCGTGTAGAGGTCGGGCAGGCCGAAGACGTGGCCGTTCTCGTGCGGGAGGACGCGGTATCCGTTCTGGGCGTACGACCCCGAGCCGTCGTCCTGCCGGCTGTAGACGAAGGATGTGTTGGCGAGCGGCACGCCGTCCGCGTACGGGGCGTCGTTGTTGCCCGAGAAGGTCACGGACAGCACGGTGTCCAGGGCGGAGGGTCCGGCGTTCGGGCTGACGAGAATGTTGACCAGGTCGTACGCGCTGAAGTCCACCTTCGGGTCGGCGGCGGCGACTATGTCCTGGACGAGGTGGCGGTAGCCCGGTTCGTACGGTGATCCGCGCTCGATCCCGTATCCCGAGAACGGCAGCGGCATCCGCAGCCAGGACTTCACCGGGGCCTCCGGCACGTAGGTGAGCCGCCCGTACGAACTGGTGCGGAACCAGTCGGTGGTCTGCGGGAAGAATTCGGCGAGCCGGTCCATGGCCGGCTCCTTCCCCGGCGCGTCCGGGAAGTCGACCATCAGATTGAGCGCGTGGATCTGACCGGTGGAGCGGGCGTAGCCCGGCTGTGTCGGCATGCCCTCCGACATCTGTACACCCATGGTCGACGAGATCCGGCACGGGCCGAGCCCGGCCGGTCCGGTGCTGGACACCGGACCGGCGGAGGCCCGGCTGGGAAGGGGGAGCGTGTTGCTGGCCGAGGCCAGCGCCGCGATGACCAGGGCTGTTGCCGCGCCAAGGGCGACCGGGTGACGGTGCTTGCGTATCCGGTGGCGGGGCTGCTGCATGAAGCCGCCTTCGGGGCCGCGGCAGCCGGCCGACCCTGGCTGCGCTCTGCCGATCAGCCTGTGACGGGTGGTACGGCGCCGCGCGTTGGGTGCGCCGAAGGGGTGGGATTTCCCCGCTTCAAGGCGATGTGACTCAGGTCACATTAGGTCGGGAAATAACCGGGGATCCTTTCCCCGTTTGAACCTGTGTCCCTGCGAAGCGGGGAAACGCTCCCCGGTTACGCGGAGGGGCCGCCCGAGTAACGCACGCACGAACAGCACGGACCGCAAGAGCAGTCGGAAGGTCGGCCGGAAGGCCAGGAAGAGAAGGAGCGCCGTCGTGGACACCGTCGCCCGTACCGCCGCCGGAACCGCGCAGCCGCGTACGCCGCGCCCGCGGGCTGACGCGCTGCGCAACCGGGAGCGGATCGTGACGGCCGCGCGCGAGATGTTCGTCGAGTTCGGGCCGGATGTGCCGCTCGACGAGGTCGCCCGCCGCGCGGGCGTCGGCAACGCCACGCTCTACCGGAACTTCCCCGACCGGGCCGCGCTGACCCATGAGGTCGTCCTCGCGGTCACCTCTCGCACCACCGATCGCGCCGAGGAAGCCGCGAACGATGAGGGAGACCCCTTCATTGCGCTCAGTCGCTTCGTGCACGCGGCGGCCGACGAACGGATCGGTGCGCTGTGCCCGATGCTGTCCGGCGGCTTCGACAAGGACCATCCCGAACTGCTCGCCGAGCGGCGACGCCTCGAAGAGGCCGTCGAAGGACTCGTCGCGCGTGCCATGTCCGCGGGGCGCCTGCGTACCGACATCGCCGTCGGTGACGTACTGGTCGCCCTCTCCCAGCTCACCCGGCCGCTGCCAGGCATCGCCCGTATGAACATCGACCGGTTCACCCACCGCCACATCCAGCTGTTCCTGGACGGACTGGAGGCCCCGGCCCGGTCCCGACTGACTGGAACGGCGGCGACCTTGGAGGATCTGCGGCGCCGGACATGACCATCGCGCCGGGCTCCTGAGACGGCTGCCCGGCCGCGCGTCCACCGCGCCTCGACCACCCCTTTCGTCCCGACCCACGCCAGACCCACGCCCGGTCCACGCCCGGTCCGCGCCTGGCCCAGGCCCTCACCGAGCTTCTCCTCCGCATCCACGGTTCACGACCGCTTTCACGGTTCACGACTTCGCGCGCCCGAGCGCGCTCTTAGGTGGCTACTCCCATGTCAAAAACACCTGATATCCGACTCCCTGATCCGAGTCGCTGGAAGGCGCTGGCGTTCATCGCGCTCGCTCAGCTGATGGTCGTGCTCGATGCCACGATCGTGAACATCGCGCTGCCGCACGCTCAGACGGACCTGGGCATCACAGATGCCAACAAGCAGTGGGTCATCACGGCCTACGCCCTCGCCTTCGGTGGACTGCTGCTCTTCGGAGGCCGGATCGCCGACCTCTGGGGCCGTAAGCGCACCTTCGTCGTCGGTCTGATCGGCTTCGCCCTGGCCTCGGCGCTCGGCGGAGCGGCGCAGAACCAGGGCATGCTCTTCGGCTCGCGCGCACTCCAGGGTGTGTTCGGCGCCCTGCTCGCCCCTGCGGCGCTCTCGCTGCTCGCGGTGATGTTCACCGACGCCAAGGAGCGCGCCAAGGCGTTCGGCATCTACGGTGCGATCGCCGGTGGTGGTGGCGCCGTCGGCCTGATCCTCGGCGGCTTCCTCACCCAGACGCTGAACTGGCGCTGGACCTTCTTCGTCAACATCCCGTTCGCGATCGTCGCCGCCGTCGGCGCGTACTTCGTGATCCGAGAGCCGGTCGGCAGCCGCAACCGTTCCTCGCTCGACATTCCGGGCGTCGTCCTGTCCGCGCTGGGTCTGGTCTCGCTGGTGTACGGATTCACCCGCGCCGAGTCCAGCGGCTGGTCGGACTCGCTGACCATCGGCACGTTCGTCGCCTCCGCCGTGCTGCTGCTGGCCTTCGTCCTGACCGAGTCCAGGGTCAAGTCGCCGCTGCTCCCGCTGCGCGTCGTGATGGACCGCAACCGCGGTGGTGTCTACCTCTCGCTGGGCCTGGCCATCATCGCGATGTTCGGCCTGTTCCTCTTCCTCACGTACTACCTGCAGGTCGTCCAGGGCTTCTCGCCGATCAAGACCGGTTTCGCCTTCCTCCCGATGATCGCGGGAATGATCACCGGTTCGACGCAGATCGGCGCCCGGCTGATGACCCGGGTCCCGGCCCGCATGCTGATGGGCCCCGGCTTCCTGACCGCCGCCATCGGCATGCTGCTGCTCACGCAGCTGGAGATCGACTCGTCCTACGCGGCGGTCATCCTGCCGGGGCAGCTCCTGCTGGGTCTGGGCATGGGTACGGCGTTCATGCCCGCCATGTCGCTGGCCACGCACGGTATCGAGCCGCGTGACGCGGGTGTCGCCTCCGCGATGGTCAACACCTCGCAGCAGGTCGGTGGTGCGATCGGTACGGCGCTGCTCAACACCATCGCCGCCTCGGCCGCCACGGCGTACGCCACCTCGCACGCCGCGCTCGGTGCCACCGACCCGGAGCTGCTGAAGCTCCAGTCGATGGTGCACGGCTTCACCGGCGCCATCTGGTGGGCCGTCGGCATCCTGGTGGTGGCCTCCGCGATCGCGGTGACCTTCATCAACGCCGGCCGTCCCTCGTCGATCACGACGTCCGGTGGTACCGGCTCCGGCTCCGGCTCCGCCGACGGTGTCGAGGACGAGTTCAAGATCCCGGTCGTCGCTCACTGAGCCATCCAGAGCCGCACACGCACCTCTGCCCCGGTTCCGCCGAACGGAACCGGGGCAGAGGTGCGTGCGGTGCGCGGTGGGTCAGCGGAGCCAGGGCAGATCGGCGTTCGTGCCCTCCGGCTGTAGTCCGGCC
>NZ_JAFMPZ010000205.1 GCF_017353455.1 Streptomyces laculatispora
TCGACCGGCTGCGCAGCCGGTACGCGGTCCAGGTCGACGCCGTCCCCCACCGCGTCGCCCTGCGCGAGACGTTCGCGGGCCCGTCCACCGGACGCGGCCGGCACGTCAAACAGTCCGGCGGCCACGGTCAGTACGCCATCTGCGAGATCGACGTCGAGCCGCTGCCACCGGGGTCCGGCATCGAGTTCATCGACAAGGTCGTCGGCGGATCGGTACCGCGCCAGTTCATCCCGTCCGTCGAGAAGGGCGTCCGCACGCAGGCCGCCCGCGGCGTCGCCACCGGACACCCGCTCGTCGACCTGCGGGTCACCCTGCGGGACGGGAAGTCCCACTCCGTGGACTCCTCCGACGCCGCCTTCCAGACCGCCGGCGCCCTGGCCCTGCGCGAAGCGGCCGCGGACACCCGCATCCAGCTCCTCGAACCCGTCGCCGAGATCCGCGTCCTCGTCCCCGACGAGTGCGTCGGTCCGGTGATGAGCGATCTCTCGGGCCGCCGCGGCCGGGTGGTCGGCACCGAGCAGTCCGGGCCCGGACGCACCCTCGTACGGGCCGAGGTGCCGGAGCTGGAGATCGGCCGGTACGCGGTCGACCTGCGCTCCCTGTCCCACGGCACCGGCCGCTTCGACCGCTCCTACGCCCGCCACGAGGCCATGCCCGCACACCTCTCGGACCGTATGCGCGAGCAACAGCACAACGGCACGAACGGCACGTAGGGCCGCCGCCCCCAGCGGTTGTCCACAGGGCCGGACAGCATATCGATCCGGACGATACGCTGTGGTCCCAGCTCAGAAAGTGTGCCGGGCACGGCAGTTGGGAAACACCCGCAGGAGCGGTTCCTTGACGGGCGAGTGGGGGCGACAGTGGCCAACGACGGATTCGATTTCTCTCCCGGAGCGCAGATTCCACTCCAGGGAGCAGCGGGAGCGGCGGTGGCGACCAACGCCCTCGCCTCTGCCGCGTACCGCGACAGCCCGGTGGACGAGATCCTCAAGGCGAACAGCGAGTGGCACAAGTCCGAGGTGAAGGCAGGCCGGTCCAAGCTCTTCAAGTCCGACTACTTCAAACCCAACCTCGGCGAGGCCTTCTCCCGCGCGGTTCAGGAACGCACGCTGGGCGGCGCCCGCGGTGCGCTCATCCAGTCCTTCGGCAGCGATCCGCAGACCGTCGTCGAGCACTGCCTGTCCGCGTCCCGGCTCCGCAAGGCGCGCGACACCAAGCTCACCGTCGTGACCGCCCTGTTCGGCTTCCTCTTCCTGCCCGGAATGCTGCTGTGGATCATCGTGTTCCGGCTGCGCGACGGCCTCACCAGGACCAAGGACAAGGGGCTCTCCGCCCTCGGCAACGCCCTGTTGCCGATCATCGGGATCGCCGCGGTGTTCCTCCTGATCAAAATGCCCCTCAACGGCTTCCTGGGGCTCTACGTACGCGCGATGGCCGTCGCCCCCGTCATCGGCTGGCTGATCGCCAGGCGGATCGCCGAGGCCTCCGCCCAGGACATGCGCGTCCGCTGGGAAGGGCTCCTCTCCGGCGGCGGTGTCGTCGCCAAGATCCCCGAAGCCGTACCGAAGAACCCGAGCGAGACCGCCCGCGAGGCACTCCGTCAGGGCCTGGAGAAGCTCTCGGCCGAACAGCAGTCCAACTCCGTCTTCTACGCCGGCCCCAAGGGCATCCTCGGCATGGGCACCCGCTGGGGCAGCTGGCAGCTCGCCGAGGACCTCGTCTCCAAGGATCCCGGCAAGGAGTTCCACCAGTTCCGCAGCTGGGACCTGGTACGCGTCATCCACGACCAGCTCAAGATGCTGGAACGCGGCCCGCTGAACACGGGCGGCTTCCCCAAGCCCTCGGTCACGCACTGGATCGTGTCGCCCGTCGGCGAGAACGCCGGATCGGTCTCCCGCCCGGAGGGCGAGGACGTCGCCACCTTCCAGGTGAAGCCGCACGAGATACAGCGGATCTGCAACCACCAGCAGTTCGGCGGCGGCGACCGCCACTACCTCGGCGTCCAGTTCACCCTCTGGGACGGCCAGCTGGTCATCACCATGATGATCACCGTCACCGTGCTCTTCGAGACCTTGCGCATCGAGGTCACCGGACACGCGCTCGGCCCGGTCCACTCCCTCTTCACCAGCAAACCCGCAGCCAAGACGAAGACGGTCAACAAGACCGTCAAGTTCTGGGAGACCCGCAACATAACGCTGGCGCTGGTCGAGTCCAGCGAGGTCGTCCGCCTCGCCCTGCGCGCCCCGTTCACCTGGTACCCGCCGCTGCTCGACTACCTCGGCGGCAAGATCGCGCTGCCGGAACCGTTCGGGCTGCGGCACGCCTGGGCCGAGAAGCCGTGGCGCCACCGCTTCATGGCGGACGACGCGATGCGTGCGGCCACGCCCGTCCTGCGCGTGGTGCACAACGCCGTCATCAAGGTGCTCGACGAGAACGGCGTCGACACCGAACGCTTCGGCAACCGCTCGTCGATACTGAGCGGAGCCGTCCAGGACCCGACCCCGCGCAAGGCCGACCTGTACGACGCGTAGACGCCACCCGCGCGAACACGCGCAGGGCGCCCCGGGGGGCCGGGGCGCCCTGCGCGGCAAGCCGGGGAGGGACGTCGGATCAGACGGGCCAGGCGTCGGCCAGCATCTTCCGGGTGTCCGCCAGCAGCTGCGGCAGCACCTTGGTGTGGCCCACCACCGGCATGAAGTTGGTGTCACCGCCCCAGCGGGGCACCAGATGCTGGTGCAGATGAGCGGCGATACCGGCGCCGGCGACCGCACCCTGGTTCATACCGATGTTGAATCCGTGCGCCCCCGACGCCGCACGCAGCGCGGTCATCGCACGCTTGGTGAAATCGGCGAGCTCCACCGTCTCCGGACCGTCCAGCTCGGTGTAGTCCGCGACGTGCCGGTAGGGCACCACCATCAGATGCCCACCGTTGTACGGGTACAGATTCAGCACGGCGTAGACCTTCTCGCCGCGCGCGACGACGAGCCCGTCCTCGTCCGACATCGACGGAATCGCACAGAACGGACAGCCGTCGCCGGCCTCCGGACCGGTCGGCTTGTTCTCGCCCTGGATGTACGCCATCCGGTGGGGCGTCCACAGGCGCTGGAACGCGTCGGGCGTCCCCACTCCGATCTGCTGCTCCGGCTCACTCGTCATGCGGATCAGCATATTGCTTACCCCGTGCGGCGCGTGTCGCCGGGGCCGGACCCGTTCCCGCACCGCGATGCTTGACCAATGAGCGACCGCACCACGGCCCAGTCCACTCCCGCTCTGACCCGATGGGAGCAGCGCGCCGAGGCACCGCTCTTCGTCGCCTCGCTGCTGTTCCTGCTCGGCTACGCGACCCGCGTCCTCGCCCCGCACGACGCCGAACTCTGGCGCGACATCGCCCTCGCCCTGGTCGGCGCCATGTGGCTGCTCTTCGTCATCGACTACGCCGTCAGAATCCGGCTCAGCGGCCTGGGACACCGCTTCGTCCGGGTGCACTGGCTGGACACACTGGTACTCGTCCTGCCGCTGCTGCGGCCGCTGCGTGTGGTGAAGGTCTACACGGCCATCCAGAAACGCCGCGACGAGCCCCGGCTGAGCCTGTACGCACGCGTGATGTCGTACGCGGGCATGACGTCCCTGCTGCTGGGCTTTTCGGCAGCCCTCGCGGTCTACCACCTGGAGCACGGAGCCCCGGGCGCCTCGATCCGGACCTTCGGCGACGCGGTCTGGTGGGCGTGCGCGACGCTCACGACGGTGGGGTACGGGGATGCCGTACCGGTGACGCCTCTCGGCCGGGTCGTGGCAGCGGGTCTGATGGCCTGCGGGCTGGCGCTGCTGGGAGCGGTGACGGGTTCGTCCTCGTCGTGGCTGATCCAGGCATTCCGGCGGGAGGACGAGAAGGGGCCTCCGGCGAGCGGATAGCTCGCCGGAGGCCCCTTCTCGTGACCGATCAGACCTGGACGCGGTCCTCGACGGCCTTGGCGATCTTGGCGAGGGCGTCCTCGACCGGGATGCCGTTCTCCTGCGAACCGTCGCGGTAGCGGAAGGAGACGGCACCGTTGGCCATGTCCTCGTCGCCCGCGATGATCATGAACGGCACCTTGGCCCGCTGCTGGTTGCGGATCTTCTTCTGCATCCGGTCCGACGAGGCGTCCACGTCGACCCGCAGCCCCTGCTTACGGGCCTTGGCGGCGAACTCCTGGAGGTACGGGATGTGCGCGTCGCCGATCGGGATGCCGACCGCCTGGACCGGGGCCAGCCACACCGGGAACGCACCCGCGTAGTGCTCGAGCAGCACCGCGAAGAAGCGCTCGATGGAGCCGAACAGGGCGCGGTGGATCATGACCGGGCGCTGCTTGGTGCCGTCGGGGCCGGTGTACTCCAGGTCGAAGCGCTCCGGCAGGTTGAAGTCGAGCTGCACGGTCGACATCTGCCAGGTCCGGCCGATGGCGTCCTTGCACTGCACCGAGATCTTAGGGCCGTAGAACGCGGCGCCGCCCGGGTCCGGGACCAGCGGGAGGCCCTGCTTCTCGGCGACCAGGCGCAGCGTCTCGGTGGACTCCTCCCACGCCTCGTCCGAGCCGACGAACTTCTCCGGGTCCTTGGTGGAGAGCTCCAGGTAGAAGTCGGTCAGCCCGTAGTCGCGGAGCAGGTTCAGGACGAAGGTGAGCGTCCGGTCCAGCTCCTCGGCCATCTGCTCCTTGGTGCAGTAGATGTGCGCGTCGTCCTGCGTGAAGCCGCGCGAACGGGTCAGGCCGTGCACGACGCCCGACTTCTCGTACCGGTAGACCGTGCCGAACTCGAAGAGACGAAGCGGCAGTTCACGGTAGGAACGGCCACGGGCGTCGAAGATCAGGTTGTGCATCGGGCAGTTCATCGGCTTGAGGTAGTAGTCCACCCCGTCGTCGAGCTGCATCGGCGGGTACATGCCGTCGGCGTACCAGTCCAGGTGGCCGGACTTCTCGAAGAGCTTGCCCTTCGTGGCGTGCGGCGAGTAGACGAACTCGTAGCCCTCCTCCTCGTGGCGGCGCCGCGAGTAGTCCTCCATGGCCCGGCGGATGACGCCGCCCTTGGGGTGGAAGACGGCGAGGCCGGGGCCGATCTCGTCCGGGAAGGAGAAGAGGTCCAGCTCGCTGCCGAGCTTGCGGTGGTCGCGCTTGGCGGCCTCCTCCAGGAACTCCAGGTGCGCCTTCAGCTCGTCCTTGGTGGGCCAGGCGGTGCCGTAGATGCGCTGGAGCATCGGGTTCTTCTCGCTGCCGCGCCAGTAGGCGGCCGCGTTGCGCATCAGCTTGAACGCCGGGATGAAACGGGTGGTCGGCAGGTGCGGGCCCCGGCAGAGGTCCTTCCAGCAGAGGTCCCCGGTCTTCGGGTCGAGGTTGTCGTAGATGGTCAGCTCGCCGCCGCCCACCTCGACGTCCGCGCCGTCGTCCGTGGAGGCGGAGCCCTTGATGCCGATGAGCTCCAGCTTGTACGGCTCGTCGGCCAGCTCCTCGCGGGCCGCCTCGTCCGTGACGACCCGGCGGGAGAACTTCTGGCCCCGCTTCTGGATCTCCTGCATCTTCTTCTCGATGGCCTTGAGGTCCTCGGGCGTGAACGGCGTCTCGACGTCGAAGTCGTAGTAGAAGCCGTCCTTGACCGGGGGGCCGATGCCGAGCTTGGCCTCGGGGTGAAGCTCCTGCACGGCCTGCGCCATGACGTGCGCGGTGGAGTGCCGGAGGATGTTGAGGCCGTCCTCGGAGGAGATCAGCACGGGCTCGACGGTCTCGCCGTCGGCGACCACGTACGCGAGGTCCTTCAGCTCACCGGCGATGCGGGCGGCGACGACGGTGCGCTCGCCGGGGAAGAGCTCGGCTGCCGTAGTGCCCGTCGTCACCACGCGTTCTTCCCGCTCGGAATCGCGCTGGATGATCACACGGACGTCTGACACCGGTCTCTCCTGACTCAGGGGGTGCGGCGCATTCCTCCTGCGCGCGCAAGAGGAATCGTACCGAGCCGACACCCCTCTTAGCGAAAGGGCCGGATTCGGCGGCCTCCGCCCGGCTACTCCCCCGTGCAGGCCTCCTCGAAATAGTCGACGTTCTCCTGGAGCGACTTCATCAGCCGGTCCCGCTCCGCGTCGTCGACCTGCACGGGAACCACCTGAGAGGTCCTGGTCAGCCGACGGAAGCCGCCCCGGCTCTCCAGCCTTCCCTCCACCCGCACCGGCAGCCCGACCAGATGGGCGTGGCCCGCGATCCGGTACGCCTCCTCGTCGAGCTCCAGCCGCACGTGCGGGACCTCGGCACCCGCCAGCACCCGCAGCCGTACGATTCCGGCTCCGCGCGGCCCCGAGCGGCGCAGGCGTACGACGGCGCCGGTGATCCCCACCGTGACCGCGGGTTCGTCCCGGAGATAGCGGGCGCCCGCCAGGCGCAGTGCGGGCAGGTCGCCCGGGGAGAACTCCACCGGTTCGGGGCGCGACGGACAGCCGTCGGGGGTGCCCGCGGCGGGCGCCCACTCCAGCGCGATCCCGGCGCCCTCGGAACCGCGGACGAGTGCGACGACGGCCTCGGTCAGCTCGCGGCTGACGCCCGCCGCGACGGCGCTGTCGAAGGCCTCCATGCCGCCGGTGGCCCGCTGGTAGTCCACGGCCTCCCGGGTGGCGTGCAGGGCGTGGTGGAGCCGTACCGCCACGGGGCGCCCGGCCTCGACGGGCACGAACGCGGTGAGGTCGCGGCCGCCGGGTGCGGGTCCGACGAGGATGCCGTCGAGGGCCGCGAGGGCACGCCGCCGGTGGCGGGCACCGTGGTAGCCGGCCCGGCCGCGGACGGCGAGGGCGCCGGCGAGCAGGATCTGCCGGGCCGCGCCGTGCAGCTGCTCGGCGCCGGTCCAGCTGGCCGCGCCGGCGGTTCCGGCGGCCGGTTCGGGGGCCTCGCGCCACCAGCGGATCTCGTCGCTGGGGACGGCGAGGGAGACGAGGACGTCGCGGGCCGAGGGGGCCGCGCTGCGGGCCAGCGCGGTCAGCGCCTCACCCAGCAGGTCCTCGCTGTCGGGAAAGGCTCCGGTGTCGGGTACGAGCAGGCTGGTGGAGCCGCCGGGCGGTCCGGACGGGGTCCAGCGGCTGTAGCGTCCGGCGGCCCCGCCGCGCCGCCGCCAGCCGTGGCGGGCGAGCAGGGCGGCGAGTACCGCGGGGTCCACCCGGGCAGGGTCGGGCAGGTTCCCGGCGGCCGGCGATCCGGTGGACCGGAGCCCGGGCGGCTCGATGGTGTGGGGTCGTACGACTGACGGGATCTCTTCGTTGGCGGACTCGTCCATCGGCCGGTGCATCAGGGTCTCCCTCCTGCCCACGGGTCATGATCTCGCAGAGCGCTCGGTCGTCGAAGATGCGCGAGGTCGGGATCCGCACGGTGGTCCGGTGCCGGCCGGTCACCGGGTGGCCGGCCAGATTGGTCCAGTAACAGCAGTGGCGCAGGTCGAGGCGGTCGTGTCCGGCCCTCAGCCAGTCGTCCTGGCTCCGGGGCACGAGCATCACGACCAGGATCTTGTGCACCGACACGGGGGTCCGGGCGAGCTTCACGAGGTGTGCGTTGTCGAGCGTGAAGGCGAACGTCGCGCCGGGCGGGCGGGCCGGTATCTGGTAGGTGCATTTCAGCTGGACCTTGATGGTCACCTCGTCGTCGACGACATGGCCGGGGGCGCCGTGGCTGACGTGCCAGTCGATGCCGTTGTCGGGGAAGGGCTGTGACAGGGAGCACCCCGCCGCGGCGGCGACCGCGTGCAAGTAGCCCACCTGGAGGGTCTCCATGCAGGCGGTGGTGGCGAGAGTGCCGCGCAGCGGTGCGATCCGCTGGGGCAACAGCCCTCCCCCGTGACCTCCGGCACGGGAAGGACCCCCTGGTTCGGGCTGCGCGAGTGCCATGGCTCCGTGTGCCTTCCGGGCCGTGCCAATGGGTCGGCGGACGCGGAGGTTTACCAACTTCCGTCCCCGTCATCTGTGTTGTCACCGCAGCGGGCGGCCCGCAAACGGCGTATCAGGCAAAGGGTGCGGGTATCACCGAACCGGGCAGAGGAATCACGCCATCTGCCGCTCGGGCGCGAGGAGTTCGGGGATGACTCATTGGTACGAGGGGCCACTGGCCGCTTTTGACACCGAGACGACGGGAGTGGACGTGGAGGGGGACCGGATCGTTTCGGCCGCCCTCGTCGTCCAGGACAGTGCCGGCGGGCGGATGCGCGTCACCCGCTGGCTGGTGAATCCGGGGGTGCCGGTGCCCGCGGGGGCGACGGAGATCCACGGGCTGACGGACGACCACCTTCAGCGCAACGGGCGGTGGCCCGCGCCGGTGGTGGAGGAGATAGCCCGGGCGCTGGCCGAGCAGAGTGCGGCCGGCCGGCCGCTGGTGGTGATGAACGCGCCGTTCGACCTGACGCTGCTGGACCGGGAGCTCAAGCGGCACCGGGCGTCGTCGCTGGCCGGCTATCTGGAGAGCACGCCGTTGTGCGTGCTCGATCCACGGGTGCTCGACAAGCATCTGGACCGCTACCGCAAGGGCCGGCGCACACTCACGGATCTGTGCGAGCTGTACGGGGTGGTGCTGGACGGGGCGCATGACGCGGCGGCCGATGCGGCGGCCTCGCTGGAGCTGGTCCGGGCGGTGGGGCGGCGGTTCGCCACCCGGCTGGAGCGGCTGACCCCGGCGGAGCTGCACACGCTGCAGGCGGTGTGGCACGCCGCCCAGGCGCGCGGTCTGCAGGCCTGGTTCACCAAGAGCGGCACGCCGGAGACGGTGGACCCGGCGTGGCCGCTGCGTCCGGAGCTGCGCGCCGCCGCGTGAGCCGGTGTGCGCCCGGGGCTCCACGGGAATGCTCGCGGAGCCGGACACGCAGAAACCGGTCCGTCGGTGTTGCTGACGGACCGGCCTCTCCCGGGGTGGGCGATACTGGGTTCGAACCAGTGACCTCTTCGGTGTGAACGAAGCGCTCTCCCACTGAGCTAATCGCCCGGG
>NZ_JAFMPZ010000206.1 GCF_017353455.1 Streptomyces laculatispora
ACAGGGAGCCGCCCTCATCGGACCCACCCCCCCTGGGCCCGATGAGGGCGGCTCCCTGTCCGCAGGGGTGTGTCAGGGGAGCGCGCTCATGCCGGGGCGGTGGCGGACCACTCGATGACCGGCGGCCGGACCCGGGCGCAGAGCGGCTGGCCCTTGGCGTCGGAGAGCGGCAGCCGTGCGGTGAGGTGCCCGGAGCGTGCGGCCGCTTCGAGGGTGTCCGCCCCGATGTCGGCGAACATCAGCTTGGCCCGCCGGAACATCGAGAAGAGCCCGTTCTCGTCGACTGTCCCCCACGACAGGTAGACGAAGCGCCCCCCGAGCCTGTCCTGTACGTACGGCCCGCTGATTTCGACACCGTCCGCGGAGGCGGAGGCGGGAGCAATGGCGGTGCAGTCCAGGGTCCAGGAGGCTGACGGGGCGTCCCCGGGGAGCAGCCCGAGGAGTTCGCCGGGCCGGTCCTTGCGCTGCACGCCCACGTGGATGTTCTCGTAGCCGGCGAAGGCGCCGCCCGGCCCGCAGGCACGGCCGGGCAGGCGTGAGCCCTCGATATGGATCTGCATGCGCGACTGCGGGCCTTCGGTGGGGATCTCCATGCGCCCATGGTCCCCTCTCGGGGTCCCGCCCCTGACCGGCCGTGCGCCGAGGGCGTCCCGCGGCCCGGTCGGGGGCGGAGGTCTCAGACGGTGTCCCAGGGCGCCCTCTCGTAGGCCGCTTCCAGCCGTCTCATCAGCTCCTCGTCCACCGTGAACGCGGTGTCATCGATCCGCCGGACCGGCGCCATGCCCTGCGAGTTGGTGACGAAGGCCGACCGGTAGGCCCCCAGCCCGTCCAGCGTCACCGGACTGTGCCGCGACCGGACCCCCATGCCGGGGAACTCCTGCTCCAGCAGGGCCATGGTGATACCGAGCAGCGCGGGAGCCTGCGGCCAGACGACCGAATCGCCGTCCCAGAAACCGATGTTGGTGAACGACCCCTCGGTCACCGAGCCGTCCGGCAGGGTCAGCACCGCATCGTCGAAGCCCGCTCGGGAGGCGAGGTTCCCGTAGTACGTCTGGCCGAAATCGCCGGGGCGCTTGAGGTGCGGCACGGTACGGGCGTACGGGACGGACATCATGCTCTTCGGTCCGGTGGGCATCCTCGCCGGTCCGCGCACCGTCACCATGACGGTCGTCGCGGTGGCGCCCGGCGGCAGGAACCCGTGCACCCGCACCGAGCCGTCCACGACCCCCGCGCCCCGCAGGGCGTGCCGGATCAGCTCGCGCACCCGTCCGCCGTCCAGCGGGAGTTCGAAGAGCGCCCGGTTCGCGCCGTCCAGCCGGTCCAGGTGCAGCCGGAGCCCGCGTACCCGGCCCTCCCTGACCTGCATCGCGGTGAAATGGCCGTAGTTGAAGAAGGCGGCGGTCCGCAGATCGTCCTCGGTGGCCGGATGTCCGTCGAACTCGGCGTACGGGACCGGTGCGGCTGCTGGAGTCGTCATGCGTTCCACCGTATGCCGACACGCCCGGCGGAGGGGGCGGTCGCAGGCGCTTGACCTCAACCATGGTTGAGGCGTGAGCCTCTTCCCATGGACCTCACCACAGCTGAATCCACGGCCGCAGCCGCAGTTGCCACCACTGCCGCCACCGCCTCCGGCGACGCCCCCTTGAAGGTCGCGGTCATTCTCGCCAGCAACCGCGAGGGCCGCTTCGCCCCCGTCGTCGCCGACTGGTTCCTCTCCCGTACCGACGGTCACCCCGCCGTCGTGACCGACCTGGTCGATGTCGCCGGACTCGACCTCCCGACCGTGCACTCGTACCGCCCCGGACCCGAGCTGCGGGACCGACTGGCCGAGGTCGCGGGCCGGTTGGCGGCCGCCGACGCCTTCGTCGTCGTCACCCCCGAGTACAACCACTCCTACCCGGCCCCGCTCAAGAACCTCATCGACTGGCACTTCACCGAATGGCAGGCCAAACCCGTCGCCTTCGTCTCCTACGGAGGTGTCTCCGGCGGGCTGCGCGCGGTCGAGCACCTGCGGCAGGTCTTCGCCGAACTGCACGCCGTCTCGATCCGCGACACCGTCTCCTTCCACAACGCCGGCGCACTGTTCGACGACGAGGGCAGGCACCGGGACCCGGCCGGTCCCGACGCCGCCGCGAAGTCGCTGCTCGACCAGCTGGTGTGGTGGGGCCGGGCGCTGCGGGACGCGAAGGAGGTGCGGCCGTACGGCGGCTGACCGGGCGGCAGCGGGCCCCGCACCCGACAATCGGGGGAGGACCGCTGCCGACTCCGAGGAGACCGAAGGTGACTTCGCCCGCATGGCTGACCGTTCTGACCACGACGGACAGTGAGGAGAAGGCCCGGCTGCTGGCGCAGGGCGTGGTGGAGGCGCGGCTCGCCGCCTGCGTACAGATCTCCGCTCCCGTCATCTCGGTCTACCGGTGGCAGAACGCCATCGAGACCACCGAGGAGTGGCAGCTGCTCCTGAAGACGACGGCCGAGCGGTACGACGAACTGGAGGCCCATCTCCAGGAGGCGCACGACTACGACACCCCGGAGATCATCGCGATCCCGGTGGTACGGGGCAGCGCCGGCTACCTCGGCTGGGTGTCGGCGGAGACCGCACCGGTCACCTCGGGAGGGAGCCGAGGGCCCGGCCGCCGCGATGAGGCGTGATCACCGGTCGTCCGCCGCGAGCGCCGTTTCCACTCCCGGCTCCCGGGGGCCCAGGAAGTGCGGGTCGGGCTTGAACAGCGCGTCCAGGGCCGCCTTCCCCGCCGCGGCGATCTCCCGCGTCCCGCCGTAGTACCAGGTCGCGTCGTGCACGGCATCGACCCCGACGCCGTACGCGTCGATCCCCGCCGCCCGGCAGAGCGCGATCGCCCGCCGGACATGGAAGCCCTGGGTCACCAGCACGGCCCGGTCCACCCCGAAGATCTTCTTGGCCCGGACGCACGAGTCCCAGGTGTCGAAGCCGGCGAAGTCGCTGACGATCCTGCTGTCCGGCACCCCGTGCCCGACCAGGAACGTGCGCATCGCGTCCGGCTCGTCGTACTCCACCCGGCTGTTGTCACCGGTCACCAGCACGACCTTGACCTTCTTGTCCCGGTACAGCTCGGCCGCGGCCCGCAGCCGGTTCGCGAGATACGGGGACGGCTTCCCGTCCCACAGCCCCGCCCCGAACACCACGGCGACCTCCCGCACGGGCGCGTCCGCCGTCGTCCTGACCCGGGCGTCGGCGACCGAGTGCATCCAGGTGGCGGGTGCCAGGCCCAGCACACAGGCGACCATCACGCCCTGCACGGCCCGGCGCCGCGCCCGGCGGGTCCGCGGCAGCCGGGGCCGCAGCCGGGCGGCCGTTCTCCTCAGCCGGCCCCGGCCCGTCCCCGCACCCCGTCGCTTCAGCCGCATGAGAACGCCCTCGTTCCTGTCTGTCCTGTGCCGTACCGAACTGTCCCCTCATGTCTTGACGACAGGACCGACCAAAGGGTTCTCCGGGGCGGCCGTCGGCAGTATCGGCCGATGCTGCTCCCACGGCTGATCGCCTCAGATCTCGACGGCACCCTGCCGCGCGACGACGGCACGCTCTCGCCCCGCACCCTGCGCGCCGCCGAGGCCATCGCCTTCGGCGACATGACCAACGGCCTCACCGTCCTCGACCGGGCCGGCACCGGCTACGCCATGGCCCACGCCCACCCGGGCCGTGCCGGCCGCCGTACCGGTGCACACCGCCAGCAACGAGGAGGACGGCGTCGCCCACGTCATCGAGCGGCTGCTCGGCGGCACCGGCCCGGACCGGGGCCGCCGTCCGACAGAGCCCCGGGCCGTGCGGTGACGCTGCGGTAGACACCCGTGACCGGCACGCAACGACGCGGCAACCCGAGCCCGGCACCATCGGTTCATGACGGAGCCGGCACCGGAACACCCTCAGGAGTCCCCACCCCTCGACAGCACGGCGCAACTGCTGACCCGTATCACCGCGCAGCTCGGCACCCAGCTCTGCCTCGTCTCCCTGAACGGAACGCGACGGCCCATGCACCGCAGCCGGTACCAGCCCGCGCAGGGCCGCACGAGCCCCCTGGCCCCACCGCCCCGGGACGCTTCGCCTCGGCCGCCGCCCAGGCCGCACCGTGGATCGCCGCAGCCCCGCTCGGCGCCCACCCGGCGACGGCCCGGCTGCTGCCGCACCGCTACGACCAGGCACGGACGGCCGGTGTCCCGGCACGCGAAACTCCTATGAACACACATTTCCTGGCGTCCGCCTGAGCCCTCATGTCAGCCCGGCCGATTAATGTCGACCCCATGGACGGCACGCACCACACGCACGGCACGCAGGAACCGGACACGGCACCCTACGGCGCCGCCGACGCCGAACGCTGGGACACCGAAGCGGACAAACGGCCCGGCCGTACGGCTTTCCAGCGCGACCGCGCCCGAGTGCTCCACTCCGCCGCGCTGCGCCGGCTCGCCGGGAAGACCCAGGTGGTCACCCCCGGCACCCGCAGCTACGCCTGGGACGCCAGCCCCCGGACCCGGCTCACCCACTCCCTGGAATGCGCCCAGGTCGGCCGCGAGCTCGGCGCCGCACTCGGCTGCGATCCCGACCTCGTCGAGACGGCCTGCCTCTCCCACGACATGGGCCACCCGCCCTTCGGCCACAACGGCGAGCAGGCGCTCAACGACTTCGCCTCCGACTGCGGCGGCTTCGAGGGGAACGCGCAGTCGCTGCGCCTGCTGACCCGGCTCGAACCGAAGCGCTTCGTCCCCGACCCCCGTACCGGCGAGCTGGTCAGCGTCGGGCTCAACCTGACCCGCGCCGCGCTCGACGCCGCCACCAAGTACCCCTGGCCCCGGGGCGCACACCCCACCGACCCCGGCTCGCCGAAGTTCGGGGTCTACGAGGACGACCTGCCGGTCTTCGACTGGTTCCGCAAGGGCGCCCCGCAGGACCGCAAGTGCTTCGAGGCCCAGGTGATGGACTGGTCCGACGACGTGGCGTACTCCGTCCACGACTTCGAGGACGGGCTGCACGCCGGGCACATCGACCCCAACTGCCTGGACGCCGAGCCGGAGCGGCAGGACATCTGGCAGGTCGCCATCGGGCGGTACGTCCCGGCGGACACCGACCCGCAGGAGCTGTCCGAGGCGCTGGACCGGCTCATCGGCCAGGACTGGTGGCCGCACGGCTACGACGGCTCGGCCGTCGCCCAGGCCCGGCTGAAGGACGCCACGAGCCAGCTGATCGGCCGGTTCTGCCTCGCCGCCGAGAGCGGCACCCGCCGGGCGTACGGCACCGGCCGGCTCGGCAGGTACGGTGCCGAGCTCGTCGTACCCCGCGAGGCGCGCAACGAATGCGCGGTGCTCAAGGCGGTCGCCGACCGCTACGTCATGCAGCGCGCCGAACAGGAGGCGATCCGCGCCGACCAGCGGATCGTCATCGCCGAACTGGCCGCGGCGCTGACCGCCCGCGCGCCGGAGGGGCTGGAGCCGCAGCTGCGGGCGCTGTACGAGTCCGCGCCCGACGACCGGTCCCGCAAGCGCGTCCTGGTCGACCAGATCGCCGCCCTGACCGACGCGTCGGCCCGCACCCTGCACCACTCGCTCACCGTGCCCGGCCGATGACCCCGCACCGGACCCCTTCCGCGCCGTTCCGGCGCCGGCGAAGACCGGCCCTGCCCGCACCGGTGGCCACCCCGGATGCGTCCCGCCGTGGCGTGTCCCGCGGCAATGGGGGCGCGGCGGAGACGTCCGGCCATGTGACAGATGGTGTGCTGGGTGCCCGTACCGCGTGGCCCCGGCCACGTGCCCGGGGTGCCCGTATCGCGTGGCCCGGCCACGTACCTGCCACCCTGTTCCCCGTGGTGCGGCACCGGTCCGCGGACCGGCCCATGACCACTGGGTGTGACCTGATCGGCTCACACCCTCTTTCGCCATCACGCTGCGTGCGGGACGCTCGCAGTTGGCGCCGCGCAGCAAGCACCGAGGAGGCATCAAGTGGTCGACGCACATCGGACGTTCGTCATTGTCGGCGGAGGACTGGCCGGAGCGAAGGCGGCGGAGACGCTCCGCTCGGCGGGTTTCAGCGGCCGGGTCATCCTGATCGGCGATGAGCGCGACCATCCGTACGAACGCCCACCGCTCTCCAAGGGGTACCTGGCCGGCAAGGAGGAACGCGACAGCGTCTTCGTCCACGAGACGGCCTGGTACGCGGGGGCCGACATCGAGCTCCACCTGGGCCAGCCCGTCACCGTGCTGAACCGCGACGCCCGTTCCGTGGAGCTCGGCGACGGCACCGTCATCCACTACGACAAGCTGCTCCTGGCCACCGGCGCCGAGCCGCGCCGCCTCGACATCCCCGGCACCGACCTGGCGGGCGTCCACCATCTGCGCCGCCTCGCCCACTCCGACCGGCTGCGCAACGTACTGGCCGCGCTCGGCCGCGACAACGGCCATCTGGTGATCGCCGGAGCCGGCTGGATCGGCCTGGAGGTCGCGGCGGCGGCCCGCGGATACGGCGCCGAGGTCACCGTCGTCGAATCGGAGGCGACCCCGCTGCACCGGGTCATCGGCCCCGAGCTCGGCCAGATCTTCACCGATCTGCACAGCGACCACGGCGTCCGCTTCCACTTCGGCGGCCGGCTCACCGAGATCGTCGGCCAGGACGGCATGGTGCTCGCGGTCCGCACCGACGACGGCGAGGAGCACCCCGCCCACGACGTCCTCGCCGCGATCGGGGCCGCCCCGCGCTCCGCCCTCGCCGAGGCGGCCGGCCTCGACATCGCCCCCCGCGCCCAGGGCGGCGGCATCGCCGTGGACGCCTCCCTGCGCACCAGCGACCCGCACATCTACGCCGCCGGTGACGTGGCCAGCGTGGCCCATCCGGGGCTCGGCACCCGGCTGCGCGTGGAGCACTGGGCCAACGCGCTGAACGGCGGCCCGGCGGCGGCCCGCGCCATGCTCGGCCAGGACGTCTCCTACGACCGGGTGCCGTACTTCTTCTCCGACCAGTACGACCTCGGTCTGGAGTACTCGGGCTGGGCACCGCCCGGCAGCTACGACCAGGTGGTGATCCGCGGCGACGCGGGCAAGCGCGAGTTCATCGCCTTCTGGCTGAAGGACGGCCGTGTGCTCGCCGGGATGAACGTGAACGTGTGGGACGTCACCGACACCGTCCAGGAGCTGATCAAGGCAGGTCAGCCGGTCGACCCGGACGCGCTGGCCGATCCGTCGGTGCCGCTGGAGTCACTGATCTGAGCGATCCGGACCGCCCCGTGCCGGAGCCCGGCAGGCCCCGGCACGGGCGGACCCGGACACCGCCGGCGGCCCGCATCACACCCCGCCCGCACCATGGCTGTCACCGCCCACCCGTAGACTTCACCCGTGGCAGGCAGGATCAATGACGACGACGTGAAGGCGGTCCGGGACGCGGTCCCGATCGACGCCGTCGTTTCCGAGTACCTCCAGCTGCGCAACGCGGGCGGTGGAAACCTCAAGGGCCTGTGCCCCTTCCATGACGAGAAGTCCCCCTCCTTCCAGGTCAGTCCGAGCAAGGGTCTCTTCCACTGCTTCGGGTGCCAGGAGGGCGGCGACACGATCGCCTTCGTGATGAAGATCGACCACCTCCAGTTCTCCGAGGTGGTCGAGCGGCTCGCCGCCAAGGCCGGCATCACCCTGCGGTACGAGGAGGGCGGGTACAACCCCTCCCACCAGCGCGGTGAGCGGATCAGGCTGGTCGAGGCGCACAAGGCGGCCGCCCAGTTCTACGTCGAACAGCTGGACGGCCCCGAGGCCGAGATCGGCCGCAAGTTCCTCGCCGAGCGCGGCTTCGACCAGGCCGCCGCCGCCCACTTCGGCGTCGGCTACAGCCCGGCCGGCTGGGACCACCTCACCCGCTATCTGCGCGGCAAGGGCTTCAGCGACAAGGAGCTGATCGCCTCCGGCATCTCCCAGGACGGCAGGCGCGGCCCCATCGACCGCTTCCGCGGCCGGCTGATGTGGCCGATCAGCGACACCGCGGGCGACATCGTCGGCTTCGGCGCCCGCAAACTGCGCGACGACGACAACGGCCCGAAGTACCTCAACACCCCCGAGACCGCGATCTACAAGAAGTCCCAGGTGCTCTACGGCATCGACCTGGCCAAGAAGGACATCGCGAAGGCCAGCCGAGCCGTCGTCGTCGAGGGCTACACCGACGTGATGGCCTGCCACCTCGCCGGGATCACCACCGCCATCGCCACCTGCGGCACGGCGTTCGGCGGCGACCACATCAAGATCCTGCGCCGGCTCCTGATGGACAACGGCAGCGCCCGGGTGATCTTCACCTTCGACGGTGACGCGGCAGGCCAGAAGGCCGCCCTGCGCGCCTTCGAGGACGACCAGAAATTCGCCGCTGAGACC
This sequence comes from Streptomyces laculatispora, assembly GCF_017353455.1. Taxonomy (GTDB): domain Bacteria; phylum Actinomycetota; class Actinomycetes; order Streptomycetales; family Streptomycetaceae; genus Streptomyces; species Streptomyces laculatispora. Next base: position 8,374 of record NZ_JAFMPZ010000206.1, read on the forward strand.
TACATCGCGATCGCCCCGGACAACATGGACCCGTGCGATCTGCGGCTGGCCAAGGGCGACGAGGCCGTCCGCGACCTGGTCGAACCCCGCACCCCGCTCTTCGAGTTCGCCCTCCGCCAGATCGTCGGCCGCTACGACCTGGAGACCCCGGCGGGCCGCGCCGCCGCGCTCGACGAGGCCGCCCCCGTCGTCGCCAAGATCAAGACGGGCAGCGTGCAGCGCGAGGTCGCCGTCCAGCTGGCCGGCTTCGTCGGCATCCTGGACCAGGAGTACGTCGTGCACCGGGTCAACCAGCTCGCCCAGTGGGCCCGCGGCCGGGGCGACCAGCGAGGACCCGCGCGCTCCTCCTCCCGCGCCGGCGCGCAGCACCAGCAGGCCCAGGCCCCCGCCGGTCCCTCGGGCCC
>NZ_JAFMPZ010000207.1 GCF_017353455.1 Streptomyces laculatispora
TGGGGGCGGCGGCCGCCGCCCCCACGACCGTATGCCCGCCCCCACTGCTCGACCGGCTGCGCGAGGACTGGGCGCTGCTCGAAGCGGCGGAGCGCACCGACCGGGCCGCGGTGCGCACCGTGCTGTTCCACCCCATGGCCGGCCCCTGGGCGCAGCGGCTCCTGGGCGGCCTCACCGCCACCACCGCCCCGACCCCGGAACTCCACACCGACCTGGCCCACCTGAGCGCCCTCGCCGCGGCCGCCGCGATCCGGGCCGCACTGCCCTGCACCGCCCGGCTCACCTCCCGCGAAGGGCTGCTCTCGCTGCCCACCCTGGGGGCGGTACGGGCGGGCCCCGGCCCGGTCGGACTCGACTACGCCGACGACGAAATGACGATCCGGCCGGCCGGTGCGCCGCCCCTTTCGGTACGGGCCCTGCCGGACGGCACCATGGCCTCGGCCGACCCCCGCTGGCTGCCGGTGCTCACGCTGCCCCCCGTACTGCCGGGCACCGGCCCGGTACCCCTGGACGACCTCGACCCGTACCGCACCCGCGGCACCGGGCTCGAACGCCACGGACTGAGCGCCGCCACCCACATCGACGACAGCGAACGCAAGGCCTGGACCGAGTCCTGGTCCGGCGTCGAACCGCTGCTGCGCGTGGGCGGCGAGCACCGGCTCACCGAAGCGGCCGTCCTGCTGCGCTGCCTCGTCCCGCTCGGACCGCCGCCCGGCTCCGGTCCGGCCGGCCAGGGCGCGGCCCACTGCAGCGGCACCCGGCGCGAGGCGTTCGGCGCGGTCCTCAGCAGCAAGCCCGCCACCCCCGCCTACTTCGCCTCGACCCTCGTGCACGAACTCCAGCACACCAAGCTCGCCGCGCTCGGCGCACTCGTCCGGCTGCACCACGAGGACGCCACCCCGCGCCACTTCGCACCGTGGCGCTCCGACCCCAGGCCCTTCGACGGGCTGCTCCAGGGCGCCTACTCGCACCTGGCGCTCGCCGACTACTGGCAGCGGTTCGCGCTCGGCGCGCGGCGGGTCACCCACCGCGATCTGGCCTGGGCGGAACACGCGCGCTGCCACCGGCAGGTCGGCGCCGTGCTGCCGGTACTGGCCGGCTCGGCCGCGCTGACCACCGAGGGGCGGGTGCTCGTCAACGAGATGATCACGGTCTACCACCGTCTGGAGGATTCGCCGCCACCCACGGGGCACCTGGCTCGCGCGGAGGCGTACGTGAGCACCGCCAAGGTGATATGGCAACAGAGGAACGGTTCACCCAGGAGCTGAGCAGCCAGGTTTCCGGTGGGGCGCACAGCCTCCGGTGTATCTTGAAAAAGCTCGCAACGAGGTCAGGGAGACGGTTGAATGCCCGGTACGCGTAAGCAAGTTGGAGCAACCGGGGTGCAGACCGTCACCCTCAGTTTCGCCGGTTTCAACCGGGCCTGGGCGGCGTGGATCGCGGACCGGCTGGAGCGGCGCGGGGTGACGGTCGTCCAGCAGCGCTGGGACCCTCCGGTGGAGGTCCCGCTGGAGGACGCCCTGCGGGACCTGATGCTCTCCCGCGGCCGGATCCTGGTCCTGCTCAGCGACTGGTACTTCCAGGTCGGCCCCCGCGGTCACGAGGAGTGGAACCGAGCCCTGCGCGAGGTCGTCGCCCCTGACCCGGACCGCTTCGCCGCCGTGTCCGTCACCACCTCGGCCCTTCCCGGTGCCACCTCGGTCTTCGGCGCCGCGGACCTGACGAACGTCGGCACGGACGAGGCCGAGCGCCGGCTGCTCGTCCGCCTGGGACTGCCCACCGACCCGCTGCCCGAGTCCGCCGCGGCGCGGCCGGGCCCGCGCTACCCGGCCGACACCCCCGAGGTGTGGGGCGGGGTGCCGCGCCGCAACACCCGCTTCACCGGCCGCGAGGAACTGCTCAGCAAGGCCTACACGGCCCTTCAGGACGCCGGGGCCGGTGCGGGCGTCGTCACGCTGCACGGCATGTCGGGGGTGGGCAAGACACAGCTGGCCGCCGAGTACGTCTACCGGTTCGGCTCCGAGTACGACGTGGTGTGGTGGGTGCCCGCCGACCGGCGTGCCCTCTACCGTCAGAAGCTCGCCGAACTCGCCCCGGAGCTGGGTCTGTCCACCGGCGCCGAGTACGGCGAACGGCTGCGCGCGGTGCGTGACTCGCTGCGCCGCGGCGATCCGCACTCCCACTGGCTGCTGGTTCTGGACGGTGCGGACGAGCCGGAGCAGATCTGGGACCTGGTGCCGACGGGCCCCGGTCATGTCCTGATCACGTCCCGCAACCCCGAGTGGGGCGAGCACAACAGCAACCTGGTCGAGGTGCCGGTCTACGACCGTGACGAATCGGTCGCCTTCATCCTCCGCCGGGCCCCGCGCCTCACCCGTACCGAGGCCGACCGGCTCGCCGAGGCGCTGGAGGACCTGCCGCTGCTGCTCGACCAGACCGCGGGCTGGCTGAACGACTCCGACATGTCGGTCGAGGAGTACATCGAGCTCCTCGGCGGCGGCATCGACCAGGACGTCGTCAAGGTCTCCGCCGACTTCCCGCTGGCCTTCCAGACCGCCTGGTCGATACTGCTGAACAAGCTCAGGGACACCGTCCCCGAGTCCGTCGACCTGCTCCGCCTGTGCAGCTTCTTCGCACCCGGCTCCATCCCCGTACGGCTGCTGAAGGAGATGCCACCGGGCGAGCTGCCCGAGCAGCTCTCCGGCCTGATGAACGACCCGCTGCTCTGGAACAGGGCGATCAGCCAGCTGCGCCAGTACTCCGTGGTCCGCCTGGAGTCCCACGAGTCCGTCATCGACGAGACGTCCTCCGGCGAGTCGATCTATCTGCACCGCATGGTCCACCAGATCGTCCGCAAGGACATGCCGGAGCGCGACCGCGAGGAATTCACCGACGTGGTCCGCCGGGCGCTCGCCTCCGCGGACCCGGGCCGCCCCACCGACACCCGGCTGTGGCCCGGATACGCCGAGATCACCCCGCACCTGAAGTGGGCCGACGTGCTGCGCAGCGCAGACCCCGCGGTGCACTCGCTGGTGCTCAACTGCCTGCGCTACATGTACCTCTCCGGGGAGTACCGCGCTGGCATCAAGCTGGGCTCCCGCGCCATGAAGGCCTGGGGCGAGCTGCTGGGCGAGAACCACCCCCGGGTCTGGGACCTCAGCTACAACTACGCCAACCTGCTGCGCGCGGTCGGCGACTACGCCGGAACCGAGGCGATCGAGCGGGCAGCCGTCGACCACCTGCGCACCGAACGCGGCGCCCAGGACCTGGAGCACCTGCGCGCCGCCGGCGGCCTCGCGGCCGACCTGCGCGGCCTCGGGCGGTACGACGAGGCGCACGAGATGTCCGGCTGGATCCTTGCCTCGTACCGCGAACTGCTGGGGGAACAGGACTCGCGCACGCTCAGCGCGCAGAACAACCTGGGTATGTCCCTGCGTCTGCTCGGGCGGTACGAGGAGTCGCTGGAACTCAACCGGCGCACCCTGGAGGCGCGTCGGCAGTTGCTCCGCGCGCGCCACAGCTGGACCCTCTACTCCGAGGTCAACTACACCACCGACCTGCGCCTCCTCGGCCGGTACGCCGAGGCGGAATCGCTCCAGAGCCAGAGCGTCCGCGTGCACCGGATCGTCATGGGCCAGGACAACCCGCAGACCCTGCAGGCCGAGCACAACCTCGCGCTCTGCCATTACCGCTCGGGTGAGCGGAGGCAGGCGGCGGCGTTGTTCAGCCGGGTGCTGGAGCGGGGCGAGCGGGTACTCGGTGAGGACGACCCGCTCACCATGATGTTCGCGACCAGCCAGAGCTTCTTCGCCCGGGAGCACGCCGACATCGACCAGGCCCGCGCCATAAGCGAGAAGGTCGTGCAGGGGTACGTGGACATGCTGGGCGACCAGCACCCCTATGTGGCGGGCACCCGTGGCAACCACGCGCTGATCCTGCGCAACGTCGGGGAGCGGGACCACGCGTACCACCTCCTGGAGGAGGTGCTCGTGGACATGGGCCGGGCGGTGGGCGAGAACCACCCCTGGACGCTCGGCTGTGCGGTCAACGCCGCGGCGCTGCGCAATCTCGTGGGCGACCCCGAGTCCGCCGCCGCGCTGACGGACTCGGTCGTCACCCGGGCCACCGAGACCCTCGGCAGGACCCACCCGCTGACCCTGACCGCCCGCATCGCGCACGCGGCCGATCTGCGCGGACTCCGCGACCGCCAGCGGGCGGACAAGGTCGAGACGGAGGCGCTCGACGATCTGGCGACCACCTTGGGCGCCCAGCACGTCCACACCGTCTCCGCAAGGTCCCGCAACCGGCCGTTCTGGGACTTCGAGCCACAGATGATCTGAGCACCTGCCCGGAACCCGTGCGGGACATGAGTGTCCGTCAGTAACCTTGTGAAACCAGCCGGTTGGTCATTCAGGGGGCGCGCATGGCGGTCGTTGTGGGTGCTGTGGCACCAGGGGCGGACGGTCCGATCCCGGTCGTGGTGGACGCCGAGGCGTACACCCGGGCCGGGATGCCCGCCACCGATGTGGACTCGCTGTACGACAGCGAGGAGACCCGGGACGCCGCGGGCGCCGCCCGACGCGCTCTGGGCACGGCGGGCGATCTGTACGGGGACGGCCTCGACCTCGCACGCCGGTGCGCCTCCCAGGCCATGCGCAGGCTCGGTGACCTGGGGCAGGGGCTGCGGCCCGACGAGATCGAGCTCCAGGTCGGCATCACCTTCGAGGCCGGGATGGCGGCCGTCGTGAAGGCCGGTGCGGAGGCGCAGATCCAGGTCACCTTCCGCTGGCAGCCGGGACGCGAGGAGCGGGCCACCACCACGGTGACGCCTTCATGAGCGAGCCGGCGCGGGCGGTCCCGATCCTCCCGTACAGCCGCGTCGTCGGGCAGGACGAGCTGAAGCTCGCCCTGGAGCTGAACTTCATCGCCCCGGGCATCGGCGGCGTACTGATCGCGGGACAGCGCGGCACGGCCAAGTCCACCGTCGTCCGCGCCTTCGCGCTGATGACCGGCGGCAGGCTGCCCGTCACCCTGCCGATCAACGCGACCGACGACCGGGTGCTCGGTGGCTGGGAGCTGGACGCGCTGATGCGCGGCGAGGCCAGGCGACAGGCCGGGCTGCTCGAAGAGGCCCATGCCAAGGGGATGTTGTACGTCGACGAGGTCAACCTCCTCGACGACCACATCGTCAACATCATCCTGGACGTGGTCTCCACCGGGGTGCTGTCCGTGCAGCGCGAGGGCATCGACACCGAGACCCATGTCTCCTTCGGGCTCGTCGGCACGATGAATCCGGAGGAGGGCAGTCTGCGCGCCCAACTGCTCGACCGCTTCGGGCTCATGGTCACGGCGGCCGAGCTGGACATCGAGGAGCGCCACCGGATGATCACCATCGTGCTCACCTTCGAGGAAGAGCTCGAAGCCGTGGACTCCGCCTGGCTGCGGGCCGCCCATGAGGAGAACGGGCGGCTGCGCGAGCGGCTGCTGGCGGCCCGCGAGCGGCTGACGGAGGTCCGGCTGGAGGAGGACGTCAGCAGGCTCTGTGCCGAGGCGGCCGCCCTGTCCGGCGCCGTCGGGCAACGCGGCGACCTCCTGGTGGCCAAGGCCGCCCGCGCGCTGGCCGCCAGGGAGTCGGCGCGGCGGGTGGAGCCCCGGCACGTGCACCGGGTGCTGCCGCTCGCGCTGCGGCACCGCAGGCCCGAATCCGCCCACGGCGCGGAGTTCGCCTGGGGGCCGGAGGAGTACGCCGTCCTCGCCGGCCTGTTCGGCTGAGCGCGTGTCCGCCCGGCCGACGCGGACCCAGGACCCGGGGGAACGGGACGATGCCTCCCACCGGCTGCTGACCGCGCTCGTCTGCTCCGCGCTGGAACCGGCACTCACGGGTGTCCTGCTCTTCGACCTGCCCCCGGAGCATGTCCCCGCCGTGGCCACGGTGTTCGCCGAGGTGCTCGGCGTGGCCGGTGGCCTGCCGCCGGGGACCGGGGTGCCCCGCACGACGCTCGACGCGGCGACCGCCGACGAGGACCTGTGGTTGCGGCCCCTGGTGCGGCGGGGCGCGGGCGGCATCGAGTTCACCCTCGGGCCCGGACCGCTGGCCGAGACGGCGGCCCGCCCGCCGCTCGTCGTCGTGCCCGACCTGGCCCGGCTGAGCGTTCCGGGGATGCGGGCCGCCGTCCAGCTC
>NZ_JAFMPZ010000208.1 GCF_017353455.1 Streptomyces laculatispora
ACACGGCGTACACGAAGGGCCTGTGCCCGGCCCTTCGTGTACGCCGTGTAGGCCTGTGGGCTGGTGAACCACGGCGAGGGGTCCTCGTCGAAGGCGAGTGCCCGCTTGGCCAGTACGTACCCGAACTCCTCAGGGGTGAGGTAGCCGAGCTTCTGGCTGGAGGTGGCGTCCTCCCGGAACGCGTCCAGCAGCAGCCAGCCCGCCCCCAGGTAGGCGGCCGCGGTGTCGGTGAGGATCTCGTTGTCGCGGGTGCCCGGGAACTGGAGGCCGAGCCGGTGCAGCAGCACGTGCATGACCTCGTGCGACAGCGCGGCGCCGATGTCCCTGCGGTGGGTGCGGAACCGGTCGTTGAGCTCGATGAAGTACTCCGGCCCGGCCGCGAGTTCGACGCTTCCCGCATGTTCCATCGCCCGGAACGCGACGACCATGCGGGCGTCCGGCAGACGCAGGTGCTGCACCATCGCCCGCGCCACGCGCTGCGCGCCGAGATACAGATCGTCCGAGTCGGCGAAGGCGGCGTCGGCGGGGAGGAGGCTCGGCGCGAAACGGTGGACACCGTCGTACGACAGCCGCCGGTACAGCGCGGTGATCGCCGACCGGACGGTGGCGAGGTGCGGGAAGCCGTGCACCACCGGGCTGCCGTGGGGGCTGTCGCTCACGCCCTCACCCCCGTCCGCGCCGCTCGGCTGTGCCCACTGTAACCGGGGCGGCACCGAGCGGCCCGGGTCGCGGTCCTCAGGGGCGGGCATCCTCCGGGGTGCCGGCACCGGCAGCGGTGTCCGTCCGGACGGGCAGCCCCGGTCCCAGCTCCGCGTAGGGCGCGCCCGCGTCCTCCACCTCCAGCACCCATACCTCGTTGACGCCGTCCCGCAGGACCGGCCCCGGTACGTACAGCGTCCGCTGCGGGCCCGCCGACCAGTACCGCCCGAGGCAGAACCCGTTCACCCAGACGAACCCGCGCGTCCAGCCCGGCAGTTCAAGACCCGCGTGCCCGGTGCCGTCCGTGTCCGCGAGCTCGAAGGACCCCCGGTACAGGCCGCTGCGCCCGGACCCGTCGACCGGGACGAACGGGACGCCGGCCACCGCCGCCGCGTCCTCGAACGCGTCGAGCCGCAGCGCCCGCGCCCGTACGCCGTGCAGGAACTGGCGCTCGTGCAGCACACCCCCGGTGATCCCCTTGGGCTCGCCGAGGCGCGGCCCGTAGTTGACCCGGCCCAGCGACTCCACCCACAGCTCGACCTCGGCGGGCCCGGCCACCGGCTCGTCGAGGGTGCCGTCCTCCTCGCTCAGGACGCCCCTGCGGACACCGTCCACGTACACCACCGCCCGGTCCCTCAGGCCCGACACCCCCAGGGTGTACGGCTGTCGGGGACCCGGGACGCAGACCCGGTAGCGCACCAGGCCGCGGTCGACGCCGAGCTCCTCGAACGTGGGAGGAACACCGGACTCCGGCCGCTCCTCGTCGCCGAGTGCCTCCATGACGTCCTGCAGCGGCGCCCAGCCGGTCAGCGCGGCCCGCAGCGGGGCGGCGAGTCCGGCGGGCTCGTCGGGCAGTTCGGGCAGCGGTCCGTCCGCGTACTCGGCGAGGACCTTCCGCAGCAGCCAGAACTTCTCCGTGGGCCGCCCGTACTCGTCGACCGGCGCGTCGTAGTCGTACGACGTCACCGTCGGCAGGAGCTCCTGGTCCTGGAGCGGGCCCGAGCGGTTGGCGCCCGCCCAGCCGCCGAAGTTCGTCCCGCCGTGCGCCATGTAGATGTTGACCGACGCCCCGCACTCCAGGATCTCCCGCAGCGCCTCGGCGGCCTGGGCCGGATCGCGTACGACCGGCGGCGCGCCCCAGTGCTCGAACCAGCCGCACCAGAACTCCATGCACATCAGCGGGCCCGCGTCCCGGTGACGCCGGAGCACCCGGAACGCCTCGCGCGCCCCCGAGCCGAAGTTCGCCGTGGCGAGCAGACCGGGCACCGAGCCGCCCGTGAGCATGTGGTCCTCCGGCCCGTCGGAGGTGAACAGCGGGACGCTCACGCCGTACTCGACGAGCATCGCGGCCACCTGCCGCAGATAGACCTGATCGGTGCCGTAACTGCCGTACTCGTTCTCCGCCTGGACCATGATCACCGGGCCGCCGCGGTCGATCTGCCGCTCCACGACCTGGGGCAGCAGCTCGGCGAACCAACGTCGCACCGCGCCCAGATAGCCGGCGTCGCGGGTCCGCACCCGGCGCCCGAACCCTCCGGTCACCCAGACCGGCAGACCACCGTTCTCCCACTCCGCGCAGATGTACGGACCCGGGCGGACGATCGCCCACAGGCCGGCCCGCTGGGCCGCGTCCAGGAAGCGGCCCAGCGCCGCCACGTCGTGGAACCTGCCCGGCTGCGGTTCGTGCAGATTCCACGGCACGTACGTCTCGACACAGTTCAGGCCCATCGCCCGCAGCATCGACAGCCGGTGGTCCCACTGCGCCTCGTGCACCCGGAAGTAGTGCAGGGCGCCCGACAGCAGCCGTACGGGCCGCCCGTCGAGCCGGAAGTGGTCGTCGTCGCCCACCGTGAAGTCAGCCATCGTGCTCGTTCTCTCCTGTGCGGGCGGTCCCGGAGTGCCGTGCTCCGCGACCGGTACGGCCGGAATGCGGCACGTGTGACGGAGCGGGCTGACCCGGGAGGAATGTCGCGACCCAGCCTCACCCCCTGGCGTGCGGCCGGTCCATGGACAAAGATCATTGCTGTTTGGACGCAGCACATCGCTGTCGGCGCACGACGCGAGAACCGGGGAGCGAAAGCCGATGTACCACACCTGGATGCGCTTCTTCACCCCGAGCCCGCTCCACCACCGCCTCGGCCTGGTCTGCCTCGGGGTGGGCCTCCAGCACGGCGCGCTGCCCACCGTCGGGCCCCGCACCCTGGACCACCACGTGGCCGTGGTCATCAACTCGGGCAGCGGCTGGTTCGCCGGGCCGGACGGGCGGCGGATGCCGATCACCGGGCCCAGCCTGATCTGGCTGACCCCGGGCACCCCGCACCACTACGGCGCCGACCCGGCCACCGGCTGGGACGAGAGCTTCGTCGACTTCACCGGCCCCGCCACCACCACGTACACCGAGCTCGGCTACATCGAGCCGGACCGCCCGCTGGTCCCGCTCTCCGACACGGCGGCGCCGCGGGCCGCCATCGGCCGGATGGTGCGGGCGGCGCGGCGCGGGAACCCGCTGCTGGAGGTGGAGACCGGTGCGGCCGTCCATGAGCTGCTCGTCGCGCTGCGCCGGGCCCGCGCCGATGTCAGCCCCGACGGCGACCCGGTGCTCCAGGCCATGACGCGGGACGCGTTCCAGCCGCTCTCCGTCGCCGAGCACGCCGCCCGGCACGGCATGACACCCGCCGAACTGCGCACGGCCGTCCGGCGCGGTGCGGGCTGCAGCCCCAAGGACTACCTCCTCGGCATCCGGCTCGGCCGTGCCAAGGAGCTCCTCGCCACCAGCGATCTGCCGGTCGCGGCCGTCGCCCGCCGCGTCGGGTACGACGATCCGGCGTACTTCTCCCGCCTGTTCGCCCGCCGCGTCGGCACCGCCCCGGTCCGCTTCCGCGAGCAGCAGGGGCGCAGTGTGCCGGGCGGCTGGAGCGACCGGGTGCCGGACCCCGACCACCCGCCCACGATCACTTCGTAGTCCGCTCCGCCGGACAGGCCCTAAGCTCGACGACCATGACCACGAGCGACATCGACGATTCCGTAGGCACCGAGCTGAACCGGCTGCGCGAGAGCATCGACAACATCGACGCGGCAGTTGTCCACATGCTCGCCGAGCGCTTCAAGTGCACCCAGCAGGTGGGCCACCTCAAGGCCGCCCACCAGCTCCCCCCGGCCGACCCGGCGCGCGAGGGCCGCCAGATCGCCCGGCTGCGCCAACTCGCCGAGAGCGCCCACCTGGACCCGGCGTTCGCCGAGAAGCTGCTGAACTTCATCGTGGCCGAGGTCATCCGCCACCACGAACGCATCGCCGACGAATCGGCGAACGGAACGGCCGGCACGAGGGCCTGAGCGGCGCCGGGTCCGCCCCGGTCGTCGCCGCTCAGGGCGCGATCTCCCCCAGCGGGCGGTCCGCCGTCTCCCCGGCCAGGGTCCCCGCCACCGCCGCGCCCACCACGGCCAACGTCCCCAGCATCACGAACACCGCCGCGAGGCTGCCTCCCGCCGCGCGGACGACGCCGGCCAGGATCGGGCCGAGGCCAATGAACTGCTCAGCGGTGATCCGGACCCGGCGTTGGACCCATGGTCCGCTGGTCGTCCAGGCGTTGCGGGCCCGGCGCCGACAACCGCCGAACATCTCCGCCGCCATCGCAGGTGTCGTCGAGTGGAACGGCTCTGACGGGCGCACCATGGAAGGGCGCGAACACGACATGGGGGGTGACCTGGGCAGGAGTCCGCCAGTGGCACGTGGACGGTTGCGGATCTACCTCGGGGCCGCCCCCGGGGTCGGGAAGACGTACGCCATGCTTGCCGAGGGGCAGCGGTTGCGTGCGCGGGGCACGGATGTGGTCGTCGGCTTCGTCGAGCCGCACGGGCGTCGGCCGACCGCGGCCATGGCCGACGGTCTGGAGGCGACAGCCCGCCGTACGCTGAGCCACCGCGGTGCGCTCTTCACCGAGATGGATCTCGACGCGGTGCTGGCCCGCCGTCCCCAGGTCGCGCTGGTCGACGAGCTGGCCCACTCCAACGTTCCGGGGGCCCGCAACGCCAAGCGGTGGCAGGACGTGGAGGAGCTCCTGGACGCCGGCGTCGATGTCGTCACCACGCTCAATGTCCAGCACCTGGAGTCCCTCAACGACGTGGTACGGCAAATCACGGGGGTCACCCAGCAGGAGACCCTGCCCGACGAGGTGGCCCGCCGGGCCGACCAGATCGAACTGGTCGACCTGCCACCGGAGGTGCTCCGCCGCCGCCTGGTCCATGGCGACATCTATGCCCCGGACCGCATCGAGTCCGCCCTCACTCACTACTTCCGGGTCGGTAACCTCACCGCCCTGCGCGAAATCGCCTTGCTGTGGCTGGCCGACCGGGTGGAGGAAGGGCTGCAGCGCTACCGCGCGGAACATGGCATCGTCGCTCCCTGGGAGACCCGGGAGCGCATCCTGGTGTCCCTGAGCGGCGGGCCGGAGGGCGAGACAGTGATCCGCCGTGCCGCGCGGATCAGCGCTCGTACCCCCGGCACCGAGTTGCTGGCCCTCCACGTGGTCCGGGAGGACGGACTCGCCGACGTCGACCCGGCAGTACTGGACGCCCAGCGCACTCTTGTGGAGTCGCTCGGCGGCAGCTACCACCAGACCACCGGCGAGGACGTTGCCGATGCCCTGCTCCAGTTCGCCGAGGCGGAGAACGTCACCCAGATCGTGCTGGGCGCGAGCCGGCACGGTCGCCTCGCCTCCCTCCTGAGAGCAGGTGTGGGAGAGCGGACGATCAAGGGGTCCGGCCCCATCGACGTGCACATCGTCACCCATGGGGAGGCGGCAGGGGCTGCTGCGTCGAGGCTTCCGCATCCGAGCCGTGGCACGGGCCCGAGACGGTACTGGGCTGCGCTGGTCGGGGCCGTGGTGCTGCTGCCTGTACTGACGCTCCTGCTGACCGCGGTGCGTGGCCACCTCGGCCTCTCCAGCGACCTGGTGATCTATCTGCTCGCCGTCGTCGTGGTCGCCCTGGTCGGAGGGCTCTGCCCCGCGTTGCTCGCCGCAATCGCCGCGGCACTGCTCGCCGACTACTACTTCACCGCACCGGTGCACTCGCTGGCCATCGAGCGCCCGGACGCGATTGCCGCGCTCGTGGTGTTCCTTGCCACGGCCGCTCTCGTCGGCACGGCAGCGGGAACGGCTGCTCAGCGTACGCACCAGGCGGTACGCGCGACATCTGAGGCGAGAGCGCTGAGCCGTCTGGCCGCCGCCATGATGCGTGGCCAGGACCTGACGGCACTGGTGGAGCAGATCCGGGAGAACTTCGGTCTCCGTGCGATCAGCCTGCTCGAAAGGGACCCGGAAGCATCTCCCGTGCCCCGCTGGTACGTGGTCGCCAGCGCCGGGGAGCGGCCACCGGAAAAGCCCTACGAGGCGGATGTGGAAAGCCCCGTCGACGACAATCTCACGCTGGCCGCGCGCGGCTCAGGACTGAGTACGCAGGACCAACGCGTCCTCGCTGCGTGCGCCGCCGAACTGGGGCTGGCACATGCGCGAGGGCGGATCGCCGGGTGTTCCGGTGGCACGGACACCTTCGCTGACGCCGAACGTACCCGGGCATCCCTGCTTCTCGCGGCAGGACGCGATCTGCGTGCCCCGCTGCACACGGCCGAAGAAGCACTCGTGCGCCTGCGGAGTCGACGCGCCGGCGGGACTGTCCCGGAGGAGGCGCAGTTGTTGGAAGCTGCCCGTGCGGCGGTGCACCGTGCGGCGCAACTGGTCACTGATCTCGACGATGTGAGCCGTCTGCACGCCGGGGCACTCGATCTCTACCTCCGCCCGGTCGATCTCAACGAGATGCTGGGCGCCGCCTTGGACGACCTCGGGCCCGGCGGTCACTCGATCATTCTGCGCCTGCCGGAACAGCTGCCCGACGTGATCGCCGACGCCGCTCTCCTCACCCGTGCGCTGACCGCTTTGGGGGCCGACGCATTGCGTCACAGCCCGTCGGACCGGCCCCCCGTCGTCACCGCCGAGGTCCAGGTCGGCCGGGTGATGATTCGGGTGGAGGACGGCACGCCCGACCGGGGCCCGGAACCGGGCCCCGGGGCTTCCCGGGCTCCGGGGCCCAGGGCCGGCAGCCTGGCCGTACGGCTGTCACGCGACTTGGCCGAGGCCATGGACGGGACCCTGGAGACGGCCGCTGAGAGCCCCGGTTTCTCGGTGATGCTCACTCTTCCGAGCTCCGCGCCCGGCGGCAGCGGGACATCCGGCCGCAACGAGTGAATCCACGTACGTCACCGTCATCCCATCGGCGTACAGGGTGGCAGGGCAATCCTGATGCCAACTGATATAGCGTCATAAATGAATTGATCTCGTTTCCGGATCAACTCCATATGCCAGTCGGGAGGGCCCGAAAAGCCCCGTCCCTCATGACTTTGCGGGGTGCTTCGCGGGTGTCGGACATCGCGTACATCGGCCTCACGGCAGTGGTGTTCGCCCTCATCGGCCTGGCCGCCAAGGGGGTCGGACGCCTGTGAACATGGAAAACATCGTCGGCCTGATCGTTGCCGCCTGCCTCGTGATCTACCTGGTCATCTGCCTGATCTTCCCAGAGAAGTTCTAGGAGAGAGCCCGGATGAACGACACCCTCGCGGGCTGGCTCCAGGTACTTGCCCTGGTGGTCGCGCTAGGTCTCTCATTTCGCCCGATGGGCTGCTACATGGCCCGCGTCCTGACCGCTGATCACCATGGGCGGGCTGAACGCTTGGTTTACCGGGCAGGCGGAGTGAACGGCGACGCCGACCAGAAGTGGTCGGTCTACCTGCGGAGCATCCTGGCCTTCTCAGCCGTATCGGTACTGTTCCTGTACGCATTCCTGCGCCTGCAGAACCATCTCCTGCTGTCCCTGGGAATGAAGCCGATTGCCACGGACCAGTCGTTCAACACCGCGGCATCCTTCGTCACCAATACCAACTGGCAGTCGTATTCGGGTGAGTCGACGATGGGGCATCTGGTCCAGATGGCGGGCCTCGCGGTGCAGAACTTCGTCTCCGCAGCCGTGGGGATTGCCGTCGTCGCCGCGCTGATCCGGGGCTTCAACCGGAAGAAGACCGATCGCGTCGGGAATTTCTGGGTGGACCTGACACGGATTGTGCTTCGCGTTCTGCTGCCAGTGGCTTTCGTCTTCGCGATCGTTCTGGTGGCTGCCGGTACCGTTCAGAATTTCCACGGAGTCCACGACATCACCACCATCGCGGGCGGGCACCAGGGCCTGACCGGAGGCCCCGTCGCCTCCCAGGAGTCCATCAAGGAACTGGGCACCAACGGCGGTGGTTTCTACAACGCGAACTCCGCGCACCCCTTCGAGAACCCCAACGCCTTCACCAACCTGATCGAGATCTACCTCATGCTGGTCATCGCGTTCTCGCTCCCGCGGACTTTCGGGACGATGGTCGGCGACCACCGCCAGGGATACGCCATCGTCGCCGTGATGGCATTGATCTGGGGCGCGTCGGTCGCCATCGTCACCGCCAACGAGCTGCACAGCGTCAGCAGCACCGCCGGTCACGCGGCCGGCGGAATGATGGAGGGCAAGGAGACGCGGTACGGGATCTGGGCCTCGGCCCTGTTCGCCGTGTCCACCACCCTCACGTCGTGCGGAGCGGTCAACTCCTCCCACGACTCGTACACGCCGGGCGGCGGCGGAATGACGATCTTCAACATGATGCTGGGGGAGATCGCGCCCGGCGGCGCCGGGTCCGGGCTCTACGGGATCCTGATCCTGGCGATCGTCGCGGTCTTCGTCGCCGGACTGATGGTCGGCCGGACACCCGAGTACCTGGGCAAGAAACTCCGGGGCCGGGAGATGAAGTTCGCCTCGCTCTACATCCTGACCACGCCCGCGGTCGCACTGGTGGGGGCGGGGCTGGCGATGGCGCTCCCGGGGGAGAGGGCGGCCATGCTCAATTCCGGTCCGCACGGCTTCTCCGAGGTCTTGTACGCCTTCGCGTCGGCTGCGAACAACAACGGCTCGGCGTTCGCAGGGCTGAGCGTGAACACCGTCTGGTACAACACCACACTTGGTGTGGTCATGCTCGTCGGCCGGTTCCTGCCCATGGTGTTCGTCCTGGCGCTCGCCGGCTCGCTCGCAGAGCAACAACCTGTTCCCGTCACCGCGGGCACCCTGCCCACTCACCGGCCGCAGTTCGTCGGGCTGTTGACCGCAGTGATCCTCATCGTTGTCGGTCTGACCTACTTCCCCGCGCTCGCGCTCGGACCCCTGGCGGAGGGCCTGCACTGATGTCCACGACCGCCGCTCCCGCTCCCACCCCGCCCGGTGCCGGGCGTCAGCAGCACCGGGTCCCGGGCGGACTGCTCGATCCCCGGCAGCTTCTGACGTCCTTCCCCGACGCCCTGCGCAAGCTGGATCCGCGGGCGATGGTCCGCAACCCCGTCATGTTCGTGGTGGAGGTCGGGGCGGTGCTGACCACGCTGTCGGCCATCCGGGCGCCCAGCGTCTTCGCCTGGGTGATCACGGGATGGCTCTGGCTGACATCCGTCTTCGCCAACCTCGCCGAAGCAGTGGCCGAGGGACGCGGCAAGGCCCAGGCGGAGACTCTCCGCCGGGCCAGGACGACGACGACGGCTCGCCGTCTCACGGGCTGGCGGCCAGGCGCGACCGACGCCGCGGAGCAGGAGGTTCCGGGCGCCGCTCTCCGTCTGGGTGATCACGTCGTCGTCGAGGCCGGGCAGACCATCCCCGGCGACGGAGATGTGGTCGAGGGCATCGCGAGCGTCGACGAATCGGCCATCACGGGCGAGTCGGCGCCGGTGATCCGCGAATCGGGTGGCGACCGGTCGGCGGTCACGGGCGGTACCAAAGTGCTCTCGGACCGGATCGTCGTGAAGATCACCTCGAAGCCGGGGGAGACCTTCATCGACCGGATGATCGCACTCGTGGAGGGGGCCGCGCGGCAGAAGACGCCGAACGAGATCGCGCTCAACATCCTGCTGGCATCCCTCACGATCATCTTCCTGATCACGGTGGCGACCCTGCAGCCCTTCGCCGTCTTCGCCGGGGCGGAGCAGACCATCGTCGTCCTCGTCTCCCTCGTGGTGGCCCTCATCCCCACGACGATCGGTGCACTGCTCTCGGCGATCGGCATCGCAGGCATGGACCGGCTCGTGCAGCGCAACGTGCTGGCGATGTCCGGGCGTGCGGTGGAGGCCGCGGGCGACGTGAACACCCTCCTGCTCGACAAGACCGGCACCATCACCCTCGGCAACCGCCAGGCCGCCGAGTTCCTGCCGGTGGGCGGGGTGAGTATCGAGGAACTCGCGGATGCCTCGCAGCTGTCGTCAATCGCCGACGAGACACCCGAGGGCCGCTCGATCGTCGTCCTCGCCAAGCGGCGGTACGCGCTACGCGGCCGCAGCGAGGGAGAACTGGCCCAGGCACGGTTCGTACCCTTCACCGCTCAGAGCCGGATGAGCGGAGTCGATCTCAACGGTCCTCAGGAGAAGCTGTCTTTGCGCAAGGGAGCGGCGACGGCAGTGATGCGCTGGGTCCGTGACAACGGCGGCCAACCCACGGCAGAGGTCGGCGGCATCGTCGACGGCATCTCCGCGAGCGGCGGCACCCCGCTGGTCGTCGGCGAAGTGACCCGGCACGGCGACGCGCCCGGCGCCCGGATCCTCGGCGTCATCCACCTCAAGGACGTCGTCAAGGCAGGCATGCGCGAGCGCTTCGACGAACTGCGCCGCATGGGCATCAAGACCGTCATGATCACTGGCGACAACCCGCTGACCGCGCGCGCCATCGCCGAGGAGGCGGGGGTCGACGACTTCCTCGCCGAGGCCACGCCCGAGGACAAGATGGCCCTCATCAAGCGCGAGCAGGCGGGCGGCAAACTCGTCGCGATGACCGGCGACGGCACGAACGACGCCCCGGCGCTCGCCCAGGCGGATGTCGGCGTGGCCATGAACACCGGCACCTCGGCCGCCAAGGAGGCCGGGAACATGGTGGACCTGGACTCCGACCCGACCAAGCTGATCGAGATCGTCGAGATCGGCAAGCAGCTCCTGATCACCCGTGGTGCGCTGACGACGTTCTCCATCGCCAACGATGTCGCGAAGTACTTCGCGATCATCCCGGCCATGTTCGCGGTGGTCTACCCGGGCCTGGACAAGCTCAACATCATGCGACTGCACAGCCCGACCTCGGCGATCGCCTCCGCGATCGTCTTCAACGCACTGATCATCATCGCTCTGATCCCGCTGGCGCTGCGCGGCGTGCGCTACCGGCCGTCCTCCGCAGCGACACTGCTCAGCCGCAACATCTGGATGTACGGGCTCGGCGGGCTGGTACTGCCCTTCGTCAGCATCAAGCTGCTCGATCTCCTCATCCAGTTCATCCCCGGCCTGCGCTGACAGACGTCCGACGAGAGAAGAAGGCGATCCCAGGGTGTGCGCCCACCTTCCCCCCGTACTCCAGCACCATCTGACCGCCTTGCGGATGCTGCTGGCCCTCACCGTGATCACCGGCATCGCCTATCCGCTGCTCGTCACCGGCATCTCCCAGGCCGGTCTCTCCGACCGGGCCAACGGCTCCCTGCTGACGACGAACGGCACGCCGGTGGCCTCCAGCCTGATCGGCCAGAACTTCTCCCTGCCGAAGAAGAATCCCCAGGACGAGAAGGAGACACTGCGCCCCGACCCCAAGTGGTTCCAGCCCCGCCCGTCCGCCGGCGGCTACGACCCCACGATCTCCGGTGCCTCGAATCTGGGCCCGAACAACACCGACCTGATCAAGACCGTCAAGGACCGCCGCGCCGCCGTCGCCGCCTTCGACGGGGTCCAGCCCGCGTCCGTCCCCGCGGACGCCGTCACCGCCAGCGGCTCGGGTCTCGACCCGGCGATCTCCCCGGCGTACGCCTACGAACAGGTGGACCGCGTCGCGAAGGCCCGCCATCTCGCCCCCGCCAAGGTCAAGACACTGGTTGCCCGACACGTCCAGGGACGCGTACTCGGATTTCTGGGTCAGGAACGCGTCAATGTCGTCGAACTCAACCACGGTCTGGCCAGGCTGACGTGACCAGAACGTGGGGGTACCGATGTGAGGGCGGTCGAGGCGAGGACACACACCGGCGAGGGGCGTGACGCGGACGCGGGGGCCGTCCCCGACCGCGCAGCCCGACGAGCGACCTGACGTCGCACGAGCACCGGACTCGTGCCCGTCCGCACCACGGCCCGCTGATCACCCGCCGGCCAAACCGCCGGGACAGCACGCCCCGGCCTCAATTCCCCCAAGGCCGTAAGCCCTCGAAGGACCGGTCACGAACCCGCTCAGCCCGCCGCGAACCCGCCTGCACAGCGCGCACCGCATACGGCAGCATGGGCCCATGTCCGTACTGATGCGCGATGAAGCGCAGACCCGAGCCCAGTTCCTCGACGTACAGCGGTACACGATCGACCTCGATCTGACCGCGGGGGAGGAGACCTTCGACTCCCGCACCCTCATCCGGTTCACCGCCCTCGCGGACGGCGACACCTTCGTCGAGATCAAGCCCGCCACCCTGCGCTCGATCAGCCTCGACGGGCACCCACTCGACCCCGCGGACCTCGACGGCAACCGGTTCCCGCTCACCTCCCTGACCAGCGGCGAACACGAACTCCGCATCGACGCCGCCATGCGCTACTCCCGCACCGGCGAAGGCATGCACCGCTTCACCGACCCCACCGACAACGAGACCTACGTCTACACCCAGCTCTTCATGGAGGACGTCCAGCGCGTCTTCGCCGCGTTCGACCAGCCCGACCTCAAATCCGTCTTCGCCCTCACCGTCACCGCCCCCGAAGGCTGGACCGTCCTCGGCAACGGCACCGCCCAGCACACCGGGGACGGCCGCTGGACCATCGCCCCCACACCGCCGATCTCCACCTACCTCGTTGCCGTCGCCGCCGGCCCCTGGCACTCCGTGACCACCGAACACGCCGGACTGCCCTTCGGCATCCACTGCCGCCGCTCCCTCGCCCCCCACCTCGACACCGACGCCGAGGAGATCCTCGACATCACCCGCGCCTGCTTCGACCGGTTCCAGGAGAAGTTCGACGAGCCCTACCCCTTCGACTCCTACGACCAGGCCTTCGTCCCCGAATTCAACGCGGGCGCCATGGAGAACCCCGGCCTCGTCACCTTCCGCGACGAATTCATCTACCGCTCCGCCGTCACCGACACCGAGCGCCAGGTCCGCGGCATGGTCATCGCCCACGAGCTGGCCCACATGTGGTTCGGCGACCTCGTCACCATGGAATGGTGGAACGACCTGTGGCTGAACGAGTCGTTCGCCACCTACACCTCGATCGCCTGCCTGGCGTACGCCGAGGGCTCGGCGTGGCCGCACTCCTGGACCACGTTCGCCAACACCATGAAGACCTGGGCGTACCGGCAGGACCAGCTGCCCTCGACGCACCCGATCATGGCCGACATCCGTGACCTGGACGACGTCCTGGTCAACTTCGACGGCATCACGTACGCCAAGGGCGCCTCGGTCCTGAAGCAGCTGGTGGCGTACGTCGGCATGGACGAGTTCTTCAAGGGCGTCCAGGCCTACTTCAAGGCACACGCCTTCGGCAACACCCAGCTGTCGGACCTGCTGGGCGCGCTGGAGGAGACCTCCGGCCGCGATCTGAGGACCTGGTCGAAGGCGTGGCTGGAGACGGCCGGCATCAACATCCTGCGCCCGGAGATCGAGACGGACGGCGACGGCCGTGTCACCTCGTTCACCGTGCTCCAGGAGGCGCCCGCCCTGCCCGCCGGGGCGAAGGGCGAGCCGACGCTGCGCCCGCACCGGATCGCCATCGGCTGCTACGAGCTCGACGCGGCCGGGAAGCTGGTCCGTACGGACCGGATCGAGCTGGACGTCGACGGCGAGCGCACCACCGTGCCGTTCCCGGCCGGCGCCGCCCGTCCCGCCGTGGTCCTGCTCAACGACGACGACCTGTCGTACGCGAAGGTCCGGCTCGACGAGGAGTCGCTGCGGGTCGTCACGGAGCACCTGGGCGACTTCGCCGAGTCGCTCCCGCGCGCCCTGTGCTGGGCCTCCGCCTGGGACATGACCCGGGACGGCGAGCTGGCCACGCGGGACTACCTGTCGCTCGTCCTGTCCGGTGTCGGCAAGGAGTCGGACATCGGCGTCGTCCAGTCGCTGCACCGCCAGGTGAAGATGGCGCTGGACCTGTACTCGGCGCCCCAGTGGCGTGAGGCGGGGCTGACCCAGTGGACCGAGGCGACGCTCGCGCACCTGCGCGCGGCGGAGCCGGGCAGCGACCACCAGCTGGCCTGGGCCCGTGCCTTCGCGGCCACGGCCCGCAACCCCCAGCAGCTCGATCTGCTCCAGTCGCTGCTCGACGGCACCGAGGCGATCGAGGGCCTGGCCGTGGACACCGAGCTGCGCTGGGCCTTCGTCCAGCGGCTCGCCGCGACGGGGCTGCTGGACGAGGACGAGATCGCCGCCGAGTACGAGCGCGACCGGACGGCGGCGGGCGAGCGCCACGCGGCGTCCGCCCGTGCGGCGCGTCCCTCCCAGGAGGCGAAGGCGGAGGCGTGGGCCTCGGTCGTCGAGTCCGACAAGCTGCCGAACTCCCTCCAGGAGGCGGTCATCGACGGCTTCGTCCAGACCGACCAGCACGAGCTGCTGGCTCCGTACACGGAGAAGTTCTTCACCGCGGTGAAGGACGTCTGGGACTCGCGCAGCCACGAGATGGCCCAGCAGGTCGCCATCGGTCTGTACCCGGCGCTCCAGGTCTCGCAGGAGACCCTGGACGCCACGGACGCCTGGCTGGCCTCGGCCGAGCCGAGCGCGGCCCTGCGCCGGCTGATGTCGGAGTCCCGTTCGGGTGTGGAGCGGGCGCTGAGGGCCCGTGCGGCGGACGCGGCGGCAACGACCGCGTAGCCCTCTTGGAAACCGCCCGGCGGGCAGGCGCAGCAGCGCAGCCGTCCGCCGGGCGGGAGCGGGGGGTGCCGGGCGGAACTACGCGCCCGACTCCTCGTAGCGGGCGGCCAGTGCGGCCGCGCCGGACTCCGTCAGTGAGCCGTGCAGGCGCATCCGCGCCACACCGCCGTCGGGGAAGGCGTCCAGGCGGACGTGGGTGACCACGGCCTGGGCGCGGAGCGGGAAGCGGTGCGCGGTGTCGGGCTGGAGCCTGGTGCGGGGGACGATCTCGAACCACTCGCCCGTCTCGCCGTTGCGGCCCTGGAGGGCGATCCAGCCGGCCGCGTTCCCCTTGAGGTAGGCCGTGTCGATCTCGACCGCGCGGACCGCGCCTTGGGCGGGCAGCCGGAAGCGCACCCAGTCGTTGGTGTCACGGACGCGGCGGCGGCGGTTCTCCCAGCCGTCGTCCATCTTGCGGGAGGTGCCGAGCAGGATGATCTGGGTCGGCGAGGAGTAGAAGCGGTCGGAGGCGTCCTCGTAGCTGCCGCCGTTCAGGACCGAGAGCAGGTCGAACGTGCCGAGTGCCGCGAGCCAGGCCGGGTCGGGGACCACCTCGCCGTGCACCCGGAGGCGGGCGATGCCGCCGTCGGGGTGCTGGCAGAGGCGCAGGTGGGTGTAGCGGCGGCCGCCGGTGATCTCGAAGCCGTTGGCGGCGTGGCCGCGTACGGGGGTCGGCGGGACGATCTCGTCCCACTTGACGTCGTCGGCGAGGAGCGCTTCGGGGCCGGGCGAGCCCTGCACCGATGCCGCCTGGACCGAGACGCGCTGCGGGTAGTTGCCGCGGAAGTGGGCGGTGTCGACGACGAGGCCGCGGATGATGCCGGGGGCGCCGAGGCGGATCAGCGCCCAGTCGTGCTCGTCGGGGGCCGGGAAGGGATGGGCGGCGTCCGCGCCGCGGCGGCGGCGGGTCTCCCAGCCGTCCATGATCTTGCCCTTGTGGCCGAAGTGCTCCGGGTCGAAGACCGCACGCTCCCTGACCAGGAGGTTCTCGCGCTGGGCGAAGAACTCGTCGTTGGCG
>NZ_JAFMPZ010000209.1 GCF_017353455.1 Streptomyces laculatispora
CCGATTCCCGGTCGAAGCGGGATTCTTGCTGGATTACCTTCGGGGAATTTCGCTTTCGCGTTTTTCCCTTTCGGCGAGTCCGACTCTATCAGGCCTTTCCGGTCCGATTGACCAGCCCCAGCAGACATGCCGGTGCCGATGTCGGGTTAGGGTTTGGGCTTAATAGTCGCCGCCGACCCCCGACTCAATGTCGCGTTGGGGTCAGGCAGGAGTACGACAGTACAGGCTGCCGGGAGACGAGGCAAATAGTTTCCGGTGCACCCCTAGGTCCTCGAACCGCCAGGACTCAGGCGGAACCGGCACTTCTTATGACTTACCCTGCTGAGCAGTACGCCGCCCTCCTACATGCGGCGGCGCCAATGAAGCTCCACTCTGGGAGGCTCCCCATGACCACTGTGACGTCCCCGCTTGCCGGACGCGCCATCGGGCTCGCTGCGGTACCCGACCCGGTCTTCTCCGGTGCGATGGTCGGTCCCGGTACCGCCATCGACCCCGTACGCGAGCCGTCGGAGGCCGTGTCGCCGGTCGACGGAATCGTCGTCTCCCTTCACCCGCACGCCTTCGTGGTCGTGGACGCCGAGGGACACGGGGTTCTGACCCACCTCGGTATCGACACCGTCCAGCTCAATGGTGAGGGCTTCGAGCTCCTGGTGAACAAGGGTGACACCGTCACACGCGGCCAGAGCATCGTGCGTTGGGACCCGGCCGCTGTGGAAGCGGCCGGCAAGTCCCCGATCTGCCCCGTCGTGGCGCTGGAGGCAACCGCCGATTCCCTCTCCGCCGTCGTCGAGGACGGCGACGTGAAGATCGGCGACGCACTGTTCGGCTGGCAGTAATACGTTCGGCGCAGTGACAGCGGACCGGATATCCATCGCGGAGGCATCGTCCCCCGCACAATCGGAGACAGGTGAAATGGAGACAACGCTGCGGGGCGTAGGCGTGAGCCACGGTGTGGCGATCGGCGAGGTACGGCACATGGGCACGGCAGTGCTCGAACCGCCGGCCAAGCAGATCCCGGCCGAGGAGGCGGAGCGCGAGCAGGGGCGGGCGCGGCAGGCCGTGGAGGCTGTGGCGGCCGACCTCATCGCGCGCGGCAACCTGGCCGGTGGCGAGGCCCAGCACGTGCTGGAGGCCCAGGCCATGATGGCCCAGGACCCCGAGCTCATGGCTGATGTCGACCGGCGTATCGCTGTCGGCAGCACCGCCGAGCGCGGCGTGTACGACGCGTTCGCTTCCTACCGGGCGCTGCTGGCCGGTGCCGGGGAGTACCTCGCGGGCCGTGTCGCCGACCTCGACGATGTGCGCAACCGGATCGTGGCCCGGCTGCTCGGTGTGCCGATGCCTGGTGTGCCGGACAGCGACGAGCCGTATGTGCTGATCGCGCGGGACCTGGCTCCTGCCGACACGGCGCTGCTCGACCCCACGCTGGTGCTCGGCTTCGTCACCGAGGAGGGCGGACCGACCAGCCACAGCGCCATTCTGGCTCGGGCGCTCGGTGTGCCCGCCGTGGTGGCGCTCCCCGGCGCCGGCGAGATCGCCGAGGGCACCGTGATCGCGGTGGACGGCAGCACCGGCGAGATCTTCGTCGAGCCGAGCGCCGAGAAGCGCGCGGAGATGGAGAGTGCCGCGGCCGCGCGGAAGGCCGCGTTGTCCACGTCGACCGGTCCCGGTGCGACGTCCGACGGCCACAAGGTGCCACTGCTCGCCAATATCGGCGGGCCCGGCGATGTGCCGGCGGCCGTCGAGGCGGGGGCCGAGGGTGTGGGTCTGTTCCGCACCGAGTTCCTCTTCCTTGACGACAGCAAGCAGGCACCGTCGCAGGAGAAGCAGATCGTGGCGTACCGCGCCGTGCTCGAGGCGTTCCCCGAGGGACGTGTCGTGGTGCGGGTGCTGGATGCCGGGGCGGACAAGCCGCTGGACTTCCTGACGCCGGCGGACGAGCCGAACCCGGCGCTGGGTGTGCGCGGACTGCGCAGCCTGCTGGATCACCCCGATGTGCTGCGGACCCAGTTGACCGCTCTGTCGAAGGCGGCCGAGGGGCTGCCCGTCTATCTCGAGGTCATGGCGCCCATGGTCGCGGACCGTGCGGACGCCAAGGCGTTCGCCGACGCGTGCCGCGCGGCCGGGCTGAACGCGAAGTTCGGTGCGATGGTCGAGATTCCGTCGGCCGCGCTGCGCGCGCGTTCGGTGCTTCAGGAGGTGGAGTTCCTGTCGCTGGGCACCAACGACCTGGCGCAGTACACCTTCGCGGCCGACCGCCAGGTGGGTGCGGTGTCCCGGTTGCAGGATCCGTGGCAGCCCGCGCTGCTGGATCTGGTGGCGATGTCGGCCGATGCGGCCAGGGCCGAGGGCAAGAGCTGTGGTGTCTGTGGTGAGGCTGCCGCCGATCCGCTGCTCGCCTGTGTCCTGACCGGCTTGGGAGTGACGTCGCTTTCGATGGGCGCCGCGTCCATTCCCTATGTGCGCACCACGCTGGCGAAGTACACGCTCGCGCAGTGCGAGCGGGCCGCGTCCGCCGCGCGTGCGGCGGACTCCGCCGAGGAGGCGCGGGTTGCCGCGCAGGCGGTGCTTTCGGGCGAGTAGGTCCGCAGCGCCCGGACGATGAGGAGAAGGGGCTTCCCGCCGATGGTGGCGGGAAGCCCCTTCGGCTTGTCAGTGGTGGGGTTCCGGTTCGTCGGCGCCGATGTCGAAGCCTGCGCAGTACTCCACTCCGGACTCCGGGGAGACCGGTTCTCCGGTGTCGGCATCGGTGCAGTAGGCGCTGAAGACCTCGCCCGCAGTGAGGGGGGCGAGGCTGCCGCGGCTCAGCCGCCAGCCGTGCACCCGGTCCGGGGCGCCGGGTGCGCTCGTCCGCAGGACGACTCCCCCGCGGCGTTCGAGGGCGATGCCCACGGCGAGCACGGTCACGAATTCGGCTCCTTCCGCCGAGTCGAGGCGGGCCGGTCCGGTCATGTCGCGTTCGGTGTGCAGGGCGGCGAGCAGCTGCTCGTTGTCCGTGGGGGTGCTGCAGACCAGGTGGTGGGTGCCGGGGCCCGCGGTCTCCAGGGTGCGCAGCAGGAGGTGGGAGGCCCGGTCGAATGCCGCGCGGCCGACGTCCTGGCCGCAGTCGGCGCACTCCCCCAGGCCGGCCAGGAGCATCGTGGCGTACTCCCAGGTGGCCCGGCGGACCGCCCGGGAGACGAGGAGCGGGATCAGCGTGGCGAGTGGCTGTCCGGTGTAGGCGACGGTGGCGCCGGCCGC
>NZ_JAFMPZ010000567.1 GCF_017353455.1 Streptomyces laculatispora
ACCTCCCCACCGGACGCGCCCCCGCCCGCCGCCGCGACCGTGAACCACGGGCGCCCCGGCCGGTCGTTGCCGCACCGCGTGTGGCGGGGCCGGCCCGAGGACCCCGGCTGGGCGCGTCCGGCCTTCCTCGGCATGCTGCTGGTCATCACGGTGGCCTACCTGTGGAACCTCAGCGCGTCCGGCTACGCCAACTCCTTCTACTCCGCGGCCGCGCAGGCCGGCAGCCAGAGCTGGAAGGCCTTCTTCTTCGGCTCGCTGGACTCGGCCAACGCCATCACCGTCGACAAGCCCCCGGCCACCCTGTGGCCGATGGCCCTGTCGGTGCGCGTCCTCGGCCTCAGCTCCTGGGCGATCCTGCTGCCGCAGGTGCTGATGGGCGTGGCGACGGCCGGGGTGCTGTACGCCTCCGTACGGCGCCGCTTCAGCGCCGCCGCCGGGCTGATCACCATGGCGGTGTTCGCGCTGAC
This sequence comes from Streptomyces laculatispora, assembly GCF_017353455.1. Lineage (GTDB taxonomy): Bacteria > Actinomycetota > Actinomycetes > Streptomycetales > Streptomycetaceae > Streptomyces > Streptomyces laculatispora. Next base: position 468 of record NZ_JAFMPZ010000567.1, read on the forward strand.
GCCCGTCGCCGCGCTGATGTTCCGCTTCAACAACCCGGACGCGATGCTCGCGCTCCTGATGACCGTCACGGTCTACTGCGTGCTGCGCGCGATGGAGCACGGCCGCACCAAGTGGCTGGTGTGGGCGGGCGTCGCGGTGGGTCTCGCCTTCCTGTCCAAGACCCTCCAGGCGTTCCTGATCCTGCCGCCGCTGGCGGTGCTGTACGCGGTGTCCGCACCCGTCTCCGTACACAAGCGGTTCGGCCAGCTGGGGCTCTCGGCCCTGGCGACGGCCGTCGCGGGCGGCTGGTGGGTGGCGATCGTCGAGCTGTGGCCCGCCTCCTCACGTCCGTACATCGGCGGCTCGCAGAACAACTCGTTCCTTGAGCTGACCTTCGGCTACAACGGGCTCGGCCGGATCAACGGCGAGGAGACCGGCAGCGTCGGCGGCGGGGGCGGCCCCGGCGGCGGGTCCGGCGGTCAGTGGGGCGAGACCGGCATCGGCCGGATGTTCAACTCCGAGATCGGCAGCCAGATCTCCTGGCTGCTGCCCGCCGCGCTGATCCTGCTGGTCGCGGGCGTCTGGCTGACCTGGCGGGCAGGGGGGCACCTCCCAGGCATTAAGCGCTGGGGGAGGACGGACGCGGTCCGGGCGGCCTTCCTCGCCTGGGGCAGCTCGCTGCTGATGACCGCGGGCGTGTTCAGCTTCATGGCCGGCATCTTCCACCAGTACTACACGGTGGCCCTGGTCCCCTACATCGCGGCGCTGATCGGGATGGGCGTCACGGTGCTCTGGGAGGAGCGGTCCCGCTGGTGGGCGGGGGCCGCGCTCGCGCTCACCGTCGCCGCGACGGCACTCTGGTCGTACGTGCTGCTGGGCCGGACCCCGGACTATCTGCCGTGGCTGCGGCAGGCCGTACTCGTCGCCGGGCTCGTGGGCGCGGTGGGCCTGCTGCTCGCGGCCCGGCTGGGGCGCCAACTGGCGCTCACCGCCGTGGGGCTGGGTTTCGCCGCCTCGCTGGCCGGACCGGTCGCGTACACGCTGAACACGCTGAACACCGGGCACCAGGGCTCGATCGTCACGGCCGGTCCGTCCGCCGGCGGGATGGGCGGCTTCGGCGGCGGTGGCGGCCGCGGCGGTCCCGGCGGCGGCATGCAGCCTCCGGGCCAGGGCAAGCAGCAGGGCAGTCAGCAGGGCGGCGGCACGGGCCAGCCGCCCACCGGCGGCCAGGGCGGGCAGCCCCCGACCGGCAGCCGGCAGGGCCAGGGCCGGACCGGCACTTCGCAGCCGGGACAGCAGCAGGGGCAGCAGGGTCAGCAGCCGGGTGCCATGCCCGGCGCCGGCGAAGGCTTCCGGGGCGGCGGCGGTGGCGGCGGCATGGGCGGGCTGCTCAACGGCGCGTCCGTGGATGCCGCGGCGAAGAAGCTCCTGGCGAAGAACGCGGACGACTACACCTGGAGCGCCGCGGCCATCGGCTCGCAGAACGCCGCCAGTTACCAGCTCGCCACCGGCGATCCGGTGATGGCGATCGGCGGCTTCAACGGCAGCGACCCGTCCCCGACGCTCTCCCAGTTCAAGAAGTACGTCGAGGACGGCCGCATCCACTACTTCATCTCCAGTGGGGAGGGCGGCGGTGGCGGCATGGGCGGCAACAGCGGCACCTCGTCGAAGATCTCCACCTGGGTCGAGGCGAACTTCAAGAAGGTCACGGCAGGCAGCGCCACGTTCTACGACCTGACCCGGCCGACCTGACCCGGCCGACCTGACCCGGCCGAAGGGCAGGCTGAGGCTCAGCGCCGCAGCAACAGGTCCGCGACAACGGGGCGGTGGTCCGAGGCAAGCGTCTCGGCCACCGCCGCGTCGCGTACCCGCACGGTGTCCTTCGACACCGCCACGTAGTCGATCCGCTGCACCGGGTCCTGCGCCGGGAAGGTGGGGCCGCCCGGCTCGATGTCCGTCAGGTTCTCCCACAGCGGGGCCAGCTCGGGAGCGGTCGGCGCCGCGTTGAAGTCGCCGAGCAGGATCTGCCGCACCGGCCGCCGCTCCTCCTTCTGGTCCTCGGCCATGATCCGGCGGGTGTCCGCCACCTGGGCGGTGCGTACGGACGGGTCGCCGCGGTAGTCGAGGTGCGTCGCGTACACGTGCACGGGCAGCCCCTTCACCCGCAGCACCACCTCGCCGAATCCGGGAGCGGGCGCCGGTACCGGGTTCGGGTCCTGGGTGGAGAGCCGGGTGATGTCGTGGTTCTCGGCGCTCACGATCCCGTACCGGGACAGCACCGCGACCCCGAACTCGCGCCGCGGCGCACCCGCGGTCGCCGGGTCGAGGCTGTAGATCGGGGCGAACGACACCCGCATGCCGAGCCGCCGGCCCAGCTCGCCCGCCAGGTCCCGCCACTCGCTGCGGGCGCCCCAGTGGACGTCGACCTCCTGGAGCCCGATCACGTCCGCGTCCAGCGAGCGGAGCTCGGTCACCTGCCGGTCGAGATCGAAGACGTTGTCCATGCCCGCACCCGCATGGATGTTGTAGGTGGCGACACGCAGGGGCACCAGCCGCTCCCGGCCCTGCCCGGCGGCCGACGCGGGAGGCGCGAGCGCCGTTCCCAACAGGCCTGCGGCAAGCAGGACTTCCACCGTACGACGACGCAGTGACATACCACTCCAGCCCTTGTCGGATCAGCGATCGGCACCGTATCGCGGGAAAGTCGGTTGTAGGCCGCACTGGAGCGGCTATACGGTGTACAACCGCTTCCCTGTACACCGTATAGGGCCATGACCGAACGTCCGGGAGTCCGTATGACGGCGACCGCCGCCGAGCAGAACCACCTCTCGCCGACGAGCCATCCGCAGCGCTGGCTGATCCTCGGTGTCATCTGCCTCGCACAGCTCACCGTGCTGCTCGACAACACCGTCCTCAACGTCGCGATCCCCTCCCTCACCCGCGAACTGGACGCCTCCACCGCCGATGTGCAGTGGATGATCAACGCCTACTCGCTCGTCCAGTCGGGTCTGCTGCTGACCGCCGGCAGTTCGGCCGACCGCTACGGCCGCAAGAAGATGCTGATCACGGGGCTCGCGCTGTTCGGCATCGGCTCGCTGGTGGCCGGGCTCGCCCAGTCCTCCGCGCAACTGATCGCCGCGCGGGCCGGGATGGGCGTCGGCGGTGCGCTGCTGATGACCACGACGCTGGCCGTCGTCGTCCAGATCTTCGACGACACCGAGCGGGTGAAGGCGATCGGCGTCTGGTCGACCGTCAGCTCCCTCGGCTTCGCCGTCGGCCCGCTGATCGGCGGGGTGATGCTGGACCACTTCTGGTGGGGCGCGATCTTCCTGATCAACATCCCGGTCGCCGTGATCGGACTGGTGGCCGTGGCGCGGCTGGTGCCGGAGTCCAAGAACCCGACCGGGGACCGCCCCGACCTGCTCGGCGCGCTGCTCTCCACCATCGGCATGGCCGCGGTCGTCTACGCGATCATCTCCGGACCGGGGCACGGCTGGGCCTCCGGCCAGGTGCTGCTGACCGCCTTCACCGGGGTCGCCGTCCTCACCGGATTCGTGCTGTGGGAGCTGCACATCCCGTATCCGATGCTGGACATGCACTTCTTCCGGAACCAGCGGTTCGTCGGCGCGGTCGCGGGCGCGATCCTGGTCGCGTTCGGGATGGGCGGCTCGCTCTTCCTGCTCACCCAGCAGCTCCAGTTCGTGCTCGGTCACGGTCCGCTGGAGGCCGGTCTGCGGACGGCACCGCTGGCGTTGAGCGTCATCGTGCTCAACCTCGCCGGGCTGGGCGCCCGGCTGGTGCCCAGGCTCGGCACGCCCGTCACCATCGCCTCCGGGATGGGGCTGCTCGCCGCCGGTCTGGCCGTCATCGCGCTGCTCGGCCGGGAGGGCTACGGGGGCATGCTGGTCGGCCTCGTCGTGATGGGTGCGGGCATCGCACTCGCCATGCCCGCCATGGCCAACGCGATCATGAGCGCGATCCCGCCGGAGAAGGCGGGCGTCGGCGCCGGGGTCAACGGCACCCTCGCCGAATGCGGCAACGGCCTCGGGGTCGCGGTGCTCGGCGCCGTGCTGAACTCCCGGTTCGCCGCGCTCGTCCCGACGGCCGTCGGGGCGGCCTCGCTGCCCGCCGCGCTGGCCGCCGCGAGCGGCGAGGGGGAGCGGCAGCGCATCACGGACGCCTTCGCCTCGGGGCTGGAGACGAGCCAGCTGGTCGGGGCGGCGGCGGTGCTGGTGGGCGGTCTGCTGGCCGCCGTGCTGCTGCGTCGTGCGGAGCGAGGAGAATCGGCCCAGGCTGACCCGGCCGCGGTACCGGCATAGCATCGGGCGGGACGTACCGGACCGTACGACTCCGGTTTTTGGGCATGGAGTACGTACCCGGTTCGTCCCGCCGGCGAGACAAGGGAGTGCGCCATGGTGTCCGCGGCCGATCGCGTGAAGAACCCTGCCAGGACCAGTGTGTGGCTCGACGGCAGGTCACCGACGCGCAGCCGGAAATCCGACCAGCCGGCCGGGCTGGACCGGGAGCGGATCACGGCGGCGTCGGTCCGGCTGCTGGACGCCGAGGGCCTCGCCAAGTTCTCCATGCGCCGCCTCGCCGCCGAGCTGAACGTCACGGCGATGTCCCTCTACTGGTACGTCGACACCAAGGACGACCTGCTGGAGCTGGCCCTGGACTCGGTCTTCGCCGAGATCGCGCCCCCGCGCACGGACGCCGACTGGCGTGAACGGCTGCGCGAACTGGCCAACAGCTACCGCGGCATGCTCGTCCGGCACACCTGGGCGTCGGCGCTGGCCGGGAACTTCCTGAACATCGGCCCGCACTCGATGCTCTTCTCGTACGCCATGCAGGACGTCGTCCGGGCCACCGCGCTGCCGCTGCGGCACCAGACGGGCGCGATGTCCGCGGTCTTCCAGTTCGTGTACGGATTCGGCACCATCGAGGGCCATGTCGTGCAGCGCTCCGCGGACGCGGGGCTCAGCCAGGACGAGTTCTACCGGCAGGCGCTGGGCACGATCAGCGCCCAGCCGCAGCTGAAGGAGCTGATGGCGGCCTCGCAGAGCCTGATGGAGGCGCGGGGCGGGGACACCGTCGAGGAGATGCGCGAGCGGGACTTCACCTTCGCCCTCGACCTGCTGATCGCGGGCATCGAGGCGATGCGCGGGCGCGGGTAGCGCCCGTCCCTCCGGAGCTCCGCGCGCCCGTCCCTCCGGGGGCTGTCCGCGACCGCCGTCAGTAGCCGCGTGCGGGGTTCACGGCGAGTGCCGGGACACGGCCCGCCATGAGCGCCCGCAGGCACGCCGTGAAGTCCGTGACGATGTCGTCGTCCGCCGTGATGCCCGCGGAGTGCGAGGTGACCACCGTCCGGGGCAGCCGCCAGCAGCGGTCGCCCGGTGCGGCGGGCTCGTCCGCCAGCACGTCGAGCACCGCGCGTCCCACCGTCCCCGCGTGCAGCGCGGCCTCCAGCGCCTCCAGGTCCACGGTCGCGCCCCGGCCCACGTTGATGAACGAGGCGCCGCCCATGGCCGCGAACCGGTCCGCCCCGAAGTAGCCCGTCGTCGCCCCGGTCAGCGGAAGCGCGGCGATCACCCAGCGGGCGGCCACCGGCTCGTCCGGGCCGGCCGTCGCGTCGAAGCCGGGCGGGGGGATCGCGCGCGGGGTGCGCGCCACGCCCACCGTCCGGATGCCGCAGGCTCGCAGCAGCCCGGCGACGGCCGAGCCGATCCGGCCGGTGCCGTGGATCAACGCGGTCTGCCCGGAGGCGAGTTCGGAGGGGATACGGCGCCACTCGGCCCGCTCGTGCTGCGCGGCGAACTCCGGTACGGACTGGCAGTCGGCCAGCACCCAGGCCAGCACGTACTGCGCGATCCGCTCGCCCATCCGGCCCACCGTCCGGG
>NZ_JAFMPZ010000210.1 GCF_017353455.1 Streptomyces laculatispora
GGCTGGCGCACCGTGGTCAGCGGTGGGTCGGTGAACGCGATCAGCTGCGAGTCGTCGAATCCGACGACGGACACGTCGCGCGGTACCACCAGTCCGCGGTCCCGGGCGGCCCGCACCACGCCCAGCGCCATCAGGTCGCTGCCGCAGACGATCCCCGTGCATCCGCGGTCGAGCAGTGCGCCGGCCGCCACTTGGCCGCCCTCGACGCTGAACAGGGTGGAGCACACCAGGAGTTCGGCCTCGGCGCGGTCCATGCCGAGCAGCGACACCGCGGCGTCCACGAAGCCGTCCCGCTTGCGGCGAGAGGGCACGTAGCGCTGCGGGCCGATCGCCAGGCCGACCCGGCGGTGGCCCAGTTCGGCGAGGTGCCCCACGGCCATCCGCACGGCGGCGGTGTCGTCGGGCGAGACGAACGGGGCGCTGATCCGCTCGTTGTAGCCGTTGATCAGGACGAACGGCACGCCGCGGTCGGTCAGCGCGGCGTAGCGCGCCGGGTCGGCCGAGGTGTCGGCGTGCAGCCCGGAGAGGAAGACGATGCCGCCGACGCCGCGCTCGACGAGCTGCTCGACGAGTTCGTCCTCGGTGGCGCCGCCGGGCAGCTGGGTGCAGAGCACCGGTGTGTAGCCGTGGCCCGCCAGGACCTGTTCGACGGACTGCGCGAACGCCGGGAAGATCGGGTTGGTGAGTTCGGGCGTCACCAGTCCGATCAGTCCGGCGCTGCGCTGCCGCAGCCGTACCGGGCGCTCGTAGCCCAGGATGTCGAGCGCCGCGAGCACCCGCTGACGCGTGGTGTCCGCGACGCCCGGCTTGCCGTTGAGCACCCGGCTGACGGTTGCCTCGCTGACCGAGGCCTGTCCGGCGATGTCGGAGAGCCTCAGCGAGCTGCCGGCCCTGGGCGGGGGGACGGTCACACCGTCCACCACACCGTGGTGTCGGCCGGGATCTCGATCTCGGCGCCGTCGGTGGTGACCGGGGCGCTGGACAGCAGGATGGTGCCGCGTACGGGGATACGGACGGCGGAGTCCGTCGTGTTGACGGTGCAGACGAAGCCGGGACGGGCGAGGATCAGCAGTCCCTCGGGGGCGTCCAGCCACTCCACCGCGGTGCCCGCGCCGAGTCCGGGGTGCACCCGGCGGGCGGCGATCGCGGCCCGGTACAGCTCCAGGGTGGAGCCGGCCGCGCCGGTCTGGGCCTCGACGCTGAGCCCGCCCCAGCCGACGGGCTGCGGCAGCCAGCTGCCGCCCTCGCCGAAGCCGTACGAACTTCCCTCACGGGTCCACGGGATCGGCACCCGGCAGCCATCGCGGAAGCCGTCCTGGCCCTCGGCCCGGAAGAACGACGGGTCCTGGCGGGCCTCGTCGGGCAGGTCGGTGACGTCGGGCAGGCCGAGCTCCTCGCCCTGGTAGACGTAGGCGGAGCCGGGCAGCGCCAGCATCAGCAGCGTGGCCGCACGGGCCCGCCGCAGGCCCAGCTCGCGGTCGCCCGCGGTACGGATCTGGGTGCCGAGGCCGGGCGGGTTGGCGAACCGGGTGGCGTGCCGGGTGACGTCGTGGTTGGAGAGCACCCAGGTGGTGGGGGCGCCGACCGGGCGCATCGCGTTCAGCGAGGTGTCGATGACCTCGCGCAGCGCCTTCGCGTCCCAGGCGGTGGCCAGGTACTGGAAGTTGAAGGCCTGGTGCATCTCGTCGGGGCGCACGTAGTTGGCGGTGCGCTCGACGGTCGGGGTCCAGGCCTCGGCCACCGCGATCCGGTCGCCGGGGTACTCGTCGAGGATGGTGCGCCAGCTGCGGTAGACCTCGTGCACACCGTCCTGGTCGAAGAACGGCAGTACGCCGTCACTGGTTCCGAGCAGCTTCAGCTGGTCGTGCGAGCCCAGGTCGGGCAGGCCCTCGGCCTTGACGAGGCCGTGCGCGACGTCGACCCGGAAGCCGTCGACGCCCATGTCGAGCCAGAAGCGCAGGATCGAGCGGAACTCGTCGGCGACGGCCGGGTGTTCCCAGTTGAAGTCGGGCTGCTCGGGCGCGAAGAGGTGGAGGTACCAGTCGCCGGGCGTGCCGTCCGGGTCGGTGGTCCGGGTCCAGGCCGGTCCGCCGAAGATGGACTCCCAGTCGTTGGGCGGGAGTTCGCCGCCGGCACCCTTGCCGGGGCGGAAGTGGTAGCGGTCGCGCAGGGCGGAGCCGGGGCCCTCGGCGAGCGCGCGCTTGAACCACTCGTGCTGGTCGGAGGAGTGGTTGGGCACCAGGTCGACGATGATCCGCAGGCCCAGGTCGTGGGCGTCGCGGATCAGGGCGTCGGCGTCCAGCAGGGTGCCGAACATCGGGTCGATGGCCCGGTAGTCGGCGACGTCATACCCGGCGTCGGCCTGCGGGGAGGCGTAGAAGGGGCTGAGCCACACCGCGTCGACGCCGAGGTCCCTGAGGTACGGGAGCCTGCCGCGTACGCCTGCGAGATCGCCCATGCCGTCGCCGTTGCCGTCGGCGAAGCTGCGCGGATAGACCTGGTAGATCACCGCGTCCTGCCACCAGCCGGTGCGGTGGCCCGGGGCGTCGGCGGACGTGCCGGTGGAGGGGGCAGCGAGGTGCTGGGTCATGTCGTCCCTGGGGTGTCTGGGTGGGGAGCGGCGCCGGGACCGGGTCGGGATGCCGGCGCCACCGTGACTGGTGCGTGCGGGTCGTACGGTCGTGCTGCGCGGACGTCAGCCCTTGACGGCTCCGGCGGACATGCCGGTGACCAGGTGCTTCTGCGCGAACAGGAAGACCAGGGCCGCGGGTATCGCGATGAGCACGGACGCGGCGGTCATCGGACCCCACTGGGCCCCGTACCGGTTGACGAACAGCTGGAGTCCGCCCGCGAGCGTGAGGTTGTCCTCGCCGACCATGAAGGCGGAGGCGTACGCCACTTCACCCCATGCGGTGATGAAGGAGTAGAACGCGGTGACGGCGAGACCGGGCTTGGCCAGCGGCAGGATGAGCCGCCAGAACGTGCCGAACGGGGTGAGGCCGTCGACCTGCCCCGACTCGTCGATCTCGCGCGGGATGGTGTCGAAGAAGCCCTTCATCATCCAGGCGCAGAACGGCACCGAGATGGTGAGGTAGGTGATGACCAGACCGGCGGGCTTATTGAGCAGCCCCATGCCCGCCATGATGTTGTAGATCGGCACGATGAGGACGGCGACCGGGAACATCTGGGTGATCAGCAGCGTCCACATCAGCCCGCGCTTGCCGGGGAAGCGGAAGCGGCTGACGGCGTAGCCGGTGGAGGCGGAGACGATCACGCCGACGAGCGTGGTGAGGCCGGCGACGACCACCGAGTTGCCGAACCAGGTCAGGAACTTCGTGTTCTGGAGCAGGTTCGTGTAGTTCTCGATCGTCGTCTCTTTGAAGAAGTCCGTGGTGGTGGCGAACTCGGCGGGCTTCAGCGAGGTGAGCAGGACCCACAGCACGGGAAAGACGGCGATCACGGACGCGCCGACGAGCGTCAGGTGCAGTGCGGTGGAGGCCAGCGGCGAACGCTCGCCGCGCAGCCGGACCTTGGGCGCGGAGTGCCGCGCGGAGGGCGCGGGGGCCGTGGTCACCAGTCATCTCCCTGGGTGCGGAGGACTCGCCGGTACACAGCGGCGAAGAGCATCAGGAGTACGAGGATCAGCACACCCCACGTGGAGGAGAGCGCGAAGTCGCGCGGGCTGATCTCGAACGAGAACTTGTACGCCTGCGTCACCAGGATCTGGGTGGCGTCTCCGGGTCCGCCGCTGGTCAGCAGGAAGATCACCGGGAACATGTTGAAGGTCCAGATGGTGGAGAGCAGGATCACCGTCGTGGAGACCGGGCGCAGTCCGGGCAGCGTGATGTGGCGGAAACGCTGCCAGGCGGTGGCGCCGTCCATCTCGGCGGCCTCGTAGTGCTCGCTGGGGATGGACTGGAGCCCGCCGAGGAGGGCGACCATCATGAACGGCACGCCGAGCCACACGTTGACGGCGATGACGGAGAACTTGGCCCAGGTGGGGTCGTTGAGCCACGGGATGCCGTCGAAGCCGGTCCCCGAGAGGATCTTGTTGAGCAGCCCGCGGTCCTCGTTGTAGAGGAAGCGCCAGGCGAAGACGGAGACGAAGCCGGGGATGGCCCAGGGCAGGATGAGCGCCATCCGGTACGCGGAACGACCGGCGATCCGGCGGTTGAGGATGTTGGCGAGCCCCATGCCGAGGGCGAAGGTGATGGCCACACAGGAGACCGTCCACACCAGGGTCCAACCGAGCGTGCCGAGGAACTCGTTGCCCGTGATCACGTCGGTGTAGTTGTCCAGACCCACGAACTTGTACGTCGCGGGGATGTGGTTGACACCGATGGACCGCTCGACGTTGCGCTCGTTGGCGTCGGTCAGCGACAGGTAGATGCCGCGGACCAGCGGATACCCGATGATCACGCCGATCACGATGACGACCGGGGCGACCATGGTCCAGGCGTACCAGTGGGTCGACAGCGCCTGCCGGAGCCTGCCCGGGGGCGGGGGGTTACCAGTACCGCGGCTCCGGCCGCGGGCGACGATGTCGTCGCCCGCGGCCTTCGCCACCGACTGGCTGGTGTGGACAGCCATCAGCCGGCCTGCCTTCCTGGGTTACTTCCAGCCCTTGAGGAGCTTGCGGTAGGAGTCGCCGGTCGTCTTGACGGCCTTCTCCGGGGAGGTCTGTCCGGTGAGGACCTTGGTGTACTCGGTGACGAGCGGCGCGAAGAGGCTGCCGGTCTCGGGGATCCAGGGGCGCTCGACGGCGCTCTCGACGACCGGCTTGAAGAAGCCGACGATCTCGTTGTCGACGACGCTCTCCTGGCTGTAGGCCGAGGTGCGGGTCGGCAGGAGGTTGAGCTCCTTGGTGACCTGGGCCTGGGTCTTGACGGAGGTCATGTAGTCGACGAAGGCGTAGGAGGCGTCAAGGTTCTTGGAACCGGCGTAGACGGCGAGGTTGTGACCGCCCTGCGGGGCGCCCTGCGCGGCGGAGCCGGCCGGGACGGGGGTGACGCCCAGGTTGGCCTTGTCCTTGAACTCCTTGCCGGTGTAGGTGTCGGCGACGGCCCAGGGGCCGTTGATCATCATCGCGACCTTGCCGTCCTTGAAGGACGACTGCATGTTCTCCCAGCCGTCCGTCGCGTCGGTCTTGGCGGCGCCGGAGTCGACGAGGTCCTTGACGACCTTCATCGCCTTGACGCCGGCCGGGTTGTCGATGGTGACGGACTTGTCGGAGGCGTTGACCATGTCGCCGCCCTCGCCGTACAGGAAGGACAGGAACCAGTACGCGTCGTCGCCGCGCAGGTAGAGACCGGTCTTGCCGGTCTTGTCCTTGATCTTCTTGGAGACGGTCTTCAGCTCGCCGACGGTCTTGGGGACCTCGACGCCGGCCTCCTTGAAGATCTTCTTGTTGTAGAAGATGCCCATGGAGTCGATGACCTGCGGCACCGCGTACGTCTTGTCCTTGTACTTGGTGGACGCGGCGGCCTGCTTCAGGAAGTCGTCCGCCTTCTGGAGGGCGGGGGTGCCGTCCAGCGGGGCGAGGTAGCCGAGGTCGGCGAACTCGGGCGTCCAGGCGACCTCGGAGCGGATCACGTCGGGGGCGCTGGAGCCGGACTGCGCGGCGTTCTTGAACTTGTTCTGCGCGTCGCCGAAGGGGACGTTGACGTACTTGACGTCGACCTTCGGGTGCTCCTTCTCGAAGCCCTCGGCGATCTTCTTGAAGACCTTGTCCTCGCTGCCCACGGTGGAGGTGTCCCACCACGTCACGGTGCCGGAGAGCTCGCCCGAGCTCTTGGAGGTGCCGTTGGAATCGTCGTCATCGCTGCCGCAGGCGGTCGCCGCGAGCGCCAGGGCCGCGACCAGGGCGGTGGCCGTTATGCCACGTCGCATCTGAACTCCTTCAACTGCCGTACCGCTCCGTCGCGGCGCCGGGTCGACGTGAACGTAACAAGGATGAAAGAAGGCCGAAAGAGTTTGCGGAAGATTTCTGCAAGCTTCGGCGATCGTTACATTCGCGTGTCCTCACGGTTGCCGTCAAGCCTCTTGACGCGGGCCCCCGAACCCTGACAGGAGCAGGCCACGGGCCGCAATTCCGCAGTGCGACGATCTGACCGCAGCCCGCAGGGCGGCTCCGCAAGACCTTGCAAGGTGTTGCTGAACCGACCCCCGGGGCCGCCCCGCCGCCCGGCCGTGCGCCCACCGCCGCCCGATTCCTGCGCATGGTGGGCAATCCGACCCACTCCCGGTACAGTCCAGTCCCATGACCGCACGGCTTGCCGATATCGCAACTCAGGCGGGGGTCAGCGAAGCTACGGTCAGCCGTGTACTGAACGGCAAGCCCGGTGTTGCCGCTGCCACCCGCGAATCCGTCCTTGCCGCGCTCGACGTCCTGGGTTACGAACGGCCCGTACGGTTGCGCAGGCGCAGCGCGGGTCTGGTCGGCCTGATCACGCCCGAGCTGGAGAACCCCATCTTCCCGGCGCTCGCCCAGGTCATCGGGCAGGCGCTGACCCGGCAGGGCTACACCCCGGTGCTGGCGACCCAGACCCCCGGCGGCTCCACCGAGGACGAGCTGACGGAGATGCTGGTCGACCGCGGCGTCTCGGGCATCATCTTCGTCTCCGGACTGCATGCCGACACCTCGGCCGATATGCAGCGCTACGAGCAACTGCGCGCCCAGGGAGTCCCCTTCGTACTGGTTAACGGTTTCTCGCCCAAGGTGCAGGCGCCGTTCATCTCACCGGACGACCGGGCCGCGATGCGGCTGGCGGTGACGCACCTGGTGTCGCTGGGCCACACCCGGATCGGACTGGCGGTCGGCCCCAAGCGGTTCGTCCCGGTGGTCCGCAAGATCGAGGGCTTCCACGCCACGATGCAGGAGCAGTTGAACCTCACCCCGGACGAGGTGGAGGACCTGATCCAGCACTCCCTCTACACGCTGGAGGGCGGCCAGGCGGCCGCGTCCGCGCTGATGGAGCGGGGCTGCACGGCGGTGGTGTGCGCGAGCGACATGATGGCGCTCGGTGCGATCCGGGCCGCCCGCAGGCTGTCCAAGGACGTGCCGCGCGATCTGTCGGTGGTCGGCTACGACGACTCCCCGCTCATAGCGTTCACCGATCCGCCCCTGACCACCATCCGGCAGCCGGTGACGGCGATGGGCCAGGCCGCGGTACGCACGCTCCTCGAGGAGATCGGCGGCACACCCGCCCCGCACAGCGAGTTCGTCTTCATGCCCGAGCTGGTCGTGCGCGGCTCGACGGCCGCGGGTCCCGGTCCCGACGCGGCTTCTGCCGCCCCGCCGGTCCAAGGATCCCACGCGCACCCGTAGTCCGCAGGACGTGCAGCCCGCTCTCGGCCGGAGGATCACCAGGCGAAGCGGGCGAATCTGGCAGACTCTGTGCCTATGGGTGAATTGAGCGTGAAACCAGAGGAAGGCCCCACGGAGGCCACCCCGTCACCCATCGTGAACGAGGCGGCTCCGGAGGCGAACGCGAAGCAACCCGACAGCATGGACCGGATGCGCAGGCTGCGTGACCACAGCCTCGCCGGGTTGCGTTCGCCGCGGTCCCCCAGGCGGCCGCGCCTCTGGTTCGAAATCCTGCTGATCGCGGTCAGTTACTGGCTGTACTCGATGGTGCGCAACGCCGTCCCCGAGCAGAAGGCGGCGGCCCTGGCCAACGCCGACTGGATCTGGTCGGCCGAGCGGTTCCTGGGCATCGCCGTCGAGCAGTCGGTCAACCACGCGGTCAACTCGGTGACATGGCTGATCGTGTCGATGAACTACTACTACGCGACACTGCACTTCATCGTCACCATCGGCGTGCTTGTATGGCTGTTCCGCCGCCACCCCGGTCGCTACGCGGCAGCCCGCCTGGCCCTGTTCGCGACCACGGCGGCCGCGCTGGCCGGTTACTACCTCTACCCGTTGGCCCCGCCCCGGCTGATGAACGGCGGCCGGTTCATAGACACGGTCATGGTCCACCAGACCTGGGGTTCGATGGCTTCGGGCAACTTCAAGAACATGTCGAACCAGTACGCGGCGATGCCGTCGATGCACATCGGCTGGTCACTGTGGTGCGGCCTGACCGTCTTCGCGCTGGCCTCCGCGCCCTGGGCGCGCGTCCTGGGCCTGCTCTACCCGGCGGCCACCCTGATCGTCATCGTGTCGACCGCGAACCATTTCTGGCTGGACGCGCTGGGCGGCATGGCCTGCCTGTCCTTCGGCTACGCGGTGTCGTACGCCTGGTACGGAGCGCTGCCGCACCACCTGCCGAAACGGATTCCCCGCGGAGCGGCCCACCGTCCCCGCCTGTCCGCGCTCGCGGTCCACCGGGCGAAGGCAGCGGCGGGCAGGAACTGAGTTCGGGCCCGCGCAAACCAAGCCTCTCCGGCGAGGGGGAGCGAGGCCCGGGGCGGCAGCCCCGAAGCACCCCGGCGCACCCGCGCCGCCACCCGCACGAGGGCGCCGCGCCCCACCCGGCCCACCGCGCCCTCACGCCCCGTAGAACCGCTCGTCCACCACCGCCCGCGCCCGCCGCGTAATCCGTCGGTAGTCGTCCAGCATGTCCCCGACATGCCCGGGCTCGTACCCCAGGTAACGCCCCACCGCCGTCAGCTCCCGCGGCCCGGACGGAAACGTGTCGGCCGGCCTCCCCCGCACCAGCATCACCGCGTTGCGGACCCGGGTCGCCAGCACCCACGCCTCGTCCAGCGTCTGCGCGTCCTCGCCGGAGATCAGCTCCGCCGCACAGGCGGCGGCCAGCGCCTCACGGGTCCGGGTGGTCCGCAGCCCCGGCTCGGCCCAGCCGTGCTGCATCTGCATCAGCTGCACCGTCCACTCGACGTCGCTCAGCCCGCCCCGGCCCAGCTTGGTGTGGAGCGTCGGGTCCGCGCCGCGCGGCAGCCGCTCGGACTCCATCCGGGCCTTCAGCCGCCGGATCTCACGGACCGCGTCCTCCCCCAGCCCCTCCGCCGGGTAGCGCAGCGGATCGATCAGCTCGATGAACGCGCGGCCCAGATCCGCGTCGCCGGCCATCGGCTGGGCGCGCAGCAGCGCCTGGCTCTCCCAGACCAGCGACCAGCGCCGGTAGTACGCCTCGTACGACTTCAGCGTGCGGACCAGCGGTCCGCTCTTGCCCTCGGGGCGCAGATCGGCGTCGATGATCAGCGGCGGGTCCGCGGTGGGCAGTTGGAGCAGCCTGCGCACCTCGGCCACCACCCGGTTCGCGGCCCGGCTCGCCTCCTGCTCGTCGACGCCCTCGCGCGGCGCGTGGACGAACAAGACGTCCGCGTCGGAGCCGTATCCGAGCTCCTGGCCGCCGAAGCGGCCCATGCCGATCACGGCGAACCGCGTGGGGAGTGTGTCGCCCCACTCGGCGCGCACCACGGCACGCAGCGCCCCGGCGATCGTGACGGCGTTCAGATCGGTGACCGCGCTGCCGACCCGGTCGACGAGCGCGCCCGGGTCCAGTTCGGCGGGGCTCTCCTCGGTGCCGTAGGAGCCGATGAGGTCCGCGGACGTCGTCCGGAACAGTTCGCGCCGCCGCACCCCGCGCACCACCGCCACCGCCGATTCGGCGTCCTCGGCCCGCCCCACCGCGGCCAGCACCTCCTGCTCCAGGGCGTCCCGGCTGCGGGGCTTGAGCCCCTGCGGGTCGCCGAGGATCGCCACCGCCTCGGGGGCGCGCAGCAGCAGATCGGGGGCGAGCCGGCCGGCCGACAGCACCCGGGCGAGGTTCTCGGCCGCCGCGCCCTCGTCCCGCAGCAGCCGCAGGTACCACGGGGTCTTGCCGAGCGCGTCGGACACCTTGCGGAATCCGAGCAGTCCGGCGTCCGGGTCGGCGGAGTCCGCGAACCAGCCGAGCAGCACCGGCAGCAGCGTGCGCTGGATGGCGGCCTTGCGCGAGACGCCGGACGACAGGGCCTCCAGGTGCCGCAGCGCCGCCGCCGGGTCCTCGTAGCCGAGGGCTTCGAGCCGGTGCGCGGCGGCCTTCGCGCTGAGCCGGGACTCGCCGGGCGCGAGCTGGGCGACGGCGTCGAGCAGCGGCCGGTAGAACAGCTTCTCGTGCAGCCGGCGCACCACGGAGGCGTGCCGCTTCCAGGCCTGGTTGAGCTCGGCGATGGGGTCGGTGCGCAGACCGAGGGAGCGGCCGAGCCGCCGCAGATCCGGCTCGTCCTCCGGGACCAGATGGGTGCGGCGCAGCCGGTAGAGCTGGATGCGGTGCTCCATGGCGCGCAGGAAGCGGTAGGCATCGTCCAGCTGTGCGGCGTCCACCCGCCCCACGTAGCCGCCCCGGGCGAGCGCGCCGAGGGCGTCCAGGGTCGAGCCGCTGCGCAGGGTGACGTCGTTGCGGCCGTGCACCAGCTGGAGCAGCTGTACGGCGAACTCGACGTCCCGCAGTCCGCCGGGGCCGAGCTTGATCTCGCGGTCGACCCGGTCGACGGGGATGGTGTCGATGACGCGGCGGCGCATCTTCTGCACGTCGGGGACGAAGTTCTCGCGGTCGGCGGCCTGCCAGACGAGCGGCGAGACGGCCTCCACGTAATCGGCGCCCAGCGAGGGGTCGCCGGCCACCGGCCGGGCCTTGAGGAGCGCCTGGAACTCCCAGGTCTTGGCCCAGCGCTGGTAGTAGGCGAGGTGCGAGGACAGCGTGCGCACCAGGGGCCCGTTGCGGCCCTCCGGGCGGAGATTGGCGTCGACGGGCCAGATGGTGCCCTCGACGGTCGTGTCGGAGCAGATCCGCATCATGTGTGCGGCCAGCCGGGTGGCGGCGGGGATGGCCGCGCTCTCCTCGGCGCCGTCGGCGGGTTCCGCCACGAAGATGACGTCGACGTCGGAGACGTAGTTCAGCTCGTGGCCGCCGCACTTGCCCATCGCGATGACGGCGAGGCGGCACTGCGCGGCGTCCTCGGGCGTCGCCGTGCGGGCGATGGCGAGCGCGGACCGCAGCGTCGCTGTGGCCAGGTCGGCCAGCTCGGCGGCGGTCTCGGCGACATCCGTCGTGCCGCACACGTCCCGGGCCGCTATCGACAGCAGGCACCGGCGGTAGGCGACGCGCAGCGCGTCCGGATCGTCGGCCGCGGCCAGCTCGTGCTCGAACTCGGGCACTCCGGGGTGCAGATCGGCGGCCTCGTACGTGACGAGGGCCTGCCAGTCGCGCGGGTGGCGGGCCAGGTGGTCACCGAGCGCCTCGGACGCCCCGAGCACCCCGAGCAGCCGGTCCCGCAGCGGCTTGGCGGTGACGAGTGTGTCCAGCAGGATCTGCCGCTCGTCGGCCTCCTCCGCCTCCACGAGCCGTACGACGCCGCGCAGCGCCAGATCCGGGTCGGCGGTGGCCCCGAGTGCTTCGAGCAGGACGGGATCGGAGCGTACGGAGGACAGGTCCGGCAGGTCGAGCAGCTGCTCGGCGGCGGACGGGTCGGTGAATCCGTGCCGCAGCAGTCGGGTGAACGTACTGCTTCTGCGCCCCGGCAACGTCGTCATTCCGTGCTCTCTCCTGCTCGCCGCCCGATCACGTTCCAGCTCTACGAGCCTAGGGCCTGTCCGGCGAATCAGGGGTCGGAAAGGGCGCGGCGTCCGGTGCGATGCGTCGCAAGGCGCCGGAGCGTCCTGACAGCGGAGCTTTCCGGTCGTTTCGGCGATGCGGCGTGGTGCCGTGCCGGACGCCGCGCCCCCGGCCATGATCCGCCGGACAGGCCCTGGTCCCGCACCGATGAATTCGGGACGACTGCACAGTCTCCACTTCACAGGCACGTCTCGTTCCGCACCCGCCGGGAGGCCCCGACCATGTCCGCACCCGAACGCCGCATTGAACAGAGCACCGGCCCGGACACCGAGCTGGACCCTCGCTACAGCAGTCCCGGCGCAGGGCCCGCCCGCTGGGCCGACGCGCAGAAACTGCTGTCCGGCGCCGAGCTGTACTGGCTGACGACGGTGCGCCCGGACGGCCGCCCGCACGTCACCCCGCTGATCGGGGTCTGGTGGCAGGGCGCGCTGCACTTCTCCACCGGCGCCGAGGAGCGCAAGGCCCGCAATCTCGCGGCGAGCACCGAAGTGGTCCTCACGACCGGCACCAACACCTGGGCGGAGGGCTTCGACGTGGTGGTGGAGGGCCGGGCGGACCGGGTGACGGACGAGGCCCGGCTGACCGCTCTCGCCGAGGCCTGGGAGGCGAAGTACGGATCGGTCTGGCACTTCGATGTCGCCGACGGCGTGTTCGTGGGTGCCCAGGGCAACCGGGCCCAGGTCTTCGCGGTGTCCCCGCGCACTGTCTTCGGCTTCGGCAAGGGCGACCCGTTCACCCAGACCCGGTGGCGCTTCGCCTGAGCCGCCCGGACCGGCCGGCCCCGCCCGCTCCCTGATCAGGGGGCGGCGGGCATGGTCCCGATCACGACAGTGGCGTACAGCTCGTCGGAGGAGACCACCCGCGGAATCAGCCCGCTGCCGCCCACGGTCTCCTCGGCACGGGCCGCCTGCCGTTCGCTCGTCTCGACCAGCAGGCTGCCGCCCGGTGCCAGCCACCGCGGCGCCTCGGCGGCCACCCGCCGCATCACGTCGAGGCCGTCGCCGCCTCCGTCGAGCGCCACCAGCGGCTCATGCACGCGCGCCTCCGCGGGGAGCAGTGCGACATCGCCGGTCGGTACGTACGGCACGTTGGCGAGCAGGACGTCGACGCGCCCGCGCAGCGAGCCGGGGAGCGGTGCGAAGAGGTCGCCCTCGTAGACCCGGCCCAGCTCACCGATGTTGCGCCGGGCGCAGCGCACGGCGCAACATCGGTGAGCTG
>NZ_JAFMPZ010000211.1 GCF_017353455.1 Streptomyces laculatispora
AGAACCGGTCGGGCCGGCCCGGCGGCACCCCCGGCGGCAGCTCGTCCAGCTGGGACTGCCAGCGGGGCGGCAGCCGCTCGTACCGCCGGACCTCCGAGGTGATCAGTCCGGCGGCCAGACCGGCCCCGCGCTCGTCGAGTTCGCGACGGACGACCCGTACGACATCGGCGGGCAGCCAGCCGCGCTCCCAGGCGCGCCGGACGAACTCCTCGCCGCGCCGCAGCAGCTCGGCGTCGGTCGCCGGGTCGGCGGCGAGGAGGGAGGCGCCGGTGTCGAGACCGGCGTCGCCGTCCGAGTAGAGGGCGGCCGCGAATGCCTGGTCGATCACCGGTTCCATGAGGTCAGGGTAGGCGTGGCGGGGTCGGCGGAATTCATCCACAGCCTGTGGATGAATTCCGCCGGCCCCGCTCCGGCGTCCGTGGCCGACCGGCCCAGGGGCTGGGTCAGGGCAGGAGGACGAGCTTCCCCCGTACGTGCCCCGCCTCGCTCAGCCGCTGCGCGTCGGCCGCGTCGACGAGCGGCAGGGCCCGTTCGACCGGCACCCGCAGCTCGCCGTCGGCCGCGAGCCGGGCGTGCTCGGCCAGCTGCGCCCCGGACCGGGAGCCGCCCCCGGAGAAGGCGATCCCGTACTCCGCCGCCTTCGGGTCGGCGATGGTGACGATCCGGTCGGTGGTGCCGCCGCGCAGCTCGATGGAGTCCGGCAGCGCACCGCGCCCCGCCACGTCGAAGACCGCGTCCACACCCTGTGGGGCGGCATCGCGCACCCGGCCGACCAGCCCCTCCCCGTACTCCACCGGGGTCGCGCCGATCACCCGCAGATAGTCGTGGTTGGCCGCGGACGCCGTACCGATCACGGTCGCGCCCCGCGCCGCCGCCAGCTGCACCGCGGCCGATCCGACGGCTCCGGCCGCCCCGTGCAGCAGCAGTGTGTCGCCCTCGCCCACGGCGAGCTCGTCCAGGACGCGCTGAGCGGTGTTCGACGCGATGGTCAGCGCCGCTGCGTCCTGCCAGCTCAGCTCGGCCGGCTTGGGGGCGACGAGCGTGGCATCGGCCAGGGCGTACTCGGCGTAGGAGCCGGTGGCGCTCCAGCCGAGCACCTCGTCGCCCACCTCGACCCCGGTGACCCCTTCCCCGGTCCGGTCGACCACCCCGGCGAACTCGACGCCCGGGATCGCCGGGAGCGAGGTGGGGAACGCCTCCTGCATCCAGCCGTGCCGGATCTTGTAGTCCATCGGATTCACCCCGGCGGCCTTGACCTTCACCCGCACCTGCCCCGGACCCGGGTGCGGGTCCTCGACCCGGGCCGGACGCAGGACCTCGGGTCCGCCGAACTCCTCGAAAACGATCGCTTCCATCGCGCCTGTCCCCTCGGTGGCTGCTCCGGGCCCCTAAGCAGGCCCCTGCCGATCCTCCCGTCTGCGACGCGCACGCGCACGTCGCCCCGCTGTCAGTGCCGGGTGCCAGACTCGGCCGTATGACCGAACGCTGGGCCCTGGCCACCACGGAGAGCGGTGGCGCCCGCCTCGTCCCGCTCGACCGCACGGGCCTGCCCACCGCCCCGGTCGCGACCGAACCCGACCTGGTCGAGGCCGTCCGCTCCCGCCCCGGAGTCACTCGCTGGGTGTGGCGCTCGACCACCGAGATCTACCCCCGGCTGCTCGCCGCCGGGGTGCGGGTGGCGCGCTGCTACGACATCGAGGCCGCCGAGTCCCTCCTGCTGGGACACGAGGGCCGGCTGGGCGAACCCCGCTCCGCGGCCGCCGCCCACGCCCGGCTGCTGGGCGCCCCGGTGCCGCCCGATCCGCCGCCGCGCTCGGCGGTGCCCGGCTCCCAGTCCTCCCTGTTCGAGCCCAGGTCCGGCACGGACCTGCCCTTCGACGCCCTGCTCCAGGTGTACGCGGACCAGCTCGTCCGCCACGACGCCACGGACCGTCCGGACCGGATGCGCCTGCTGACGGCCACCGAGTCGGCCGGCATGCTGGTCGCCGCCGAGATGCACCGTTCGGGTCTGCCCTGGCGGGCCGACGTCCACCGGGACGTCCTTCAGGAGCTGCTGGGCGAGCGGTACGCGGGCGGTGGCGAGCCGCGCAAGCTGGCCGAGCTGGCGGACGAGGTGTCCGCCGCCTTCGGCCGCAGGGTCCGCCCGGACCTCCCCGCCGACGTGGTGCGGGCGTTCGCCCAGGCCGGCATCAAGGTGAAGTCGACCCGGCGCTGGGAGCTGGAGGAGCTGGACCATCCGGCGGTGCGACCGCTCGTCCAGTACAAGAAGCTGTACCGGATCTGGACGGCACACGGCTGGAGCTGGCTCCAGGACTGGGTCCGCGACGGCCGCTTCCGCCCCGAGTACCAGCCGGGCGGCACGGTCAGCGGCCGCTGGACGACCAACGGCGGCGGGGCGCTGCAGATCCCCAAGGTGATCCGGCAAGCGGTCGTCGCCGACGAGGGCTGGCGCCTCGTCGTCGCGGACGCCGACCAGATGGAGCCGAGAGTGCTGGCCGCGATCTCCCGCGACCGGGGCCTCATGGAGGTGGCCGGCCACGACGGCGACCTCTACACCGCGCTGTCCGACCGCGCCTTCCACGGCGACCGCGACCACGCCAAGATCGCCCTGCTCGGCGCCGTCTACGGCCAGACCTCGGGGGACGGCCTGAAGAATCTGGCCGCCCTGCGCCGTAGATTCCCGCATGCCGTCGCCTATGTGGACGATGCCGCGAAGGCCGGCGAGGAAGGCCGTCTCGTACGGACCTGGCTCGGCCGGACCAGCCCGCCCGCGGCAGGCAGCGGGGACGACGGGGAGGCCGGAATCCCGCAGGAGGGCGACGACGCTCCGGCGACCGGCTCCGAGCACGCGGCGGACGGCGGCTTCACGCCCGGCTACGCCTCGTCCAACGCCCGTGCGCGCGGCCGCTTCACCCGTAACTTCGTGGTGCAGGGCAGCGCCGCCGACTGGGCGCTGCTGCTCCTGGCCGCCCTGCGCCAGACGATCACCACCGCCGGGCTCCGGGCCGAACTGGTCTTCTTCCAGCACGACGAGGTGATCGTGCACTGTCCGCAGCAGGAGGCCGAGACGGTGGTGGAGGCGATCCGGGCCGCCGGTGAGCTGGCCGGCCGGACGGCCTTCGGTGAGACACCGGTGCGCTTCCCGTTCACCACGGCGGTGGTGCGGCGCTACTCGGACGCCAAGTAAGGGCCGGATCGCAGGTCAGGGGCTGCCCGGAGGACGCCGCCACGGACGACGCGGCCCATCACCGCCGCGGCGGCCGGCGGCCGGGGTGCGGAACACGGTGAGTCCGTGGTCCTGGGGACCGGAGGCGGCCAAGTGCCGGTGGCGGTTGCGTCCGTTGAGCAGATGGATCGCGTACGCCACCACGGCGATCATGCCGATGACTACCGCGACGGTGATCAGAGTTTCCATGCCTCATGGCCTCCTCGGGCCGTCCCCCGCGTCCCTCCAGGCTACTGCGCAAACACCCGCGGCGGCGGCCCGGGGAGCGGGCCGGGCCGGGATACGGCGTGTGCCCCGGGGAAGGAGCCCGGGGCACACGCGCGGCGGTGGTGCCCGCCGGTCCGCTCGTCTACCCGCGTTCCCACAACGCGGGGACGTTCGGCGGCTCCCAGCCGGTCAGGGCGGTGTGCGCCTGCAGACAGCGGTACGCGACCCCGCCGTACGTGACGCGGTCTCCCGCGTGGTAGACCGCGCCGGACGCCCAGCTGCCGCCCGGGCCGGTCGGCGGATCGGTCGGATCCGTCGGGTCCGTCGGGTCCTGCGCGACGTCGAGGACGAAGTCGAAGGACCCCTCCTTCCCGGAGCCGACGGACCGGACGTTCATCAGGAGCGCCGGGTCGAAGATGCTGTCGGTGTTGTTGCGCGGCTCGTTCGGGAAGTAGAGCTGCGTGGTGAGAATCCTCTTGCCGGGCGCCTGGGCCTTCACATGGATGTGCCGGGTGCGGCCGGGATACAGACCCGCCACGACCGTGGAGAGGGTGAACGCGCCGGACGCGTCGGTGAACTGGTGCCCGCGGAAGCCGAATCCGCTCATGTCGTACGCGCCGTTGGTGTCGGCCTGCCAGAAGTCGAGCAGCACCCCGGGGATGGGCTTGCAGGCCCGCCCGAAGACATAGCCGCTGACGGTCAGCCGGACGCCGGGCGTCCCGGAGGTCACCAGGCTGGTACGCAGCGGGGAGTTGGGCTTGAAGTACGGGCCCTCCATCTGGTCGTGGGTCGGGTCGTCGCCGTCATCGCAGTCCGGGGTCGGGGCGAGCGGGACGCCGGTGGAGCCGGTGTCGCGTGCCAGCGCCACCCCGGTCCCGGCGAACAGCGGGACGGCGGTGGCCACCAGGGCCGCTTTGAGCAGCGTCTTGCGGCTGATCCGCCGGTCTTCGGAGAAGCGGTCGATGGGGTCGGGGGTCATGGCGGACTCCTCGGGATGGTGGGGGAAGGGCACGTTCGGGTGCATGGGGGTCCCGGGCACTGCCCGGGGCCCCGCTCCTCGATCGCCGGAGGGGCTCGGAGCGCGGTACAGGTGCTACAGCGCCTGCCAGAGCGCGGGGACGTTCGCGGGCGTCCAGCCGGCCTGGGCCTGATGTCCCTGGAGGCAGCGGTACCTGGCGGAGCCGTACGTCACCACGTCGCCCGCGGCGTACACGGTGCCGGCCGCCCAGCTCCCGCCGGGATCGGTCGGCGGGCCGGTCGGATCGGTCGGGGTGGCGCTGGTGACCAGGGTGAGTCCGTACGCCTGGAGGGCGGGGTTCACCGGCTGGAAGTACGTCGTGCCGCCCTGGGAGCAGTTGCCGGTGCCGCCGGAGGTGACGCCCTGGGCCTGGCTGCCGGAGACGAACGAGCCTCCGGAGTCGCCGGGTTCGGCGCACACGTTGGTGCGGGTCACTCCGGAGACGGTGCCCTCCTGGTAGGTGACGCTGCTGTTGCGCTGCTGGACGGTGCCGCAGTGCCAGCCGGTCGTCGAGCCCGAGCGGCAGACCGACGAGCCCTCCAGCGCCTCGGTGGAACCGGTGACCGTCACATCGCCGGTGCCGTAGCCGTTCACCAGGGGGCGCGGGGTCCAGCCGGTGTTCGCGGCGACCCAGGAGTAGTCGCGGCCGGGGAAGGTGGAGCCCTGGAAGGAGCCCTGGGCCTGCTGGTTGTAACCGCTGGTGCTGACGCCCGGGGTTCCGCAGTGCCCGGCACTGACGAACCCGCCCTGGGTACCGCGCTTGACGGGGAAGCCGATGGAGCAGCGGCCCGAGCCGTTCATGTAGTACGCGTCACCGCCGCGCAGATCCGTGAACGTACGGGGTACGCGTGCTGACTGACTGACCGTCACCAATTGCCGCGACACTCCGGCCGAGGCGAGGAAGGTGTCGGCCGCGGCGCCGCGGTCGGCCTCGACGACGACGCGGTTGGTGCGCACGTCGACGTACCAGACGGGTATGTCCTTCGGCGCCCGGTGCAGCGCCACCCGGTCGAGGGCTGCCTTGGCCGAGGCGAGTTCGGCCAGACTGTGGGCGAGGACGACGGCCCGCGCACCGGCCTCGGTGATCCTGGCGGTGTCCGCCGAGTCGGTGGTGGCGACGGTCAGTTCAGCCGCGTCGCCGCTCACCCGGGCGCCGGCGAAACCGGCGCCGAGGGAGTGCCGCAGCCCGGCGGCCACCGCTGCCGCGCGGGTCTCCTCGCCGACCCTGGCCCGTGCCTGGCCGGCGGTCAGTCCGAGATCCCGCTGCATCGCCTTGAGCAGACCGGGAGAGAGCCGGTCCGCCCCGGCGGCGGGGGCGTTGGCAACGGATGAGGCGTCGGCGGACGCGGCGCCGGTCAGCCCGGCCAGGGCGAGCGCACCGACGGCCACGGTGGCGGTACACGCGGCCAGTGCACGTCTTCGGAGCATGGATCTCTCCACGGAACTCTCCTTGGTTGCGGGGGAATTTCCGACAACGTAGCCGCGCGCACCCGGCTCCAGGAGATCCCGTCCACCCCATCGCATCACGTTATGGGCAGCCGTGACCGGCGGCGAAACCCCGATCCCGGCCTCCCCGCGTGCGGCCCGCGCGAGTAGGTTCCCCTCATGCGAATAGGCCAACTGCTCGGCACCGGACGCACCGCCGACGTATACGAACTGGACGAGGAGTGGGTCCTGCGGCGCTATCGCGTCGAGCTGGACGCCACACGCGAGATGCCCGTCATGTCCTACCTCTCGGCCTCCGGCTACCCGGTTCCCCGGCTCGGTCCGCTGCCCGTGTCGGCCGGTCCCGGCGACCTGATCATGCAGCGCCTGTCCGGTCCGACGATGCTGGATTCCCTGGTCTCCGGCGAGCTCGGCGGGGACGAGGGCTCCGCCATGCTGGCCGGTCTGCTCGCCGATCTGCACACCGTCCCGGCCCGGCTCTCGGCACATCCCGAGGACCGGATCCTCCACCTCGACCTGCATCCGGGCAACGTGATGCTGACGGCCGAGGGCCCCATGGTGATCGACTGGAGCAACACCGAGGAGGGCCCGCCCGCCCTGGACCGGGCCATGACCGCGCTGATCCTGGCCCAGGTCGCGGTCGATCCGCATATCCCGGCAGCGGCGGGCGCCCGCGCGCTGCTGGACACCCTGATGCCCCTTCTGGCCGCCGACGACGGCATCCCGGCCCGCCACCTCGCCGCCGCGGCTGCCCGCCGCGCCGCCAATCCGACGATGAGCCCGGCCGAACTGGCCCTCATCGACGAGGCGTCGGACCTGGTCGCGTCGCTGTCGGGGTGACGGCCT
Source organism: Streptomyces laculatispora (assembly GCF_017353455.1). GTDB lineage: Bacteria > Actinomycetota > Actinomycetes > Streptomycetales > Streptomycetaceae > Streptomyces > Streptomyces laculatispora. The sequence goes on from NZ_JAFMPZ010000211.1 coordinate 6,744, forward strand.
CCCCGCAACAGGGAGTGGATCAGCTGTCGCGGGGGCGGCCGTGAGCCCGTCCGCGCCGCAGGGCCCCGGTCACTCGCGTGTGCCCGCGAGTTCGACCGGCCGGGTGCGCAGCGCGAGCGAGGCGGGCAGCACGGCGAAGACCACGGCCAGGACCGCGCTCGCCGCCACCACGAGGCCGACGGTGCCCCATGGGACGACGACGCCGGACCCGACGTCGAGCCGGCCCAGAGCGGTCCGTACGCCGAGCAGGTTCAGCGCGGCGACGACCGCGCCGAGCACCGCGCCCACCGCGACCACGGCCAGCGCCTCGACCCCGACCAGCCGCAGCACCTGCGCCTTCGTCGCCCCGGCGAGACGGAGCACCGCCAGGTCCCGCACCCGGTCCGCGGTGGCCATCACCTGGGTGTTGGCCAGCGCGATCCCCGTGTACACCAGGGCGATCGCCAGAATCATCAGCAGCCCGAGCCGGGTACTGCCGCCGGTGCGCGGGTGGTTGGCCGTCACCCACTGCGCCGTGGTCCGCACGTCGGTGCCGGTCGCCCGGCCGGCCGCGTACAACTGCTTCGCGACGGCAGACCGGTCCGCACCGGCCCGGACCCCGACGTCGATCCGGTCGATCCCGGCACCGGCGGCGTTGTGCGGGGTGAGGTAGACGCCGTTGTCGCCCGTGCCGGCGGAGAGCACGGCCACCACCCGCAGGGTGACCTTGCGGCCGTCACCCAGCCAGACGCCGACGCGCTCGCCGATCGTCGTGGTCAGCCACTCCTCGTTCACGACGATGCCGCCGTCGTCGAGGTCGGCGAACCGGCCCGCCACCACCGGCAGCGCGGACACGGCGGCCGCGTCCGCCGGGTCCACCGCCCTGGCCTCGGAGCGGACGAGCGCCGTGCCCTCCTCGAGCACGGTCACGGAGGTGGAGCGCGAGGCGCTGACCGCGGCGCCGTGGATGTGCCGGGCCCGTTCGGCGAACCGCGGGGAGAGCGTGCCGCCCCCACCGTCCGCCGCGGCCACGAAGTCCGCGGTCGCCTGGGTGCGCGCCTCGGCGGCCTTGGCCGCGTCGATGGTGGCCGTCGTGCCCATGAGCGAGGCGGCCAGGGCGACGGTGACGATCACGGGAGCGGCGACGGCAGCCGTCCGGCGCAGCCCGGCGGAGGCGTTCTCCCTGGTCAGTACGCCGGTGGCGCCGGGCAGCTGAGCCGGCAGCCAGGTGAGGAACCGGGTGACGGGACGGACCAGCACGGGTGCGAACAGGGCGAACCCGGTGATCAGCAGCATCGGCTGGGTGAGGTACGTCTTGCGCTTGAGGACACCGCCGGGGTCCTGGACGAGCAGGGCGGTCACCAGCACGATCCCGGTCAGCAGTACGGCCGCGCCCAGCAGCACCCGGCTCAACGGCATCGAGCCGCTGTCGACGGCGGATTCGCGCAGCGCCTCGACCGGTCCGGTCCGGCCCGCCCGGTGCGCGGCGGCGACCGCGCCCGCCAGTGCCACGGCCGGCCCGGTCCAGAACGCGGCGTGCAGCGGCCAGCTCTGGTCACCGATCGCGAACCAGTGGGGGGCGATTGCCTCGCCGACCATCCAGGAGGCAAGCCGGGGCGCACCGAGCAGGCCCAGCCGGCAGCCCGCGGCCGACGCGAGTACGCCGACGAGGACGGCTTCCGCGTACACCAGCCGGCGCACCTGGCCGGGGGTGGCGCCCGCCGTACGCAGCAGGCCGAACTCGCGGCGGCGCTGGGCCACCCCGTAGGAGAAGGTCGAGGCGACCACGAAGACCGAGACGAAGGCGGTGATGCCCGCGGCCGTGCCCAGCAGGGCGTTGACCGAGACCAGGGCCTCGGCGTCCCGGTCCGGATCGGGATCGGCCCGGCGCCGGTCGTCGCCGGTGAGGACCGCCATCGCGGAGTCCCGGCGCACGGCCGCGCGCACCGCGGCCGGATCGGCGTGCACCACCACGGCGTCGATGTCCGGGGAGATCCTGGCGGCCTCGGCGGCGGTGAAGAACACCGCGGTCTCGAAGCCCGCCGGGCGCACCGTACCGACCACGGTCCTGCTGCCGCTGCCCGCCGGGGTGGTGACGGTGATCCGGTCCCCGGTACGCACACCGGAGCCGTCCCCCGCCGTCACGACGACCTCGCCGGCCGCGGCCGGGGCCCGTCCGGAGGTGAGCCGGTAGGGGGCGGCGGCCGCGACCGGCCAGGGGTGCCCGACGGTCCCGTGGCCGACGGTCCCGTCGCCGTCCAGGACGATGTTCCCGACCGAGACGGGGAACGTGCGGTCCTGCGCCGTGCGGCCGAGTCCGGCGAGCTCGGCGGCGAGCTGCGCGGGGACCGGCCGGGGGTCGGTGAGCTTCTGCGTCCGGACGCCGATCGGGGTCTCCACCCGCAGCCGGTCCTCGCCCCGGACCAGGACGGGGGCCGCGGCGAACCGCTCCGGGCCCTGGTGCGGCGCGGCGAACGTGGCCGCGAGCGCCATCCCGGTGGTGGCGACGATCCCCACGCCGAGGGCCAGCGCGATGAAGGAGCCGGCGAAGGTGACCCAGCGGGTCCGGATGCCCTGGAGCACGAGGCTCAGCACGGGACCGCCGCCATCCTCGTCATACGCGCGGCGATCTGCTCGGCGGCCGGGGAGTGCAGCTCGCCCTGGACCCGGCCGTCGGCGAGGAACAGCACCCGGTCGGCACAGGAGGCCGCGACCGGGTCGTGCGTCACCATGATCACGGTCTGGCCGCCGTCGGCCATGGTGCGCAGCATCGAGAGCACCTCCCGTCCGGTGGTGGTGTCGAGCGCGCCGGTGGGCTCGTCACCGAAGAGCACGTCGGGCCGGGTGACCAGGGCGCGGGCCAGGGCAACCCGCTGCTGCTGGCCGCCGGACAGCTCGCCGGGCCGGTGCCCCGCCCGCTCGCGCAGCCCCACCCGCTCCAGCACGTCGAGGACTTCGCCCCGCTTGGGGCGGCGGCCTGCCAGCCGCAGCGGAAGCGCCACGTTCTGCTCGGCGGTGAGGGAGGGCAGCAGGTTGAACGCCTGGAAGACGAAACCGATACGGCTGCGGCGCAGCAGGGTCAGCCTCCGCTCGCTGAGCCCGGTCAGTTCGGTGTCACCGAGGAACACCCGGCCGCCGGTCGGCCGGTCGAGACCGGCGGTGCACTGGAGCA
>NZ_JAFMPZ010000568.1 GCF_017353455.1 Streptomyces laculatispora
GCCGCACCCGCCCCGGCGGCTCCGGCGAAGGCCGCCGGGGCGGCGGGTGCGGCCGGGGCCTGGGCCGCGGGCTGCGCCGGCGCGGCCGGGGCGGTGTGGTTGGTGGCGGTCGGTGCGGTCACGGCCGGGGCCGTCGGCGCCGCGGCCCCCGCGGCTGCGACGCCGGGAACGGGCTTGTCCGCCGTGCCGGAAGTGCCCGGCTTGTAGTCGGCGAAGAAGTCCCACCAGGCGCGATCGACCGAACTGGGATCCTGGAGGTACTGCTGGTAGATCTCGTCGACGAGCCACTCATTGGGTCCGAAAGCAGCAGCCGGGTTCGAACCCGGGCTGGCTTGGTCGGTCGAGATGCTCGAGTTACTGGGGGACTGAGACGACACGGCGGCAACCGCCCTCTTCCGCTTCACAAAGGTGGTGGACAGCGGAAATCAAGGCTACGCCTCCCGGACCGTTCCATGCGGACCGGGCCGGTCTTCGTCGTGCAAGTCACATCGAAAGTCGGGTTTCGGCGCAGGAAATGGCGGGAAACAAGCTTGGTTCCGCATTGCTCCGGGTACGCGAGACCGCACTTACGGCCCCTTGGACCGTACCCCTTGAACAGAACGCGCAGAACGCGCCCTTCCGGTTCGAACCCTATGTCAACCTCGCGGTTGATGGGTCCCCGGAAGAGTGACGCGGATGCGGCATCCGCGAGCTGATTCGGCCACACCGATCCGTCCGCCGTGCAGATCCACCGCCCAGCGGGCGATCGCCAGGCCCAGACCCGTACCGCCGTCGCTGCCCGGACCGTGCGGAGACGTCACCTCGCCCCGGTTGAAACGCTCGAAGACCCGGTGCCGCTCGGACTCCGGAATGCCGGGGCCCTCGTCGAGGACCTCCAGATCCAGTGACTCCGGCTGCGCCCCGCGCCGCGCGAGCACCGTGACCCGGCCGTGCGGCGGGCTGTGCTTCACCGCGTTGTCGATCAGGTTCGCCACCACCTGGTGCAGCCGCTCCGCGTCCGCGTGCGCGGTCAGCTCCGGCGGCGACACGTCCAGATGCAGATGGACGTCCTTGCGGGTGGAGTTGCCGGAGCCGGAGGACAGCCGGCGGCGGCCGGCGGCGAGGTTCGCCTCCTTCAGCACCCCCGACAGATACGGCCACACCTCGAAACGGCCGGCCTTCAGCGTCACCACGCCGTTGTCCAGCCGGGACAGGTCCAGCAGCGTCTCCACCAGCCGGCCGAGCCGCTCGGTCTGTTTGAGGGCCGTGCGCATCGTCTCCGGATCGGCCGAGGACACCCCGTCCACGACGTTCTCCAGCACGGCTCTCAGCGCCGCGATGGGGGTGCGCAGCTCGTGTGAGACATTGGCCACCAGCTCCTTGCGGTGCCGGTCCACGGCCTCCAGATCGTCCGCCATCAGGTTGATCGTCTGCGCCAGGTCGCCCAGCTCGTCACGCCGGTCGGCGCCGCTCACCCGTCTGGTGTAGTCGCCGTGCGAGATCGACCGGGCCACGGCCCTCATCTCGTCCAGCGGCGCGGTCAGACCGTGCGCCACGAACTGGGTGATCAGCAGCGTCGCGATGACCGAGAACACCGTGATGAACCGAAGCTCGGTTCGGGTGCGCAGGGCCACCATCAGCAGCCCGGTCGTGATGAACACCGAGACCACGACGAGGGTGCCCAGCTTGGCCTTGATCGAGAACGGCCGCAGCCCTGGTCCGGGCGCGGTCATGGCGCGGGAGTCTCCAGGGCGTAACCGACACCGTGCACGGTACGGATCCGCTCCGCGCCGATCTTCCGGCGCAGCGCCTTGATGTGACTGTCGACGGTCCGGGTGCCCGAGGCGTCCGCCCAGTCCCAGACCTCGGCCAGCAGCTGCTCCCGGGAGAGCACCGCGCGCGGCGTGTTGGCCAGGCAGACCAGCAGGTCGAACTCGGTCGGCGTCAGATGGACGTCGTCCGCCCGCACCCGCACCCGGCGCTGCGCGTGGTCGATCTCCAGCTCGCCGAGGCGCAGTATGCCGCTGCGCGGCGTCACGGCGGCCAGCGCGGCCCGCTCGACCCGGCGCAGCAGGACGTGCACCCGGGCCGCCAGCTCACGCATGGAGAACGGCTTGGTCATGTAGTCGTCGGCGCCGACCCCGAGGCCGACGAGCATGTCGGTCTCGTCGTCCCGGGCGGTCAGCATCAGCACCGGCACCGGGCGCTGGGCCTGCACCCTGCGGCAGACCTCCAGCCCGTCGAAACCGGGAAGCATGATGTCGAGCACCATCAGATCCGGCTGCCAGGCCTCGGCCGCGTCCACGGCCGCCGGGCCGTCGAGCGCGGTCTGCACCAGGAAGCCCTCGGCCCGCAGCCGGGCGGAAATGGCATCGACGATCGTCGCGTCGTCCTCGACCACCAGCACCCGGCGCTGTGCGCCCGGGGTGGCCGCGACACCGGTCTGGGTGGTGTGTGTCTGTTCCATCGCCCCGCCCCTGCCCGTTCTCACGGGGGCCATTCCCCCGGACGCACGGATATCGCTTGTGAATTTCGCGGGAGATCCCGTTATCGGTCAGCAGCGTAAAGGCAGCGGGTGGCTCCCGGCTACGCAGGGTGCAAGGGCGCGGGAGTGCGCGGGCCGCGCGAAAGAGGCGGAGTGTCGCTCTTGTGGCGCTTGGCCCCCGGGAGTCCCAGGGGCCCGCATACCCGGCGGGGGGATCTCAGGCCGCACGAATTGCGAGATGGACCACGTCCGGTACACCTCGGGCAACGCCTACCTCTTCGGTCCGAACCCCATGGAATCCGGCATCGCGCAAGGCTTGTTCGAACTTCTCGGACGGCTGCGCGGACCACACCGCGAGCACCCCGCCCGGGGTGAGCCGCTGGTGGCAGTCGGCGAGACCGGCGGGGGAGTAGAGGTTCCCGTTGTCCTCGGTGACCGTCCAGTCCGGCCCGTTGTCGATGTCCAGACACAGCGCGTCGTAACGTTCCGTAGCCGTACGGAGATGGGCGACGAGATCCGTCGTCAGGACCGCGGTCCGCGGATCGGCGAGCGCCGCCCCCGAGATCCCGGCCAGCGGCCCGCCCAGGTGCCAGTCCACGATGGCCCGCTCCCGCTCCACCACCGCGATCCGGCCCCAGCGCGGCTCGGCGGCGGCCCGCGCGAGCGAGAACCCGACCCCGAGCCCGCCGATGAGCACCGCCGGGGCCGGCCGTCCGGCGGGCAGCGCGGCGAGTGCGGCGTCGATCAGCAGCCGCTCGGAGCGCCCGTCCGAGGTGTCCATCAGGAAGCACCCGTTGGCGATGATCTCGAAGTCGTCGCCCCGCCGGCGCAGGACGACCTCCCCGTACGGTCCCTCGCGGCGGTCAAGGGTGACGGGGGCGAGGGCGTCGGGGCCGTAGGCGTGCTGCATGGCGCGGGTCTCCGGTGGCTTGGTCGGCGGGTGGGTCACCGCCGGTCGGTGTCCCGGCCATCCTGGCCCGCCCGGCCGTGTCCGGGCCAGCGGATTGCCCGATCGGGCACCGGCGGGTCCCGTCCGGGACGCAACCGGTCAGCCGTGTTCGGGGCGGGCCCCGCGCACCGCGAACAGCAGGCTGGTGCCGACCGCCGAGGACACCAGCAGCGGGGCCAGTACGAGGACCGGGACGCGGGCGGTGTGGTTGAAGTCCGGCCGGTCCTCAAGCCAGTCGGCGGCCCAGGCCGAGAGCACAACGGCGCAGGCCGGCGCGGCGGCGGTGAGAGGGAGGCCGCGGGAGCGGATATAGAGGAGGGGCAGTCGTGGCCGGAGCGCGGAGCGGTTCGAGGGGGAGCCGGCGGTGGCGTTCACAGGACGGGCACCTCCGACGCGGTGCAACGCGTGCGCGTGGCCGGATAGCGTCCGAGCCAGGCGCGGCGGGCGGCGATCACCCAGAGCCAGCCGCCCGCCTCGGCGCCCCGGTGCGAACCGGCCGAGCGCCAGGCCGTGACGAAGGTGTTCTGAAGCACCTCCCGCACGGTCTCGGGGTCGGCGCACCGCCGGTTCAGCCGGGCCGGCAGCCAGCCGGCGTGCCGGTCGTGGAGAGCGGCCAGGGCCGTCGTGTCCCCCTGTGCGACGGCACGCAGCAGCGCCTCGTCGGTCCGGTCGTCCCCGAGGGGCGCAGTAAGTGGCTCACAGCTCCTCTATCGGAGGCCGGTCCCCGTTCGGTTCACGGACCGGGCACGGCCGCGGTCAGGGGCGCGGCGCCTTCTCCCCGTGCACCGCGATGTGTTCGGCCGCCAGCCACGGGGCGAGGTCGTCGACGAGCATCGACAGGACGGCGGGGTCGGCGGTCGGTACGCGGCCCGTGCGGGCGGCCAGCCGCATCTGCCAGGCCCGCTCGGGGCGGTGCGGGTAGTAGCGGGCGAAGAGCTCGGCGGACTCGGCCAGATCGCTGGTCCAGCCGCCCCACCGCGGCATCACCAGGGTGAAGCCCGTGCGGACGATCCGACGGGCGACGCCGCGGCTCATGGCGCGGCGTTCGCGGTCCGTGGCGGCCTCCGCCGCCCGCTCGTGCCAGCGCGCGAGCAACAGGCACAGATCGCCGTTGGTCTCACGGGCGAGCAGCGAGGTCGGACGGTAGCGCGGCAGCCGCTCGGCGAGGTCGTCGCCGAGCAGCGGGGTGCACAGGCAGGCCAGGAAGAAGCCCCCGTCATGGCGTTCGAGGTCGCTGAGCAGCGTGTCCGCGCCGGACAGCAGGATCCCGGCCCCGTCGATCGCGTCGAACGACGCGTCGAGTTCCGCCTCGACGGCGTCGGCGTCGGCCCGGTCCGCCCCGGTGGGCCCGGCGCGCAGCGCGAGGAGGAGGTCCAGGTCGGAAACGCCGGGAACGGCCGTGCCGCGCGGAACGCTGCCGTAGAGGTAGGCGCTGTCCAGCCGGGCGGGACCGAAGACCTCGGCGATCCGGGACCGGGCCGCCGCCACGACCGGCGCGAACGGCGTCGGCACCCGGTCCAGCGAGCCCTCCCGCGCGATCGTGCCGTCCTGCGCCAGTCCGCGGTCATCGCTCATGCGGGCACTCTGCCCTGCCGCCGGGCCCGCGCCGAACTCTTTTCCGTCCTCAGCGCGCCCGCGGCGGCGCGGCGAACCTGACGTCCGCGGCCGGCACGGTGACCTCGGCGTCGCCGCTGATCGCCCACGCCGCGACCCGGGACACCACGGCGGCCGGGACCGCGGCGCTGATGCCGGGGGCGGCCGGGATGTCCTGCGTCGCGTGGGCGTCGTGGGGGAGAACGACCCGGTGGCCCAGGGCCAGGGCGGTGCGGGCCGTGGCCTGGACGCACATCTCCGACATCACCCCGCACAGGGCGAGCGACTCGACTCCGGCCCCGGTCAGCAGGTCCCCCAGGGACGTGCCCGCGAAGCCGTCGTCCCTTGTCTTGCGGATCACGACCTCCGCGGGACCCTCGGCGACGGGAAGGTGCAGCGCCCAGCCCGGGGTGTGCGGCTCGTCGCCCGAGCCGGGTGCGCCGTCGTTCTGGAGATGGACGACCAGCGCACCGCCGCGGCGCGCCCGTGCGATCAGGTCCGCCGTCCGCTCCAGCAGTCCGGCCGCGCCGGGCACCGCCCTCTCACCGGTCACCCCCGCCTTCTGGACGTCCACGACGATCAGGGCCTGTGCGGGGGGCGCGACATGGTTCATGGCGTCATCCTGTCCGGCACCGCCGCGGCGTTCCACGGGATTTCGCGGGATCTCGCGGTCGGAGCACGAGGGGCGGGGGACTACGGCAGACCCGTACGGCGTTGGACACAAGGCGCGCGGAGGCAGACACGGGGCGGCCGCCGCACGATCGCTCACAGCGAACACCTCCCGGGGAACATTAGGCGGCTCAGGAGCATTGAGTCTTCATAGCTCAACTTGACTGCCGAAGGGGAGATCATGGCTACTGAGTCCAATGCGGTCACACCGCTCACCCTGCCTGTGCTGCCGCTCGACGACGAGGTCGTGCTGCCCGGAATGGTGGTGCCTCTGGACCTGTCCGACAACGACGTGCGCGCCGCGGTGGAGTCCGCCCAGGCCGCGGCCCCCGAGGGCGGCGGCAAGCCCGAGGTGCTGCTCGTTCCGCGCATCGACGGCACCTACACCGGGATCGGTGTCATCGGCACCGTCGAACAGGTCGGACGGCTCTCCGACGGAGACCCCGGCGCGCTCATCCGCGGCCGCGGCCGGGTGCGGATCGGCGCCGGGACCAGTGGACCGGGCGACGCGCTCTGGGTGGAGGGGGCCCGGGTCGACGCATCGGCCCCCGACCAGCTCCCCGGAGCCGCCGCCGAGCTGGCCAAGGAGTACAAGGCGCTCGCCACCAGCTGGCTGAAGCAGCGCGGTGCCTGGCAGGTCGTGGACCGGGTCCAGCAGATCGAGGACATCTCCGCGCTCGCCGACAATTCCGGATACTCCCCCTTCCTCACCACCGACCAGAAGGTGCGGCTGCTGGAGACCGCCGACGCGGTCGCCCGGCTGAAGCTCGCCATCCAGTGGCTGCGCGAACACCTCGCCGAGCAGGACGTCGCCGAGTCCATCGCCAGGGATGTCCAGGAGGGCGTCGACAAGCAGCAGCGCGAGTTCCTGCTGCGGCGCCAGCTCGACGCCGTACGCAAGGAGCTCTCCGAGCTCAACGGTGACTCCGCCTCCGGCGACGAGTCCGACGACTACCGGGCCCGCGTCGAGGCCGCCGATCTTCCCGGGCACGTCCGCGAGGCCGCGCTCAAGGAGGTCGACAAGCTGGAGCGCTCCTCCGACCAGAGCCCCGAGGGCTCCTGGATCAGGACCTGGCTCGACACCGTCCTCGAACTGCCGTGGACCGAGCGGACCGAGGACGCCTACGACATCCGCGGCGCCCAGGAGATCCTCGACGCCGAGCACGCGGGCCTCCAGGACGTGAAGGAGCGCATCACCGAGTACCTCGCGGTGCGCAAGCGGCGGGCCGGCCGCGGTCTGGGCGTCGTCGGCGGGCGGCGCGGCGGCGCGGTGCTGGCCCTGGTCGGACCGCCCGGCGTGGGCAAGACCTCGCTCGGGGAATCCGTGGCGCACGCCATGGGCCGCAAGTTCGTCCGGGTCGCGCTCGGCGGTGTCCGGGACGAGGCGGAGATCCGCGGCCACCGGCGCACCTACGTCGGCGCGCTTCCCGGGCGCATCGTCCGCGCCATCAAGGAGGCCGGTTCGATGAACCCGGTCGTCCTGCTCGACGAGATCGACAAGGTCGGCTCCGACTACCGGGGCGACCCGGCGGCGGCGCTCCTCGAAGTGCTCGACCCGGCCCAGAACCACACCTTCCGCGACCACTACCTGGAGGTCGAACTCGACCTCAGCGACGTCGTCTTCCTGGCCACCGCCAATGTCCTGGAAGCGATCCCGGAGGCCCTGCTCGACCGGATGGAGCTGGTCAGGCTGGACGGCTACACCGAGGACGAGAAGGTCGTCATCGCCCGCGACCACCTGCTCCCGCGCCAGCTGGAGCGGGCCGGTCTGGAGAAGGACGAGGTCACCCTCGACGAGTCGGCCCTGCGCAAACTGGCCGGCGAGTACACCCGCGAGGCGGGCGTACGGAACCTGGAGCGGGCCGTGGCCCGGCTGCTGCGCAAGGTCGCGGCCCAGCACGAACTGGGCGACCGGGAGCTGCCGTTCACGGTGACCGACGAGGACCTGCGCGGTCTTGTCGGCCGGCCGCACCACGTCCCCGAGTCCGCCCAGGACCCGGCCGAGCGCCGCACCGCGGTGCCGGGCGTGGCCACCGGGCTCGCGGTGACCGGAGCCGGCGGCGACGTGCTCTTCGTGGAGGCGTCGCTCGCCGACCCGGAGACCGGGGCGTCCGGACTGACCCTCACCGGCCAGCTCGGCGACGTCATGAAGGAGTCCGCGCAGATCGCGCTGAGCTTCCTGCGGTCGCACGGCGCGGAGCTGGAACTGCCGGTCGCGGACCTGAAGGACCGCGGTGCGCACATCCACTTCCCGGCGGGCGCCGTGCCCAAGGACGGTCCGAGCGCGGGTATCACGATGACCACCGCACTGGCCTCGCTGCTCTCCGGCCGGCTGGTCCGTACGGATGTGGCGATGACCGGTGAGGTCTCGCTGACCGGACGCGTGCTGCCGATCGGCGGCCTGAAGCAGAAGCTGCTCGCCGCGCACCGGGCCGGGATCACCACCGTGGTGATCCCGAAGCGGAACGAGGCGGATCTGGACGACGTCCCCGCCGAGGTGCTGGACACCCTGGAGGTCCACCCGGTCACCGACGTCCGCCAGGTGCTGGAGATCGCCCTCGCCCCGGCCCTGGCCCGGGCGGAGCGGAGGATCCCGGCCGCCGCGTAGGTGTCACGGAGTGACGGGCGTGGCACCACGGGCGCGGCCGGTACGGACGGCCCGCCTCCCCGGCGACGGGGAGGCGGGCCGTTTCGCTGTGCCCGGACGGGCGGACGCACGGGACCGTGAGGCGTGCGGCGGGCGGCCCCGTTCCGCGCGGCCGGCTCAGGGGCGGTAGATCGTGCCGGGGACCGGCTCGGCGGGCGCCATCAGCTGGGGCACCGTCACGAAGGTGTAGCCGCGCTTCTTCAGCTCGTCGATGATGCCGGGCACCGCGGGCACCGAGCCCTTGTAGATGTCGTGCAGCAGGATGATGCCGTCCTTGCTCGCCTGGTCGAGGATCCGCTTCTTGATCAGCGCGGAGTCGGTCGTCGAGTAGTCCTTGGCGGTGGCGCTCCACAGGATCTGGGAGAGCCCCAGGTCCTTGCTGATCTCGGAGACGGTGTCGTCGGTACGGCCCTGCGGCGGGCGCATCAGCCGCGGCTTCTTACCGGTGATCGCCGCTATCGCGTCCTGCGTCTTCTCCAGCTCGGCGCGTATCTGCGCGGGCTTCTTGTCCGTCAGGATCTCGTGCGACCAGGTGTGGTTGGCCACCTCGTGTCCCTCGGCCTCGATCCGGCGGACGGTGTCGGGGTGCTTCTTCACATGGTTCTTGCCCAGCAGGAAGAAGGTCGCGTGGACCTTCTCCTTCTTGAGGATGTCCAGCAGGTGGGGAGTATCCTCGGCCGGGCCCGCGTCGAACGTCAGGGCTATGCACTTGGCCTTGCGGCAGTCCACCGGGCCGAACGACCCCTTGGAGTCCGAACCGGCGTCGGCGCGTGCGGAGCCGGGGGCGGTGGTCTCCATCGAGCAGCCGCTGAGTGTCAGCGTGAGGGCTGTCACAAGTGCGACGGCCAACCCCGCACCGATCGGCTTCGTCCTACTGGGCACGGCAGGTCACTCCCTAGTGGCTGAACGGCGCACAGGGTGTGCGTCCGGGAGGACTATACACATCGTCTATACATGCAGTTTATAGAGGGGTGCCCGTCTCTCCCGAAGGCTGCATGCCTGGTCAGGGGCGCGGGACGGGGAAAACCCGGCGACAGGGTGCGTCACCGGGCTCTCCTGCGGGAACGGCGTGCCGGGCGGCTGCCGGCGCGGTGGCTCAGCCGTTGGCCAGTGCCTGTACGCGGTCGAGGGCGCCGTTGAAGTGGCTGTGGTCGCCCACCGTGGGGCCGGACGAGGTGTACTGCCACATCGTGTAGAAGCCCCAGCCGGCCGGGAGCGCGCCGACCGTGGAGTCGTAACGGGCCACCCAGAGCGGGTTGGTGGTGCCGAAGCCGGCGTTGTTGCCCGTGCAGGTCTGCCACCAGCTCGTCGCGGTGTAGATGACCGCGTCGCGTCCGGTGCGCGCCTTGTAGGTGTTCACGAAGTCGCGGATCCAGGAGACCATCGCGGCCGGGGTCTTGCCGAAGCACTGGTCGCCGTACGGATTCCACTCGATGTCCAGTGCGCCCGGCAGCGTCCGGCCGTCCTTGGACCAGCCGCCGCCGTGGTCGACGAAGTAGTTGGCCTGGACGGCGCCGCTCGTCGTGTCCGGGGTGGCGAAGTGGTACGAGCCGCGGATCATCCCGACGTTGTACGAGCCGTTGTACTGCTGGGCGAAGTCCTCGTTCGTGTAGTACGTGCCCTCGGTGGCCTTGACGTAGGCCCACTTGACGCCACTGCTCCAGAGGGCCGCCCAGTTCACGGCGTTCTGGTGGCCGCTGACGTCCACGCCCTCGGTCTGGACGGCGCGGGTGTCGACCGGCAGTCCGCCCCGGCCGTCGTGGGCGGCGACGCCCATGCCCATGGTGGCCGAGCCCCGGGCGGGCTTCGTGGGGTCTCCGGTGGCCGGGTTGCCCGCGGCGCCGGCGGCGCCGGGCAGGGCGACGAGGAGGGAGAGTGCTGCGAGCAGAGTTCCCGCGGCTGCGAAGCGTGAGCGGCGGGCTGTCTTGGAGCCGGATCTGTGCACGGGCATTGCGTGCCTCCGAGGCCTCAGTGGGGGGATCTGCTGACTCAGGGACCGGCGGACGCACCCCTGATGGGACGACATGGTGTGAACATGCCATGCATGACGCTACGCACGTAGACCCGTGCTGCGGAAGGGGGTCGGGGCGGTGCCGTTGGTCTACTCCTGCGAAATACTGGCGGAGCTGCGGCGATGACCAGCGGTGAAGGAAACTTTCAGCGGCAGGAAAGCTCATGAGGGGTGTTGACGTGCACGGGAGCGAAAGAGGGAGTGAACCCGGCGCAGCCGGGGGGAGTGGTGTGGACCACGAATTCCTGGCCCTGGAGCTGGAGTTGGCGGTCTTCCTGCGCCGCGCCCGGGCGAATTCCGGCGAAATGGCGCGCGAGGTGCACCCGGAGCTGGAGGCGGCCGCCTACGGGCTCTTCGTGCGCCTGGAGTCGGCGGGCCGGCAGCGGGCCACGGACCTCGCCTCGTACTTCGGGGTCGGCAAGGCCACTATGAGCCGTCAACTTCGCGCCCTGGAGGGCCTCGGACTGGTGGCGCGCGAGCCCGATCCCGCCGATGGGCGGGCCTTCCTCGTCCATCTCACCGAGGAGGGCCTCGACCGCTTCCGGCACGTCCGTGACGCCCGCCGGGACCGGTATGTGCGCAAGCTCGCCGACTGGGACCGGGCCGAGGTGGCGGAACTGGCCCGGCTGCTGCACCACTTGAACGCCCGCGCGGAGGACTGACGGCGGTACGCCCCCGGCGCGGCGGGCGGCCGCGCCGCACATCCGCGCCGTGCGGCGGCTCCGGGCCGCCGCACGGCTCACAGCTCCGCGTAGACCGCCGTCGCGTCGTCGTGCGTCTTGCTGCGGCGCAGCCGCGTACGGTCGGTGTCCGCGTCCTCCAGGGCCCGCACCCGGTCGATCAGCCCCTGCGGGCCCTCCTTGCGCAGCACCCCGAGGCAGTCCGTCCAGTCGCCCTCGCCGAACATCTCCGTCNNGCCGCCCTCCTTGTTCCGGACCTGTGCGTCGGCGATCGCCTCGGAGGCGAGCGAGCCCGGCGGCAGCCGGTCGAGCCGGTCGTCCAGCAGGGCGCGCACGGTCCCGTCGGGCGATTCGAGAAGCAGTACGGAATCGGAGAGGATCAGGTGTTCGATCTCGGACCCGTCCCAGCGGACCATGACGACGGTTGCCTGCGGCGTGCGTACGTGAGAAAGGTCACACAGAGGGCGG
>NZ_JAFMPZ010000569.1 GCF_017353455.1 Streptomyces laculatispora
AGTGCCGGGAAGTCCCCACGGCCGGTCGGTGTGTGCGACTGGCGAGAGTCGGCCGACCGTGGGGAGTGGCGGAAGCTCCCGGGGCGACGTGAGGCGTTCCGGGAGCTTCGCCTGGGCTGGCGCCAAACGGGATCGGCGGTCCGGGCGCAGCAGGTGTCAGTTTGTCGCCCAGAGCGCTGCTCGCGCGGTGACGCGCGGGGCGCATTGCGTATGTCACTTCATCGGACGAAGCGCATCCGGCGGGTGGGCCAGGTCGACACCAACCGCTTTCCTCATCCCGTCCGGGTGAGGGAGCAGCCTTGATATCCGCGCGGATCGACCGGCGATCAAATCACTTGACCCGGTCCGTACGGTGTCCGGGTGAAGGACATTCTGATCGACGAACTCCGCACCGCGTATGACACCCAGCTCCGTGGTGTCACCCCGCCCGGCGGCAGCGCCCGCATCGAGAAGGACGGCCCATTGACGCGTGTCGTCGGTTGGCACCGTGGCTTCGTCACGGGCCCACGCGACCTCGGTGTGTGCGGGGCAGACCTCGACACGCTCATAGCGCGGCAGCGTGACTTCTACGCTGCCCGCGGTGAGGCGGTCGAATGGAAGACTCGCTCCCACGACCTTCCCGCCGACCTCACCGACCGGCTCACGGCGGCCGGCTTCGTCGCCGAGGACAGCGAGACCGTACTCATCGGGCAGTCCGCAGACCTTGCCGCAGATCCCGTCCTGCCCGACGGCGTGACGCTCCGCCGTGTCACCGCCAGATCAGACCTCCAGCGCATCGCCACGATGGAGAGCACCGTCTGGGGCGAGGACTGGAGCTGGCTCGCCGACGACCTGACCGCTCGGATCGAGAACGCCCCGGAGAACACCGTCGTCCTCGTTGCCGAGGCTCGCGCCGAAGTCGTCTGCGCCGCCTGGCTGGTGTTCAAGGACGGCGTCGACTTCGGCGGCCTCTGGGGCGGCTCAACGCTTGAGGAATGGCGCGGACAGGGCATCTACCGGGCCATGGTCGCCCACCGAGCCCAACTCGCCGCCGCCCGCCAGGTCCCCTACCTCTACGTTGACGCCTCAGCCGACAGCGCCCCGATCCTCACGCGCCTTGGCCTGCACGCGGTCACCACGACGACACCGTATGTCTGGTCGCCCTGAGCGGTGAAGGTCTCGGTCCGGCCGCCGATGGACTCGTTCGAGGCGATGGCGACGCTGTTCCTTTCCTCGCGTTCCGTCAGGACCTGGAAAAGGCGTTCGGCGCTGCGGCGGTCCAGTTCCATGTAGCGCTACTGCCCGACGAAGCCGGATACACGGGCTCGCCCGGAGTAATGCCGTGTCTCTGGCGAGGTGACGGTTATGGTCCCTTTTCTGACGGTTGTCTTCCGTCGTGTCCGATTCACGAGGGGCGTCATGGACGACAGGCAGACCGGGGACGGGACAGCCGGCAACGACGGGGCATCCGACCCACGCCATGAGGCCGAGCCACTCGAAGCGGCCGATCAGCCCCGCGCGGACGGTCCGGCGCCATCGCGTGACTCCCACTCATCCGGCACCGCGACGGCCTCAGGGCGGTCCGGTTCGACGCTCCAGGAACCGGCGGCGCACAAGCCCGCGCTGTCGGACCTGTTGCGGGACGGGCCGCCGGTCGGTCCGACCCGACGGGGGTTCTGGCGCAGCCCGTTGCGTGGGCCCTGGCTGACGTCCGTGCTCGGCGCGGTACTGCTGGTGGGCATCACGCTGATGTTCGTGACGGGACTGCTCTCGTACGCCGCGTACAACCCCGACCTCGGCGCCAACGACAAGACTCCGGACCGGGGCTGGCTGGGGTTCTACCTGTTCTCCTGGCCCACACACCCGTACTGGCTCTACCGGCTCACGCAGGGCGTCCACGTCACGCTCGGCATCGTGCTGATCCCGGTGCTGCTCGCGAAGCTGTGGTCGGTGATCCCCAAGCTGTTCTCCTGGCCCCCGGTCAAGTCGGCCGGCCACGCGCTGGAGCGGCTTTCGCTGCTGCTGCTCGTGGGCGGCGTGCTGTTCGAGTTCGCCACCGGAGTACTCAACATCCAGCTGGACTACATCTTCCCCGGCTCGTTCTACCCGCTGCACTTCTACGGTGCCTGGATCTTCATCGGCGCCTTCGTCGTTCACGTCGCCTTCCGTATCCCCCTCATGGTCCGGATGCTGCGCAGCGGCCGTCTCCGCGAGGAGCTGCGCAGCCCGGCGAGGGCGGGACGGAAGAACCCGGCGGACCCCACGGATCTGGTGACCCCGCACCCCGCAGCGCCCACCATGTCGCGCCGGGGCGCGCTGGGCATGGTGGGGGCGGGCTCCCTGGTGCTGCTCGTCGTGACGGCGGGACAGAGCATCGGGGGTGCCCTGCGGTCCACCGCGCTGCTCGCGCCGCGCGGACAGGATCCCGGGCCGGGCCCCAACGGCTTCCAGATCAACAAGACCGCGGTGAGTGTGGGGATCAGGGCGCGCGACGTGGGCCCTGCCTGGCGACTCGTCGTGCGGGGGCCTGGCCGGGAGAAGGTCTTCACCCGTGATCAGGTTCTGGCCATGCCGCAGCACACAGCGGCGTTGCCCATCGCGTGTGTGGAGGGATGGTCCACCGAGAACCAGGAGTGGAGCGGGGTGCGCCTCATGGATCTGGCGGCACTCGTCGGGTTCACGGACGCGGTGCCGCGCGTGTTCGTCCAGTCCGTGCAGCGGGCGGGGTCGTTCCGTTCGACGACGTTGCGCGACAACCAGGTCAGCGATCCGCGCTCCTTGCTGGCTCTGCGCGTCAACGGGGCCGACCTGTCCCCGGACCACGGCTACCCGGCGCGCATCATCGTCCCGGCCAACCCGGGCGTCCACAACACCAAGTGGGTCACCCGGCTGACCTTCGGGGAGAACGCGTGAACCGCCTCCGCACCCTGTACGGAGCCTCGCCGCTCCATCTGCTGCTGGTCCTGTGCTCATTCGCCCTCACCGGCTTTGCCGGAGTACGGCTGCTCAGCGGCGCCGAGCCCTGGAAGGTCGTCATCTGGTTCGTCGGCGCCGCACTCCTGCACGACCTGGTGCTGCTGCCCCTCTACACCGTGACCGACCGCGCCGCCCAGACCGTCCTGGGTGAGCGCCGGGAGCCTGCCGCGGCAGCTGAAGCCACCCGGCCAGGTCAGAGGTGGATCAACTACGTCCGGGTTCCGGTCTTCCTCTCCGGCGTGCTGTTCCTGACGTACTTCCCACTGATCCTGGGACGGGTGAGCTACCGGTACACCCTGTACACCACGCTCTCCGCCGATGTGTTCCTCGGGCGCTGGCTGCTCATCTCAGCCGTCCTGTTCGCGCTCTCCGCCGTGGCCCTGCTGATCCGGATGGGCCGTTCCCGCCCTCCGAAGCAGACGCCACCCGCGGCCCCGACCCGGGCGACACCGCGCGAACCGGGCAAGAGCGGACCGGACCCCGAGACATCGCCGTGACCGGACGCGAGGAGCCGGCGGCATCCAGGTCCTCCTGCCCTGCCCCGCCTGCCGGTCAGGCCGGACAGCTGTGAGCACGCGCCCGATCGGCGACTACGCCCTGCTGTCGGACTGCCGCTCGGCAGCACTGATCTCCACAGAGGGTTCCCTGGACTGGCTGTGCCTTCCCCGCTTCGACAGCCCCGCGGTCTTCGGCCGCCTGCTCGACGAGGAGGCCGGCCACTGGTCGGTCCGCCCCACCGGGCCGAGCGAGGTGGTCCGCCGCTACGTGCCGGAAACCCTGGTACTGGAAACCACCTTCCGGACCGCCACCGGCACGGCCGTCCTCCTCGACGGTCTGGCGATGGGGCACCGAGAACGCGGACACGCGCTCGGAGCGTCCTCACCGGGCGTTCTGCTGCGTCAGCTGACCTGCACCAGCGGCTCGGCGGCCGTGGAGACCAGCTTCGCGCCGCGGCCCGAGTTCGGCCTCATCCACCCGGTGATGTCCGTCGTACGGGGCGGGCTCAGCGCGTACGGAGGCAGCCATCGCCTCATCCTGTCCACCCCTCTCCCGCTGCGGATCGACGGTTCGACCGCGCGGGGCGAGACCGAGCTGCGGGCGGGCGAGCGGCTCGAATTCGCCCTGTCGTCTCTCTCCGTCTGGGGTGACGACGAAGCGGAGCCCTGGCGAGGAAGGCGCATCCGGCGCCGGCTGAGCGACACGATCAAGGGATGGCGCTCGTGGACGCAGATCCACCAGGGCTACCGCGGCCCGTGGCAGGAGGAGGTCAGCCACAGCGGACGCGTGCTGCAGGCTCTGACCTTCACGCCCACCGGTGCCATCGTCGCAGCGGCCACCACATCCCTTCCCGAGAGCGTCGGGGCCGACCGCAACTGGGACTACCGCTACACCTGGGTCCGTGACGCCAGCTTCACTCTCCAGGCCCTGTCCACCGCGGCCTGCGAGAAGGAGAAGGCCGCCTACTTCGGATTCCTCGCCCAGGCTGCGGCGACCCAGCTCGACCGCGGCGTCGACCTCCAGGTCATGTACGGCATCGGTGGTGAAAGGGACCTCAGCGAGCGCACCCTCAGCCACCTCTCCGGCTGGCGCGGCAGCGCACCGGTGCGCGCCGGCAACGACGCGTGGCGCCAGCACCAGCTCGACGTCTACGGCGAACTCCTCGACGCAGCCCAGCAGACCCACCCTCGCAACGCGTGGTTCGACCCGCCCACCCGCACGTTCCTCCTCCAGGCGGCCGAGACCGCCGCCCGCCGCTGGAACGAGCCCGACCAGGGCATCTGGGAGGTACGAGGACCCAGCCGCCACTTCCTCTACTCGAAACTCATGTGCTGGGTCGCACTCGACCGCGCCATCGACCTCGCACCCACGCTCGGGGCAACCGCCGCACACGTCACGTCCTGGCGCGACACCCGCCGGACGATCCGCACCGCCATCGAAACCCAAGGGTGGAACCCGCGCATGGGAGCCTTCACCCAGTCGTTCGGATCGAACGAACTCGACGCCTCAGCTCTCATGCTGCCGCTCGTCGGCTTCCTGCCCGGCGACGATCCCCGGATCCGGTCCACCGTGACAGCGATCGTGGACCAGCTCACGGACCCTCGCGGACAGGTACGCCGCTACCTCGGCGACGACTTCGCGTCCGACGAGGGCGCGTTCCTGCTCTGCACCTTCTGGCTCGCCCACGCCCTGGCCCTGACCGGCGAAGTCACCCGCGCCCGCGAAGTCTTCGATACCGCTCTCGCCTGCGCCAACGACGTCGGCCTACTCGCCGAAGAAGTGTCTTCCACCACCGGGGAAGCCCTGGGCAACTACCCCCAGGCATTCAGCCACATCGGCCTCATCAACGCGGCACGCGCCATCCACCGAGCCGAAGAGGCACGCCACGATGTCACCACAGGGACCGCATCGGACCGGTGATCCGTTTCGTGTGACATCGCGCCGGGCCCACGCTGGTACTCGGCGGTCAACGTCAGCTCTGACAGAGAGGTGACCGGCCCGTCCGCGCGCAACACCCGCGTCGGTCAGCTCGAAGAGCGCGTCCGCGCGGGGGGAGAGGCAATCGTAGAACTCGGTTCGGAATTGGGATTGGGACAAGACGCCCAACTGCTCCACGTCGAGGCACGCGGACGGAAGACTCATGGCAACGGCCTTTCTCTCGTGCTTCGTTACTCAACATCTCGAAGCGTTCAGAAGCCGTTGCCGTACCGAGAGGTTCGGTTGCGGGTCGGACTTGGGTGCCAGCCCCCGCCGCATCCAGAAGCGCCTCGGCTGCCTCAGCCCGGTCGAGTTCGAAGAGAAGCACTACGCCAACCAGGCAGCGACCGACCCAGTGAACCTGAAGCCACGTCACCCCGCCCTGAGCAGCGCGTCAGCCACTCCCGCACAGCGGGGGAACCCCGGATACATGGTGGTCATGTCAGCGTCCCGTCACGTTCCGGTAAAGCCGTGGCCAGGAAATCTCCTTGACAGCCCCTCGGCCCGGGTGGTCAGCTTCGCCTCGGACATGGCTGCGGAACGTGACCAACTCCGGTACGTAGCCGCGACATTGGGGGGCTGATGTCCGAAGTCAGGGAGCAGACCGGGCTGTCCCGGCGCAAGCGTGCCGTGGCCGCGTTGGCGGCGGGCGCCGTCGTGCTCGCGGGCGCCGCTCTGTGGACCTCGTCCTTCGTCAAGTCGCCCGCCCAGGCCGCGGCCGACGCCGGACCGCCGGCCCGCGACGTGCTCACCGCGCCGGTCGAGCGGCGCGTCCTGGCGGACACCGTCGTCACCCGCGGCACCGTCTCCGCCTCGCAGACGGTCGACCTCGCCCCGGTCGGCGCGACCGTGGACGGGTCGACCGCGCCCGTCGTCACGAAGGTGATGGTCCGCTCCGGCCAGACGTTCCCGGCGGGCCGGGTCCTTGTGGAGGTCTCCGGTCGGCCGGTCTTTGCGCTGCCGGGTGCCCTCCCCGTCTACCGCGACCTCAAGCCCGGCAACCACGGCGACGACGTCCGCCAGCTCCAGCGGGCCCTGACGTCGGTGGGCCACTCCACCGGATCCGACCCGTCCGGCACCTACGGCCCCGGAACCAAGCAGGCCGTCGCCGCGCTCTACGCCGCCATCGGCTACGAGCCCGTCCCTGCCTCGGGCGTGGCCGAGGGCACGGACGGCGTCCCGGTCGGCGCCGCCCGGGACGGTGTGAAGCAGGCCCAGCGTCAGCTCGACGGGCTGCTCAGGACCGAGCCCGGGAAAAAACGGGACGCCAACGCGGTCCGCTACGCCCGCGAGGACCTGGCCGAGGCGCGGACGCACCTCGCCGAGGCTGAGGCGAAGTCGGGCCCCATGCTCCCCGCCTCCGAGGTGGTCTTCCTCTCCGGCTTCCCGGCCCGCGTCGACTCCATGACCGCCAAGGTCGGCAGCGAGGTCGGCGAGAAGCTCGCGACCGTCTCCGCCGGCCGGCTGGTGGTCAAGGGATCGCTGGGCGCCCAGGAGAAGGGCCTGGTCCGTCCCGGCCAGAAGGTCGAGGTGCTGTCCGAGGTCTACGGCGACAAGGTGACCGCCACGGTCGCCTCGGTGGCCGACGTCCCCACCGCCGCCGAGGGCGGGGACCAGGGCGAGGCCGCGGACAGCCCGGGGTACGCCGTCGTCGTCAAGCCCGGCGCCCCGCTCCCGGCCCGGCTCGCCGGGCAGGACGTTCGTCTGACCATCGAGGCCGCCACCTCGGGCAAGAAGGTGCTCGTCGTCCCCGTGTCCGCCCTCTCCGCCGGGGCCGACTCCCGCACCAGCGTCACCGTCCTGGACGCTTCCGGCGGGCGGCGCCGCGTCGAGGTCCGGGCCGGCACCTCCGGGGACGGCTTCACCGAGGTCGTTCCGGCCGAGGGCGCGCGGCTCGCCGCGGGCGACAAGGTCGTCGTGGGCGTCGCGCGGTGAGCGACGGCCAGGTCGCACCTCCGGTCGTCGAGTTCCGGGGCGTCGGCCTCACCTACCCGGGACCGCCGCCGGTGCGGGCGCTGCGGGAATGTGAACTCGCCGTACGCCGGGGCGAGTACGTCACGGTCGTCGGCCCCTCCGGCTCCGGCAAGTCGACCTTCCTCAACATCGCTGGGCTGCTCGACGCGCCCACCGAGGGCCGCTACCTCCTGGACGGCATCGACACCGCCGCCCTCGGCGACGCCGACCGCACCGGGCTGCGCGGGCGACGGATCGGGTTCGTCTTCCAGAGCTTCCACCTGCTGCCGCACCGCTCCGCGCTGGAGAACGTGATGCTGGCCATGGTCTACAACTCCGCCGAGCGCCGCGCCCGCGCCGGGCGGGCCCGCGAGGCGCTGGAGCGGGTCGGCCTCGGCCACCGCACCGATGCGCTGCCCACCCGGCTGTCCGGCGGTGAGCAGCAGCGCGTCGCCGTCGCCCGCGCGCTGGTCGCCCGGCCCTCGCTGCTGCTGTGCGACGAACCGACCGGCAACCTCGACACCGCCACCGCGGAATCGATTTTGCAGCTCCTGGACGAGCTCCACCACGACAGCATGACTCTTCTCGTGATCACGCACGACCCGGACGTCGCGGCGCGCGGCCAGCGCACCGTCACGATCCGGGACGGCATGCTCAGCGAACAGGTGGTGACCGCGTGAAGCTGCGTCCGCGCAGGGCGCCGCGACGCGAGCGGTCCCATCTGAGCCGGCGCGACCTGCTCTCCGAGTGCGCCGCCGGCATCCTGCAACGCCCCGCGCGCTCCGCGCTCACCGCGCTCGGCACCGTCCTGGGAGTCGGCACCTTCGTCGTGGTCCTCGGCCTCACGGCCACCACGTCCTCGCAGATCGACTCCCGCTTCAATGAGCTGACCGCCACCCAGGTATCCGTCGAGGACACCGGCGGCGAGCAGCCCGAGTACCTGGCGAACGCCTTCCCGGCCGACGCGGACCGCCGCATCGAGGCGCTCAACGGTGTGCGGAAGGCGGGCGTGTACTGGCCGGTGCGGCTGGCACCGGAGCAACTCGTGTCGGCCGCGCCGCCCGGGACCGGCGACAAAGGGGAGCGGACCGAGGTCGTCGCGGCCTCCCCCGGGATCCTCGAAGCGGCCGGTCCCGTCCTGGAGCAGGGCCGGACCTTCGACGCCTACCACGACCGGCGGGGCGAGAACGTTGCGGTGATCGGCTCGGGGCTGGCCGCACGGCTGGGCATCACCACCCTGGAGACCGCGCCGGCGGTCTTCGTGGGCGGCCACGCCTTCACCGTCATCGGCGTCGTCGCGGACGTCGAGCGCAGGGCCGACCTGCTGCTGTCGGTGGTGGTGCCGCGGACCACCGCCGAGCGGATCTGGGGCGGCCCGGACAGCGGCGCGCGGGCGCAGATGCTCATCGCGACCGACCTGGGGGCGGCCCGGCAGATCGCCTCGGAGGCAGCCCTGGCCCTCGACCCGGCACACCCCGAGTACTTCAAGGCGGTGCCGCCGCCGGACCCGCGGAGCCTGCGCGGCCGCGTCACCTCCGACCTGGACGAACTGTTCATGCTGCTGGCCGGCATCTGCCTGGTGATCGGCGCGGTCGGCATCGCCAACACCACCCTGGTCGCGGTCCTCGAGCGCACCGGCGAGATCGGACTGCGCCGCGCCCTGGGCGCCCGGGGCCGCCACATCACCCTCCAGTTCCTGGCCGAGTCGGGCGCCCTGGGTGCGCTCGGCGGCCTGATCGGCACCAGCCTCGGCACAGTCACCGTCGTCGCCATGGCGGTCGTCCGCGACTGGACCCCCGTCATCCACCCGGCGACCGTCGTGGCCGCCCCCGCGATCGGGCTGATCACCGGGCTGCTTGCGGGGCTCTACCCCGCCTGGCGGGCCAGCCGCATCCAGCCCGCGGAGGCCCTTCGCCGCTGATCCGCCCCCTCCCCTCCACGCCTGCAAGGAAGAGATGTGCGAAAGACGACGAAGGCGGCAGTGGCCGCACTGTTCACCGGTGCCCTGCTCCTCACGGGGTGCGGCGGCGACTCCGACGAAACGGCCGCGCCCCGGCAGCCGGACAACTCCATCGCGCCCGCGTCGTCCAGCCTCACCACGGATCTGGCCCTGCCCGTGGAGGCGTACATCTTCTCGGAGTCCGAGATCGCCCAGCTGACCCGGGCCATGAGCAGCCTCGCCGTGGACTGCATGAAGGAGGCCGGCTTCGCCTACCGGCCGGACGACAGCCAGTCCCCGGACATCGGTGTCATGGACCGCCGCTACGGCGTCGCCAACAGCCACACCGCGCAGGCCTACGGATACCACTTCCCGGCCCCGCCGGCCGAGCGGGACAGCGCCCTCAAGTCGCTGAGCAAGGCGGCCCGCGTCACCTTGTCCGGCGAGCCCCTCGCGGACGGCACGTTCGATTCCGGTGGCGGCTGCATCGGCAAGGCCAAGAAGCGGCTCGCGGGCAGCGCCGACGAGTTCGGACCCGACGAGGCGGCCCGCACCCTCAACCTGAGCAGCTACGCCCGCAGTCAGAAGGACCCCCGGGTGCTCGTCGCCTTCCGTACCTGGTCGTCGTGCATGACGGTCAAGGGCTACCGCTACGACTCGCCCATGGACGCCATCGACAACCCGGCCTTCGCCGGCAAGAAGGCGGACCAGAAGGAGATTTCGACGGCCCGAGCGGACGTCGAATGCAAGAAGAAGACCGGACTCGTCCGTGCCTGGTTCGACGTCGAATCCGAGTTGCAGCGCATGGAGATCGAGAAGGACCCCGAGACCTTCGCCCGGATCGAGCGGCACAAGACCGACCAGCTCAAGCGTGCCGCAGCCGAACTCGGCCAGTCCAGCTGACAACACCACTCAGGAAACACCACTCAGGGAGAACATCATGCGTATCCGTCAGCCCGCCGTGGCCGCCGCGCTGGCCGCCGTCGGCACCCTGGGCATGCTGGCCACCGCCGCGCCCGCACAGGCCGACAGCATCCCCGACAGCCTGTGCGGCGGTGTCATCGATAGTCACTACTGCCTCTGGTACAACTCCAACCAGAAGGGCGGCTGGACCGCCACGACCGGGAACGTCGCCAACTGGGACAACTACAGCGGCAACGGGTACCCGATGAACTTCTCGGACGGCGGCCAGGGCACCAACGGCGTCGGTACCCACGTGAAGAACAACGCCGCGTCCTACGCCAACAGCGACGACAGCAGGACCGGCGTGTCGTACTTCAACTCCAACTACGCCGGCGCCTCCGACGTGGCCCCGCCGCGCGACAAGGGCAACCTCGTCAACACGTACAACAACAACGCGTCCTTCCGCTGGCGCTGACCAACCGAACCGACCACCCGAGCCGACCACCTGAGCCGACCACCTGAGCCGACCACCTGAGGAGAACATCATGCGTATCCGTCAGTCCGCCGTGGCCGCCGCGCTGGCCGCCGCCGGCACCCTGGGCATGCTGGCCACCGCCGCGCCCGCACAGGCCGACAGCATCCCCGACAGCCTGTGCGGCGGTGTCATCGATGTCGACTACTGCCTCTGGTACAACTCCAACCAGAAGGGCGGCTGGACCGCCACCTACGAGAACATCTCCAACTGGGACAACATCGGCGGGTACCCGATGATCTTCTCGAACGGCGGCGATGGCACCAACGGCGTCGGCACCCACGTGAAGAACAACGCCGCGTCCTACGCCAACAGCCACGACAGCAAGACCGGCGTGTCGTACTTCAACTCCAACTACGCCGGCGCCTCCGACGTGGCCCCGCCGCGCGACAAGGGCAACCTCGTCAACACGTACAACAACAACGCGTCCTTCCGCTGGCGCTGACCGGGTGACGCGCCGGGCCCCTCTCCTTCCGGTCCTTCCGGAGAGGGGCCCGTCCTCGTCTCACCAGGTGAACGCCGGGTCCATGTGCATGCAGGCGCCCGTGTCCGCCCCGTTGAGGGCCTCGGCGGACTCGGGCGTCTTCTCGTCGTCGGTCTTGGACGGCTCGAGCCAGTCCTCGCCCAGCACGAGAGTGACGCCCGAGACGTCCACCGAACGCCGCACCGCGTCCGGCGGGAGGCCCAGGGCGTCCGCCACCCGTCGCGCGCCCGCCTCCAGGTCGGCGCTCGGGTAGCGCACGAGGGTACGGGCCCCGCCGGACGGTGCCGGCACGGGGGCCTTGTGGTCGCCCAGGTCAAGGGCGGCCTGCTGGATGTCCGCGCCGCTGGTACGGGGATGCGCCGTAGCAGCCGCAGGGCGGTGGCGAACGACACGGGCGCGGCCAGTGACCGGGTGAGCCGGGCGGCCCCGGATCACCTCACCGCCCTCCACCACCTCCTCGACGACCAGCGCCGCGCGCCCCGAAAACACGAAAACACTGTGCGCACAAGGGAATTGGCATCGCACATGCGATGTCAACGAGACTCGTCACATGCCGTCACCACCGACTACGGAACAGAGCCGAACGTTTGCCAGACCCATAGCGTTTGACAGACCCATGGGGATGTCCGCCCCTTCCTGGACTTCGCGCCGTGCGCGCCATTCAGGCGACTCGCCGGCCTCTCACCGACTGCGGGGCAGGAACAGGCTCGCCGCCGCGACGCGGAAATCAGGCTCCCAGGAGCGCCAGCTGGCCGCCTTGGATGTGGGTCACTGCCACGTGGGCATCGCAGGCCGGCCCGCTGAGAACGTCGCTCACAGGCGGCGCGTTAGCGGTGGTCCTCACCACACCACGGCCGCAGACGGCACGCTCGTTACAAAGGGAGGCCGGTCCGCTCCGCTCACGCATCACTCACGCAAGCAGCTCCACGACATCCCCGTCGTCCGGCTCGGCATGCCCCGGGCATGAAAAAACCCCAGGTCACGGCGAGTGAGTCCTGGGGTAATTCCGAGCCGCCTTCGGGATTCGAACCCGAGACCTACGCATTACGAGTGCGTTGCTCTGGCCAACTGAGCTAAGGCGGCACGCCCTGCCACACCATGGTGCGATCAGCAGCGGGCCCAAGTCTACACAGTTTCCGGGGGTGCTCAGTACCGCCCTGTCGCCAGGGTGTAGTCGCAGGTCAGTGGCGGGGCGGGTGGGGTCAGGAGCACTTCTTGCCGTCGCTCGGCGGGGTGCCTTCCAGGAGGTACGTGTTGATCGCCGTGTCGATGCAGTCGCTGCCGCGGCCGTACGCCGTGTGGCCGTCGCCCTCGTAGGTGAGGAGGGTCCCGGAGGAGAGCTGGCCGGCCAGGGCCTTGGCCCACTTGTACGGGGTGGCCGGGTCCCGGGTGGTGCCGACCACCACGATCGGGGCCGCGCCCTCGGCCTTGATGCGGTGCGGGGTGCCGGTGGCGCGGACCGGCCAGTAGGCGCAGTTCAGGGCGGCCCAGGCGAAGCCCTTGCCGAAGACCGGGGAGGCCTTCTCAAAGGTGGGGAGCGCCTGGCTGACCGCCTTGGAGGTGGTGAAGGCGGGCGGGAGGTCGATGCAGTTCACGGCCGCGTTGGCGTACATCAGGTTCGCGTACGTGCCGTTGGGCTCGCGCTCGTAGTAGCTGTCCGCCAGGGAGAGCAGGCCGGAACCGTCGCCCTTCTCGGCAGCGGTGAGCGCCTCGCGGAGCTGGGGCCAGGCCGACTCGTCGTACATGGCGGCGATGACCCCCGTGGTGGCGAGGGACTCGCCGAGCTTGCGGGGGCCACCCGTGGGAATCGGTTTGGCGTCGAGGCCGGCGAAGAGCTGCTTCAGCCTGTTCGCCGCGTCGGAGGCGGACGTGGTGCCGAGCGGGCAGTCCGCCTTCTTGACGCAGTCCCCGGCGAAGGACTGGAACGCCGTCTCGAACCCCGCGGTCTGGTCGCGGTTGATCTCGACCGAGGGAAGCGACGGGTCCATCGCACCGTCGAGGACGAGCCGGCCGGACCGTGCGGGGAAGAGTTCGGCGTACGTCGCGCCCAGGAAGGTGCCGTACGAGGCCCCCACGTAGTTCAGCTGATCGTCGCCGAGCAGAGCGCGCAGGATGTCCATGTCACGCGCCGTCTCGACGGTGGAGACATGCGGCAGGATCTCCCCGGAGCGCTGCTCGCAGCCCGTGGCGAACTTCTTGAACGCACCGCTCAGCGCGGTGACCTCGCCGGAGTCGTCCGGCGTCTGGTCGACCTGGGTGTAGGCGTCCATCTGCGGACCGGTGAGACATTCGACGGGTTCGCTGCGTGCCACCCCTCGCGGATCGATGGCCACCATGTCGTACCGGGCCCGCACCTGGGCGGGGTAGCCGATCGCGGCGTAGCCCTGGAGGTAGCCGATGGCCGATCCGCCGGGGCCGCCCGGATTCACCAGCAGGGAGCCGATCCGCTTGCCGGGCCCGGTGGCCTTCTTGCGGGAGACCGCCAGCTTGATATCGCCGTCTTCCGGCTTCGCGTAGTCGAGCGGCGCCTTCATCGTGGCGCACTGGAATCCGGTGACGCCGCAGTCCCGCCAGCTGAGGTGCTGCGCGTAGAACGTCTTCAGCGCCGCGGGGACGGGGGAGGCAGCGGCCCTCGGCGCGGACGACGAGGCGCCCGTCATCGAACTTCCGCTGCTGCAGCCGGAGATGAGAAGGCCGGCAGTGCCGAGCGCGATGGCGAGGGTGCGGAGCGGGCGCCTGGTGTCCATGTCCGGAGCGTAGCCGCCGGGCGACGACTCGCCCGATTCCCTGCTCATACGGGTGATTCGGTGACACTCGGTGGATCGATGGGCAGTGGATGATCCGGGGTCATGGCGCTGGACAGTGGTGGCCACTGGACAGCGGTGGCCACTGGACCCCAATGGCCACCGTCCCCGTGACGTCAGCCGGCCCGCAGCGCCATCGTCATGGCCTCGACCGCGAGCAGCGGGGCCACGTTGCGGTCCAGCGCCCGGCGGCAGGCGATCACCGCCTCGATCCGGCGCAGGGTCCGCTCGGGGGTGGACGAGCGGACGATGCGGTCGAGGGAGTCCTGCGCGTCGGTATTGGCGATGGCGATCCGCGAGCCCAGCTGAAGAGCGAGCACGTCGCGGTAGAAGCCGGTCAGTTCGGTGAGTGCCAGATCGAGGCTGTCGCGCTGCGTACGGGTCTTGCGGCGCTTCTGCTTGTCCTCCAGCTCCTTCATCACCCCGGCCGTGCCCCGCGGCATCCGGCCTCCGGCGGACGCGCCGAGCGCGGCCTTCATGTCTTCCGTCTCTTTGACGTCCACGTCCTCGGCGACCTGTTTTGCGTCGTCGGTGGCGGTGTCGATCAGCTCCTGCGCGGCCTTGAGGCAGCCGCCGATGTCCTCGACGCGCAGCGGCAGTTTGAGGACCGCCGCGCGACGGGACCGGGCCCGCTCGTCCGTGGCGAGGCGGCGGGCCCTGCCGATGTGGCCCTGGGTGGCGCGGGCGGCGGCCGCGGCCCGCTCCGGGTCGATGCCGTCACGCCGGATCAGGACGTCGGCGACCGCGTCGACCGACGGGGTGCGCAGCGTGAGGTGACGGCAGCGGGACCGGATCGTGGGCAGTACGTCCTCCAGCGAGGGCGCGCAGAGCAGCCACACGGTACGGGGCGCGGGCTCCTCGATCGCCTTCAGCAGGACGTTGCCCGCGCCTTCGGTGAGGCGGTCGGCGTCCTCCATGACGATGACCTGCCAGCGTCCGACGGCCGGGGAGAGCTGGGCGCGGCGGACCAGCTCTCGGGTCTCCTTCACACCGATGGAGAGCAGGTCGGTGCGGATCACGTCGACATCGGCGTGCGTACCGATGAGGCTGGTGTGACAGCCGTCGCAGAAACCGCAGCCCGGCGCCCCGCCCAGGGCGCGGTCCGGACTGGTGCACTGCAGAGCGGCGGCGAAGGCGCGGGCGGCGGTGGACCGTCCGGAGCCCGGCGGGCCGGTGAACAGCCAGGCGTGCGTCATCTTCGAGCCGGACGGCACCGGTTCTCCCGCCGAGATGGCGGAGACCAGCACGTCGGCGTCCCGGGCGGCGGCGCCGAGCTGCTCCTGCACCCGGTCCTGGCCGACCAGGTCGTCCCATACGGACATGGGTCACCGCCCTTCCGGTGGTGTGCGGCCGCGCTGCCCTTCCGTGGAACGGCGGCGCGGCCCTGTGCGGCTCTCGTCATGGCTCTCGCCGTGACTCTCGTCGATCAGGCGCCGATCAGGCGTCGATCCGGCTTCCCATTGTGGGGGACGGGTCTGACAATCCCGGCAGACCGGGTGACCGATTGACCGGGTGACCGGCACGAAGAGGGAGCCCCGGGCAGCCCGGGACTCCCTCCGCGTACCGAATCAGCGGCGCGGGCGACGTCCCCGGCCCGAGGACGCAGGGCCCTCGTCGTCGTGGTCGCCGAGCAGTTCGTCCGCCAGCGTCGGCAGATCGTCCAGCGGGGTCTCCTCCGCCCAGTCGGGGCGGGGCCGCCGGGACGGCCGGCCGGAGCGCTCCTGCTGGTCCGGCGCCAGCTGCTGGGGCGCGTGCGGGTCGGTGACCTGCGGGAGCTCGCGGGTGCGCTCGTTCTCGCGCTCCGGTACGGAGCCGGCCGGGTGCTCGTCGCGGAAGATGCCCCGAGGCACCCGGTCGGCCGGATCGGCGTCCCGCGCGGACTCGCGGCCCGCGTCCCGTACCGGCGGAAGCACCGTCGTCTCGTCCGTCGCGCCTGTCGCGTCCCGTCCGCCGGAGCGCT
>NZ_JAFMPZ010000570.1 GCF_017353455.1 Streptomyces laculatispora
GCCCGTGACAGGTGCTCCGACCCCGCGCCTCAGACGCCGGCGAGGCCGGTACTCAGCGGCCGACCTCCTTGGTCACCAGGGCGACCGCCTCGCCCACGTCGTCCGTGACGTGGAACAGCAGCAGGTCCTTCGCGGACGCCTTGCCCTGCGCGATCACCGTGTCCCGCAGCCAGTCGACCAGCCCGCCCCAGTACGCCGTGCCGAACAGCACGATCGGGAAGCGGGTGACCTTTCCCGTCTGGACGAGGGTCAGCGCCTCGAAGAGCTCGTCCAGCGTGCCGAGCCCGCCGGGCAGGACGACGAAGCCCTGCGCGTACTTCACGAACATCGTCTTGCGGACGAAGAAGTAGCGGAAGTTGACGCCGATGTCGACGTGCGGGTTGAGGCCGGACTCGAAGGGCAGCTCGATGCCCAGACCGACCGAGACCCCCTTCGCCTCCCGCGCCCCCTTGT
The DNA here is from genome assembly GCF_017353455.1 of Streptomyces laculatispora. Lineage (GTDB taxonomy): Bacteria > Actinomycetota > Actinomycetes > Streptomycetales > Streptomycetaceae > Streptomyces > Streptomyces laculatispora. The sequence continues at coordinate 454 of NZ_JAFMPZ010000570.1, forward strand.
TCGCCGCCTCCATCGCTCCGGGTCCGCCCCCGGTGATCACCGCGAAGCCCGCCTCGACCAGCGCCTTGCCGATCCGTACGCCCACCTCGTACTCCGGCGCGTCGGCCGGTGTGCGGGCCGAGCCGAAGACGCTGATGGCGCTCGGCAGCTCGGCCAGTGCGCCGAACCCCTCGACGAACTCCGACTGGATGCGCATGACCCGCCACGGGTCGGTGTGCACCCACTCCGAGTCACCCTCGGAATCCAGCAGCCGCTGATCGGTGGTGCCGGGCTGTACCTGGTCCCTGCGGCGCAGCACCGGGCCGAGTCGCTGTTCCTCGGGAATCCGTGCTCCCTCGGGGTTGCCCATGACCTGCTCCCTCCGACGACGTCAGAACCGCCCTGCGGCGCCCTGTCTCAGGCCAGCGTAGATCGCCGGAGGTTACGGACAGGGGAATGCCGGAGGTCAGATCGTGAGCCAGGAGCGGAGCCGCTCCTCGCAGTGGGTGATCCGCTCGACCGCCACGTGCTCGTTGCGCTTGTGCGCGAGGATCGGATCGCCGGGGCCGTAGTTCACCGCGGGGACTCCGAGCGAGCCGAAGCGCGACACGTCCGTCCAGCCGAACTTGGGCCGGGCGGTGCCGCCGACCGCGTCCATGAACGCCTTGGCCGCCGGGTGGGAGAGGCCGGGCATGGCCGCTCCCGAGTGGTCGTCGACGGTGAATTCGGCGACGCCGCAGCCGGCGAAGACCTCGTGGACGTGGGCCAGGGCCTCGTCGGGGCCCAGGTCGGGGGCGTAGCGGTAGTTGACGACGACGGTGCAGGCGTCGGGGATGACGTTGTTGGCGACGCCCGCCTCGATCCGTACGGCGTTGAGGCCCTCGTGGAACTCCAGACCGTCGATCACCGGCTTGCGCGGCTCGTACGCGGCGAGCCTGGCGAGGATCGGGGCGGCCCCGTGGATGGCGTTGGACCCCATCCAGCTGCGCGCCGAGTGCGCCCGCTCCCCCTCCGTACGCAGGAGGACCCGCAGCGTGCCCTGGCAGCCGCCCTCGACCTCGCCGTTGGAGCCCTCCAGGAGGACGGCGAAGTCGGCCGCCAGCCAGTCGGGGTGGGCCTCGGCGATGTGTCCGAGGCCGTTGAGGTGCGCGGCGACCTCTTCGTTGTCGTAGAAGACGAAGGTGAGGTCGCGGTTGGGCTCGGTCACCGTCGCGGCGATCCTCAGCTGGACGGCGACGCCCGACTTCATGTCGGAGGTCCCACAGCCCCACAGCAGGCCGTCTGCGTCGAGCCGGGACGGCACGTTGTCGGCGATCGGCACGGTGTCGATGTGCCCGGCGAGTACGACGCGCTCGGCGCGGCCGAGGTTCGTCCTGGCGACGACGTTGTTGCCGTACCGGTCGACGGTCAGGTGCGGGAGGGTCCGCAGCGCCGTTTCGATGGCGTCCGCGAGGTCCTTCTCCTCCCCGCTGACCGAGGGGAAGTCGACGAGCCGGGCGGTGAGCGCGGGTCCGTCCAGTGTGAGGTCAAGGGTGCTTTCGGCCATGGCTACGACCCTAGTGCCTCGCGTACGGTGGCCCCGTGCCCCGGACCGATTCCTCTGCCCGCCGACACACCGGCCGCAGCCGCCGCCTGCGCGTCGCGGCCGCCTTCGCCGTGCTCGTGGCCCTGGGCGGATATCTGACCGTCCAGTACCTGTCGGGCGGCCGGAGTTCCCAGCAGTGCACCGTGCGGTCGGCCGACGGCTCCTCCGGTGAGGGGCGTACGTACCGGCTGAGTCCGGAGCAGGCCGCGAACGCCGCGACGATCTCGGCCGTCGGCACCACGCGCGGGATGCCGGAGCGCGCGGTGACCATCGCGCTGGCGACGGCGCTCCAGGAGTCCGGGCTGCGCAATATCGACCACGGCGACCGGGACTCCCTGGGACTGTTCCAGCAGCGCCCCTCGCAGGGCTGGGGCACCGGGAAGGAGATCCTGGACCCGGTGTACTCGGCCGGGATGTTCTACCAGCACCTGGCCGACGTCCCCGGCTACTCGCGGCTGCCGCTGACCGTGGCCGCCCAGCGCGTGCAGCGCAGCGGTTTCCCGCAGGCGTACGCGAAGCACGAGCCGGACGCCGCACTCCTGGCGGCCGTGCTGACCGGCCGGACGCCGGCCGCGCTGAACTGCTCACCGCCGCGGACCACGGCCGGGACGGGCGATGTCTCCAAGGTCCGGGCCGCGCTGACCCGTTCCTTCGGCAAGGACGCGCTGCCGGCCGTGGACGCGGCGGACAGCCGGCCCCCGACGGCGGGCGCGACGGCTCAGGGCTCGCTCTCGGTGCCGGTGCGGCGGGGCGGCGCGTCAGAGGAGGGCGGTGCTCCGCAGCACGGCTGGGAGCTCGCGCACTGGGCGGTCGCGCAGTCCGAGGTGCTGGGCATCGACGAGGTCGCGTACGCGGGCCGGGTGTGGGACGCCGCATCGGGCTGGCGGACGGAAAGCAGGAAACCGGGCAGCACGGAGGTCCGTATGCGCTTCGTGCATTAGTGCGGCCGATCCCCCGCACAGGCGGTTCGGGCATTCCCCGGACGGCCTGCGCACAGGGGGTTCGCCCGACACCGTCGGGATGACCTAATTCCCTTGCGGACAAAGGGATGTGACGGCACATCGACCCGCCGGTGACCGCATTGTCCGCCCAGGTCCCTCCGTTGCGGATTATGTGACGCATTACCGACTCTTTACGTTGGTTCACCGCAACCTCCCCCGCCCCCACGACGGTTGTCATGGCGTCCGATCACGGACAGACAGATTCCACACCCCGTCGAAGGAGCATCATGTCCCTCCCCCTGACCCGTCGGATCGCCCGTACCGCGCTGCTGATCGCGGCGGGTGCGGCCCCCGTGGTCGGTGCGGCCGGTGCCGCGGGTGCCGCGGAGCTCCCGCAGGCTCCGGAGCTCGGCGGTCTCACCACCGTCGACGGCGCCGGTCTCGGCAAGACGGTCGACGGCGTGTCCAAGCAGGGCACCCAGACCGGCGGCAAGGTCGTCGGGACCACGCGGCCGGTGGCGAGCAAGACCCTCGGCGAGACGACCGGCAAGGCCGCCCCCGCCGCCGCCCGGACCGTCGGCAAGGCGACGACCGGCGGTGCGACCGGCGCCCTCGGTGACGCCACCAAGGGCGGCCTGCCCACCGACAGCCTGGGCGGCCTGCCGATCGGCTGACCCGCACCACGGCCGTAGGGACGCGCGAGGGCCTCGGGAGTGCGCACTCCCGAGGCCCTCGGCCGTTTCCGTCCGGGCCCAGAGGCTGTCGGGCGGCCTCGGACCGGGCGGCCTCTCAGCCCAGCCGCTTGACCGCCGCCGCCACCCGCTCGTCCGTGGCCGTGAACGCCACGCGCACGAAGCGGTCGCCCGCCGGCCCGTAGAAGTCCCCCGGCGCCACCAGGATGCCCAGCTCCGCCAGGTACGCCACGGTGTCCCAGCACGGCTCGTCGCGGGTCGCCCACAGGTAGAGGCTCGCCTCGCTGTGCTCGATGCGGAAGCCGTGGGACTCCAGGGCCGTCCGCAGGGCCGCGCGCCGGGCCGCGTACCGGGTGCGCTGCTCGGCCACGTGCGCGTCGTCGCCGAGCGCCGCGACGGCCGCCGCCTGGACCGGTGCGGGCGTCATCATCCCGCCGTGCTTGCGGATCAGCAGCAGCTCACCCAGGACGGCCGCGTCGCCCGCGATGAAGGCGGCCCGGTACCCGGCGAGGTTGGAGCGCTTGGAGAGCGAGTGGACGGCGACGACGCCCTCGTACGTACCGCCGCAGACGTCCGGGTGGAGCACCGAGACCGGTTCGGCCTCCCAGCCCAGCTCCAGGTAGCACTCGTCGCTGAGGACCAGCACGTCGTGCTCGCGCGCCCAGGCGACGATCCGGGTCAGCTCGTCCTTGGCCAGCACCTTGCCGGTCGGGTTGGACGGCGAGTTGAGCCAGAGCAGCTTGAGGCCGGCCGGGTCCAGCTCGGTCGGGTCGTCGTACGCGACCGGCTCGGCGCCGCAGAGCCGGGCGCCGACCTCGTACGTCGGGTAGGCGAGCCGCGGGTAGGCGACCTTGTCGCCCGCACCGAGGCCGAGCTGGGTCGGCAGCCAGGCCACCAGCTCCTTGGAGCCGACGACGGGCAGCACGTTCTCGTGCGCCACCGAGACCGCGCCGAGCCGCCGCTCCACCCAGCCGGTGAGCGCGTCGCGCAGCGCGGCGGTCCCCCACACCGTCGGATAGCCGGGGCTGTCCGACGCGGCGACGAGCGCCTGCTGGATCAGCTCGGGCACCGGGTCGACGGGCGTGCCGACGGACAGGTCCACGATGCCGTCCGGGTGACTCTCGGCCGTCGACTTGTAGGGCGCGAGCCTGTCCCAGGGAAAGACCGGGAGGCGGGAGGAGACTGCTGCGGACACGGATCTCTGCTTTCTCGTACGGGGTTCGGGCGCAGGACACGGCGGGAGCGCGGAAACACCTCGGTCCCGCACGGTGACGAGCCGTACGGGACCGGGGTGACGCACGTGCCGGACGCTGCTACTGGTTCTGCGGCGGCAGCGCTGCGATGAACGCGTGGTCGCGCTCGATCAGACCCAGCTTGGAAGCACCACCCGGCGAACCGAGGTCGTCGAAGAACTCGACGTTCGCCTTGTAGTAGTCCTTCCACTCCTCCGGGGTGTCGTCCTCGTAGAAGATCGCCTCGACCGGGCACACCGGCTCGCAGGCTCCACAGTCGACGCACTCGTCCGGGTGGATGTACAAGGACCGCTGGCCCTCATAGATACAGTCGACGGGGCACTCTTCGATGCAGGCCTTGTCCTTTACGTCGACACAAGGCTGCGCGATGACGTAGGTCACGCTGTCGTTCCTCCTCGGTAGGGCGTTGGCTCTCGCGCGGGAGCGCGGCGTCGTCGATGCCCGCATCTAGTATCTCCGTTCCCGGGCACGATCCGAACAGGAGGGGCGGACAGAGCTGTGGAATTCACCATCGGCGGACGGCTGGAGATCCGGATCACACCGGCTGACGTGGGCAAACGGGTCTCGGTCCGGCGCCTGCTCCAGGACGGTCCGCAGGGCCCGAAATTCACTGACACGGTCGGTGTTCTCACATCGTGGGACAACGGTGTGCTGTCCGTCACACCGAAGAGCGGTGAATCCATCCGCATCGTGGAATCGTCCCTGGTGGCGGGCAAGACCGTACCGTCCGCGCCTCCCCGCCGGCGCGGCCCGGCGGCCTCCTTCGGTGAACTCGCCGCGGTGTGCGCGCGGGCCTGGCAGCCGGTGGAGAGCGAGCCGCTCGGCGACTGGCTGCTGCGCGCCGCCGGAGGGTTCACCCGGCGCGCCAACTCCGTACTGCCGCTCGGCGATCCGGGTGTTCCGCTCGACGCCGCGCTCGCACGGGTGCGGCAGTGGTACGCGGAGCGGGAGCTGCCCGCCCGCATCCAGACCGCGACCGGCGCCGAGGGCACCCAGGAGGAGCTGTGCGCGGCGCTGGAGGAGCGCGGGTGGCGGCGCGAGGTGACGGCGCAGGTGCGGATCGCGGCGCTGGCCCCGATCGGCGATCTGGCGGCCGAGGTGTCGCGGGTGCGGTTGAGCCGTACGGCTCAACCGGCGTGGCTCTCCCGCTACCAGCGCTTCGAGACCCCGGGCCCCGAGGTGCCGGCGGTGCTGGGCAGCGGTCCATCGGTGTGGTTCGCGACCGTGCCGGGTGACGCCGGGGACGCCGCGCCCGCCGCGATCGGGCGGTGCGTGGTCGACGGGCGGTGGGCCGGGTTCATGGCCGTCGAGGTGGCTCCGGAGCACCGGCGCCGGGGCCTTGCCACCGCCGTGATGACCGCGCTGGCCCGGCAGGCGATGGACGAGGGCGCGTCGGCGTCCTGGCTCCAGGTGGAGGCGGAGAACGAGGGCGCCCGTGCGCTGTACGACGGGATGGGGTTCTCGACCCATCACCGCTACCACCACTTCCGGCCGGCGTAGCCCGGTGGCTCCCGAGAGGCACGACAGGGAAGAGATCCGCCGCCGGTTCGCCGCTCAGGCGCGGGCCGAGCGGCCGGACCTGGCGCTGCTCTGCCTGCTGCTGGGCGCGGAGGCGGATCCCGCGCTGGACGCGAACGGTACGGACGCGGCGCAGATCGAGCTGGACCGGCTCGCCGGCCTGCTCCCGTACGGGCTGCGCGGCGGCCGCGCCTGGGCGTCCGCGCTGGCCGAACTGCTCGGTGAGCGGTGCGGGTTCGAGGGCTCGTCGGCGGACTACCAGCGCCTTGAGTCCTCGCTGCTGCACGAGGTGCTGCGGCGTCGGCGCGGGCTGCCGATCCTGCTGTCGGTGGTGTGGATCGAGGTGGCCCGGCGGGCGGGCGCTCCGGTGTACGGGGTGGCGCTGCCGGGCCATTTCGTGGTCGGTTTCGGCGATCCGGAGGAGCGGGTGCTGGCCGATCCGTTCGCCGGTGGCCGTCCGCTGTCGGGCCAGGACGCGGAACTGCTGGTGGCGGGCGCGACCGGGGAACCGCTCGATGCGTCGATGCTGGTGCCCGCGCAGCCGCTGGAGACGGTGCTGCGCATCCTGAACAACATCCGGGCCTGGGCGGCGGTCCGCCCGGAGCGGACGGACGTGGCGCTGTGGGCGGTGGAACTGTCCCTCCTGCTGCCGTCGCACCCGGCCCGGCTGCGGTACGAACGGGCCCAGCTGCTGGTCCGGAGCGGGGAGTTCCTGCGCGGGGCGGCGGAGATGGAGGAGTACGCGGACGTGGTCGCGGACGTCGAGCCGTCGGCCGCGGAGGCGCTCCGGCGCAGCGCACGGGCGGCCCGGGCCCGGCTGAACTGAGCCGGGGCCCGGGGCCGCCCCGCCGTCACTCGCCGGACGGGCCCGGCCCCCTCAGCGCCGTACGCAGCAGGTAATCCTTCCGGTTGAGCGGATCGCGGTCGGTGCGGGACCGCTGCGGGAGGCTGCCGATGACCGGCCGGTGGGATGCGAACGCGGACTCCAGCACTCCTTCGCCCCGGGTCAGCGACGGGAGCCGTTGCTGTAGTTCGTGCACCCTGGCCACCGGGATCTCGCCCTCCAGTACGCAGAGCGCGCCGTCCACGGACGGGGGCCCCGGGACGGCCGTCAGGTGGGCGAGGACCGGCAGGAGCGGGCCGAGCGCGTCCGCGGGGAGTTCCAGCCGGAACCGGTGCATCGGCTCGTACACCGTGGTGCCGGCCTGCTGGAGCGCGGCCATCAGGACCAGCGGGGTCAGATTGCGGAAGTCCCCGGCGGTGCTCGACATGGTCTTGTCGAAGGTGCCGTGCGAGTGGCTCTGGCGCGGCCAGTACCCGGAGTGCGTCATGGTGACCGTGCAGTCGGTCACCCGCCATCCGTACAGGCCCTGTCCGAGCGTTTCGAGGACGGTCTCCTCGACCGCTCTCATCAGGGAGTACGGCATGGAGCCGAGCTCCACCTCCAGCCGGTAGTCCACCCCGCTGCCCATAGGGGCGGGGTCGACGCGCAGGCCGACCGTCGCCAGAAAGGGATTGTCGTCCTTGTCGATGATCTCGAATGCGGCGCCGGTGCCCGACGGCCGTTCCAGACAGATGGTCGTGGTTTCGCGGAAGGTGACGTCGATACCGAACTCCTCCGCGAGCGTCGCCTCGATGACTTCCTTCTGCACTTCGCCGTAGAGCGATACGGACACTTCCTTGCGGATGTCGTCCTGGCGCAGATTGATCAGCGGATCCTGCTCGGCGAGTTGCGCGAGTGCGAAATGCAGTTCGCCCCTGGGGACATGCGGGGCGGGGACCACCACGGATTCCAGTGTCGGCGGGGCGAAATGGTGCTCCGCCGCTTTCCGTGCGACACCGACCGCATCACCGATCCGAATGCCCGTGAGCCCCCGGAGCTTCGCGATCCGCCCCGGCCCGACCGATGCGCCGCGGATGTCCGAACCGTGCGCGAAGACGTCGATCCCGGTCACCTTGCCCTCGCCCGCGGCCGCCGGCCCCTGCCCGAACGGCAGCCGGTCGCGGGTCCGTACGGTCCCCGAGAACATCCGGACGTACGCGAGGGACTCGCCCGCCGGGCCGCGTTCGGCCTTGAAGACCGTGCCCGACACCGGCCCGTCCGCATCGCCCTGCGCCGCGGGCAGCAGTTCCTTGATGCCGCTGGTCAGCGCGGCGATTCCGGCGCCTGTCACGGCCGAGCCGAAGTACACCGGATGGACGAGCGCCCGCCCGGTCTGCGCCGCCAGCTCCTCGTGCAGCCGGGTGTGCGCGATCAGCTCCCCGCCCTCGACGTACGCGGCCAGCAGGGCGTCGTCGTGCACGGTGAGCAGGTCCGTCAGCCGGTCGGTGAGCCGGTGGTCGTCGGCCGCGTAGGACGGGCAGTGCGCGTCGCGGGTGCCGAGACCGGTGACGGCCGGTCCCATCGCGACGGCGTTCGGCGTGAGCTTCGCCGCGATGTGGCGCAGCACCTGCTCGTACCGGGCTCCGGCGCGGTCGGTCTTGTTCACGAAGACGAGCGTCGGAATACGCAGCCGCTGGAGCGTCCGCATCAGGACCCGGGTCTGCGCCTGTACGCCCTCCACGGCGGAGATGACCAGCACGGCGCCGTCGAGCACGCTCAGCACCCGCTCCACCTCGGCGATGAAGTCCGGGTGACCGGGGGTGTCGATCAGATTGACGGTGACGTCGTCGATATCGAACGAGACGACCGCCGACTTGATCGTGATGCCGCGTCGCCGTTCGAGCGCGAGGGAATCGGTCTGCGTGTTCCCGTCATCCACACGGCCCAGCTCGTCGATGATTCCGGCGGTGTGGAGCAGCCGCTCCGTCAGGCTTGTCTTACCGGCGTCGACATGCGCCAGAATGCCAAGATTCAGCGTGTGCACAGAACTCCATGCTCTCAGGGGTGGGGTGAATTCCCGTCTGAACGAACATGTGAGATCGGCGCATCGATATCTCCTGGTCCTGTAGGTCGTTGCGGCCAGTACAGCAGCGGGCCGGCCGGCGGTGCAAGCGAGTTTCGGGGCGCCGGGACGGCCGGAACGGGAGGAGCCCGAGTCGGCTGACGGGCACTCCGGAGAACCCAAACATCGCTTCGGCGCGGCGTGCCGCCCAACGGGTGAATATCCGTTCTTCGCCACTCGATGAGCCCATGCCGTAGCTCCAATGCGGGACTCTCCGATGGCGCGCCGAGGAGTTCCGGCTGACGGTGGATCACGTAGCTACTGCGCCACCCTGAGTCGACGCTCCGTCACTCTTCGCAGTCGCGACGAAAGGAAATGTGTTCAGATGCGCTCTGCCCGCACGCTGTTCGCCTCGGCCGCCGCCATGGCGGTCCTCACGATCACCGCTCCCTCCGCCTACGCCATGACCATGGCCGGCGACGGGGAGCACGACAACGGCTCCTCCTCCCGCAGTGAGGACCGCGGCAGGTCCGACGAAGGTGGCAAGCACAACGACGAGGGCCGCGGCCGGTCCGACGAAGGCGGCCGGGGCGACCGTGACCGGGGCGACCGCGACCGTGGTGACCGCGGCGACGAGGGCGGCCGGGGCGACCGTGACCGGGGCGAGGGCCGCGACAGGCCCCGCGGCGGCATTCACGCCGGTGGCGGCGCGCTCGCGATGACGGTCGCCAAGGTGCGGGCCGGCAATGACGACGAGGGCGGCCGGGGTGACGAGGGCGGCCGCGGCGACCGCGGCGACGAGGGCGGCCGGGGCGACCGTGGTGACGAAGGCGGTCGCGGCGACCGTGGTGACCGCGGCGACGAGGGCGGCCGGGGCGACCGTGGTGACGAAGGCGGTCGCGGCGACCGTGGTGACCGCGGCGACGAGGGCGGTCGCGGTGACCGTGGCGACCGGGGCGACCGTGGCGACCGCGAGAAGCCGCGTGGCGGCATGCACACCGGTGGCGGCGCACTGGCCACGACCGGCAACGGTCTGGCCGCCGGTTCGCTCCTGCTCCTCGGTGGTGTCGGGGTCGGCGCGTACAAGCTGCGTCGTCGTCAGGCGACGGGCGGCGCGATGGCCTGACCAGGCCGCACCGCTCCACTGTCGCGGCCGCCGTCCCTCAGGACGGCGGCCGCGGCGCCTTCGTTTCCCCCGCGTCCTCCCGCGTCCCACGCCCCGCAGACGAAAGGCACGCTCCCATGACCGCCCCGCAGTCGCCCAGTTCCTCCGCCTCCCAGGCTGCCCCCGACACCGTCAAGCTCCGCCGCGCGGCTTCTCGCGGTCGCCACGGCCACCCTCGTC
>NZ_JAFMPZ010000212.1 GCF_017353455.1 Streptomyces laculatispora
ATCCCGGGCCCGTTCGCAGCGCGGGGCGAAGGAGCATCCGCCGCTGTCCTCACCCGGCTCCGGCGGACGGCCCGGGATGGTCACCAGCTCCGTACCGGGGGGCGTGGTCATCGTCGGGACCGCTCCGATCAGCGCCCGTGTGTAGGGGTGCGCGGCGCCGTGCAGCAGCTCCGTGACCGGGAGGCTCTCGACGATCAGGCCGCCGTACATCACCAGCACCCGTTCGCAGACCTGGGCCACGACGGCGAGGTCGTGGGAGATCAGCAGCAACGCCGCGCCGGAGTCCGCACGCACCTCGGCCAGCAGGTCGAGCACCTGCTTCTGGACCGCCACATCCAGCGCCGTGGTCGGCTCGTCGGCGATGATCAGCTTCGGATTCCCCATCAGCCCCATCGCGATGACGGCCCGTTGACGCATCCCGCCGGAGTACTCGTGCGGCCGCTGCCGGGCCCGGCGTTCCGGCGACGGGATACGCACGGCGCCGAGCCGGTCGACGGCGCGCGCCGCGGCCTGCGCCCGGGTGTGGCCGAGGTGCACCTCCGCCACCTCGGCGAGCTGGCGGCCCACGCGCAGGGCGGGGTTGAGCGAGGCCATCGGGTCCTGGAAGACCATGGCGAGGGCGGTGCCCAGCCGGGGGTCCGCCCGCAGATCGTGCCCGTCGAAGCGGAGGGTATGCGCCGAGACCTGCCCCGGGTGCGGAACCAGGTCCGCCAGTGCCAGCGCGGTGAGGCTCTTGCCGGAACCGGACTCGCCGACCAGCCCGACGGCCTCGCCCGCGCCGATGTCCAGCGAGATGCCGCGTACGGCCTGCCGCCCGCCGGGAAAGGTCACGCGTAGATCGTGCGCCCGGATCACCGGCCCGCCGTCGGTGCCGGCCGCCGTGTCCCGCACAATCTTTTCCGGCCGCCGCGGCGCCGACGTCCCCCGCGCCTGTGGTGCCCGTCGGCCGCCCGCCTGGGCGAGCACCTCACCGACCAGCCCGAACATCAGCCCCGTCAGCACCACGGCCGCACCGGGTGCCAGGGCCGCCACCGGGTTCACATAGACCCGGTTCAACTGCTCGTTGAGCAGCCGCCCCCAGTCGTAGTCCGGGGGCTGCACACCGAGCCCGAGGAAGGAGAGCCCCGAGAAGGCGACCAGGATGCCCCCCGCCGCCTGGGTGGCGAACAGCACCGACGGCTCGGCGATGTTGGGCAGCAGATGACGGACCACCAGCCGGAACCGGCCCACGCCGAGGATCCGTGCCGCCGCGACGTAGTCCGCCCCCGCGACCGACGCCGTGAGGTTCTGCACCAGCCGTGCCATCGGCGGGACCATGGCGAGCCCCACCGCGAACACCGCCCCGGTGCTGCCGACGCCGAAGATCGTGGCCAGGAAGAGCAGGAACAGCAGTCCGGGGAAGGCCACCAGCACGCCCACCACGGCGGTGATCAGCCGCCCCGCGCGGCGCCCGAGCACCGCGGGTGCGACACCGAGCAGCAGCCCGCCACCGACCCCGATCGCGGTGGCCAGCAGAGTGAGGCGAAGGGTCAGCCGGGTCGCCACCACCACCCGGGCGGCGATGTCGCGGCCCAGTTGGTCGGTGCCGAGCAGGTGCGCGGCACTGCTGCCCTCGTTGATCGCGTCCGTGTCCACCCGCGCCGCCTGGGTGCCGAGCAGGGCGGGGCCGAACACGGCGACCAGCGCCACCACCAGGCAGGCGGTGAGGGCGGTGACGCCGATCGGCGTCCTGAGGGTGCGCCCCAGCCGGTGCCGCAGCGCGGTGTCGTGATTCCTATGAGACATCGTCAGCTCCCGCGAACGGTGGACCGGGGGTCGGCGACGGCCACGGCCACGTCGACGGCGAAGGTGATCAGCAGGGCGGCCGCCCCGTAGACCAGCACGACGCCCTGGACCAGGGGGTAGTCCTTCTCGGTGATGGCCTGCACGATCGTGGTGCCGAGACCAGGCCAGGCGAAGACGTTCTCGATCATTACGGTGCCGGCGAGCAGTGAACTGAACAGCAGCCCGCCCAGGGTGAGCGAGGAGGTCAGCAGATTGGGCAGCGCGTGCCGCAGATAGCGCAGCGGGGCGGGCAGCCGTTTGGCCTGGGCGGTACGCATGTAGTCCTCTCCGAGCACCCGCAGCGTCTCCACCCGGACGATGCGCGACAGCGTCGCCGCCGGGACGAGCGTGAGGGCCAGTACCGGCAGTACGTAGGAGGCCGGGCCGGCCTGCGAGGCCACCGGGAGGACCGGCCAGGCCACGGCGAACGCGGCCACCAGACCGACCGCCAGCAGGAATTCGGGCACGGCGCCCAGAAATCCGGTGACCCCGGTGAAGGCGAGTTCACCGCGCCGCCTGCGGCCGTCCCGGGTCAGGACCGCGGCCGTCATCCCGACCGGGATCGCGAGCAGTAGGATCAGCACGAACGCGGGGACGGCGATCTGCAGGGTCGCCGGAAGCCGGCTGGAGATGATCTCGGACACGGGCAGCTGGGCGCCGATCGAGTCCCCGAGGCTGCCCTGGA
>NZ_JAFMPZ010000213.1 GCF_017353455.1 Streptomyces laculatispora
TCCGGTGCGGGGCGAGGGCGTGATCGCACTCGGGCCGGGCGTCTTCGACGCGGCGACCGGAGCCCCGGTGCGGCTCGGGGACGTCGCGGTGGAAGGGCTGCGGCTCGATGTGTGGCGGGCGCCCACCGACAACGACAACGGTGCGCCCTGGCAGCCGGACGAGCGGTACGGGCTGCGGTGGCGGGAGCTGGGGCTGCACCGGATGCGGCACCGCCTCGATGCGGTCGAGGCCGTGGAGGACGCGCTGACCGTACGGACCCGGGTGGCTCCGGCCGGGTGGGACCTGGGCCTTCGGACCACGTACCGGTGGACCGCGGCCGGGGACCGGCTCGGCCTCACGGTGTCCGTGGTGCCGGAGGGCGACTGGCGGGTGCCGCTGCCCCGGCTGGGCATCCGGTTCGGGCTGCCTGCCGCGTTCGGCGGGGCGCGGTGGTTCGGCGGCGGTCCCGGTGAGGCGTACCCGGACACCCGGGCCGCCGCGATGCTCGGGCTCTGGGAGCGGGACGTGGACGCGTTGCAGACCCCGTACGTCAGGCCGCAGGAGAACGGCGCACGGGCCGACGTCCGGTGGGCGGAGCTGACGGACGGCAGCGGTGCGGGGCTGCGGGCCGAGGGCGGCGCGCCGTTCTGGTTCACCGCGCGGCGCTGGACGAGCGAGCAGCTGGACGCCGCGGAGCATCTGCCGGATCAGGTGGCCGGGGAGCACGTCTGGGTCAATCTGGACCATGCGGTGCAGGGCATCGGCTCGCAGTCGTGCGGACCGGGCGTGCTGCCGGAGCACCGGCTCGACGCGGCCCCGGCGGAGTTCTCGTTCGTGTTCTCGGCGCTGGGCTGACTCCGCGCCCTCCCTGCCGCGTCCGGGCGCGTCCGGGGACAGGGCAGGGAGGCGGGCCGGTCAGCGGAACAGGGCGGCGGGCAGCAGGTGCTGGGCGCGCAGCGCGTCACGCACCATGGCCGCGTACTCCGTGGCGCCGCGCTCGCAGGTGTGCGTGTTGTCGCGCTGCTCGTCGGTGAGGCAGAGCGCCCTGGAACCGTCGGGACCCAGCTCCTCGACCCGTTGCCGGGTGAGTGCCGTGAGACCGCGAAGGCGCGAACCACCGTGTGGCCGACGGCAGTCGGCGTCTCACCGAGCAGGGTGCGCCGGGTCTCGGCGCCGACCGCAGTACGGGCCGCGGTGGCGCCGCCGATCAGCGCCGTGACGCGGTAGGTACCGGGGGCCACGTCGAAGTGGCAGACGACGGGGGCCGTTCCGGTACAGGCGGCCGCTGCCCCGGCACCGGTTCCCGGCGCGGCGGCGCGGGCGGCGTAGCGGCCGGGGAGGCAACGGCGCTGGTGGCAAGGGTGGTTACGGCCGCGAATGCGGCCAGCAGGGCTGGACCGGTTCGGCGTGCGGCGGTCATGAGGGGCTCCTTCATGGGCGCGGGTGCGGGTGCGGCATATGGCGGTGCCAGGGCCGTTCACCACCCCGCATCACAAGCGCTTTCGACCCTCGGGAATCGGGTGTTGAATCCCTTCAGTGCCACCCGCCCCAACCCTCTTTCCCGCCACGGCCGGTGGCGACGTAGCATCGGCGTTCCGCGATGGACATCGCGGTTCGCAAGGGGGAAATGTCATGGTCAGCAGTGGCAAACGGCGGACCACGGTCCTCGTCGGCGTGGTCGCCGGGGCGGTGCTCGTGTCCGGTATCGGCCTTTGGGCAACCGATAGTTGGCCGTTCCGCGACACCTACTGCTGGGGTGCGTGGGAGCAGAACAGCGGCGCGTCCTTCCTCGGCGACGAGGCGCTCGGCAAATCCGGCTCGCAGCGCCGGGCCACCGAGTCCGCACCGCCCTCGGCCGGCCGGCCGCACGGCACGTGCACCCTGGCGGTGACCTCCGAGGCCGAGGACGACGACTCGGACCAGCCGCTCACCTTCAAGGAGCAGATCACTCTGGAGTACGGGCCGGTCCCCGCCGGCGCCAAGGAGCGCCGGTCCTGGATAGCCCAGTACTTCCACGGTTCGGCCTCCCCGCTCCCGGACGGGCTCGACGGACTGGTCGCCGGTGACCGGGCCATGCTGGTGCTGCCCAAGGAGTGCGACGCGGACGGCAGGCCGTCGGCCGTGACGATCCGGAGCGAGAGCTCGGGCGACGGCCATCTCGGCAAGGTGGCCATGCCGTTCGCGATCGGCAATACCGCCGAGGTCGGCCGGATGCTCCTCGATGCCGCCAACACGACGATGGAGAAGGCCGGTTGCGCCCCGGACAAGCCTCTGCACATGACGTCGCCCATGGTGACGGTGGCCGAGGACGATGAGCGGGCGGGCAGTCCGCTGTGCCGGATACCCGGGATGACCTTCGACTTCGGCGAGGGTTCGCGCTACCAGCAGCAGGTGGGCACGGTCACCGACCGGCTCCAGACGTGTTCGGTGGTGTGGCAGACCGCGCGAGAGCCCGACGAGCCGTCGGCGCAGTATGTGATGGCGCGCCGACCGCGCCTGGTCGCCGTGTTCGACGGCCTTCCCGCCGGTGCCGCCCACGGCCTGCTGCGCACCACCTGCGGGGGCCGTCCGACGGTGTTCTACGGAAACGTGGAGACCGGTCTGAAGGGCCGGGGCCGCCCCGACGACCGGCGGGTCTTCGACCGCTTCGCCGAGTCCGTGGGCCGGCGCATCGAGTGCGGGAACGGTGAGGACGCGTGAGCGCGGACAAGTCCATGGAGAACGCGGCGAACGCCGGGGACAACGGGCACAACGGGGAGAGGGCCATGGACGACGAGGGCGCCGTGGGGGCCCGGATACCCGGCCGGCCCGACGCGGACGGCTCCGGAGACGGGAACAGCGGCGACGGCGGCAGCCCGGACGGGGCTGAACTCGCCGTCACCGGCGGCCGCAGCCCGGACGGGGCCGGACCCGCCGTTCCCGGTGGCGCCGGCCCGGACGGGGAGGAACCCGCCGTCCCGGCGAGCGACCGCCCCTCCTTCGTACGCCGCCTGCTGCGGAGCCGTACGGCCCGTGCCGTCACCGCCGCCGGTCTGGCCGGCGCACTGCTCGGCGCCGGTGCGGTCGCCTGGCGCACCGACACCCTCCCGCTGCTCGGACCCGCTCCCTGCTGGGACTCGCTCGGAGACTCCACCGTGTCGCAGCTCTTCGGTGACCGCAGGATCGAGGTCGACGAACAGTCGCTGCAGAGCGGCCGCCAGGGTGACGGGCTGACGTACGGGCAGTGTCGCGTCACCAGCTTCAAGGACGACCGGGCCCTGCGTCAGGTGACCGTCAACGTGCACCAGCTGGACGGCCTGAGGGGGACCGACGCGCGACAGTGGCCCCAGGAGTTCCTCGCGGCCGGCATGGTGTCGTTGGGCGAGGGGCTGCCCGGTATGGCGTCCGCGACGCGCGGCTGGCTCGCGCTGCCGCAGAGCTGCACGGGGCGGGGCGACTTCTCCGGACCCACCGTGGTGGACATCGGCATGGGCCGGGCGGGCCTCGACATCTCTTCGGAGCTCGCGAGGGAGGACCGCGTTGCGCTCACCGGCGCCCTGGTGGAGACGGCCAACGGGGTCATCCGGTCCTTCGGCTGCTCGGGCAGCTACCGGTCACCGCGAACCCTGCCGCCCGTCGTGACCTGGCAGGACACCGATGCGGCCGCTCTCTGCGGCACCAAGGGGTTCGCCCTGCCCGCGGCGTACCGCGAAGAGCTGTCGAGCACCCGGGCCGGCGGTGGCGGCGACGGACCGGCCCGGGTCTGCGAGGTCGGTGGCAGCGACCCCGAACCGGTGGTGCGGATGACGACGGTGGTGGACCCGGCGCTGGCCGAGATCTTCTCCTGGGACGCGCTGCGGTCCGGCGCTCCCGTCAAGGGCACCACGGGATACGGAAAGCTGGCCGGGAACCGGTCGGTGTACCGGGCGTCCTGTCAGACCGGTCCCGTGGTGTTCGTGGTGGAGCAGCTGAGGCAGACGGACAAGGGCGGCTTCGCGCTCACCGCCGATCTGCTGCCCGGCTATGTCGCGGCGGAGGCCGAGCGCATCGGCTGCGGCCCCCAGAAGGTGACGCTCCCACGCGCCTGACGCCCCCGGCGCGCGGGGCGCCGTTCCTGTGGAAGGATTCGCCGCACCATGAGAACCAGCACCCCGGGGCCGGGCGGACCGGCGGGCGGGCCCCGATGAGGGGCCGCGCGAAGCCTCCCCCGCCGCCGTTGCCGCAGCGTGACGGGATCGATCCGGTCCGGGTGCGGCTCCCGGAGGATCCCGACGGGCAGTGGCCCACGGTCCGCGATCATCTGCTGGCGCGGTTCGGCGACGCGATCGGGGCGGACCGGGTCGACGCCATGCTCGCGGACGGCCGGTTCGTCTCGGTCCGGGGCGCGGTGACGGGCCGGGAGCCGTACGGGGCGGGCCGGTACCTCTGGTTCCACCGGGACTTCGCGCCGGAGGAGCCGGTGCCGTTCCCGGTCGGTGTCGTGTACCGCGACGAGCACCTGGTCGTCGCGGACAAGCCGCACTTCCTGGCGACGACGCCGCGCGGCCGGCACATCACGGAGACGGCGGTGGCCCGGCTCCGCCGCGAGCTGGGTCTGCCGCTGCTGCAGCCGGCGCACCGGCTGGACCGGCTGACGGCGGGACTGGTGCTGTTCGTCGTCCGGCCCGAGGAGCGGGGCGCGTACCAGACGCTGTTCCGGGACCGCCTGGTGCGCAAGGAGTACGAGGCGGTGGCGCCGTACGACCCCGGTCTGGTCCTGCCGCGCACCGTACGCAGCCGCATCGTGAAGGAGCGCGGGGTGATCGCCGCCCGTCAGGAGCCGGGTGAGCCGAACAGCGAGAGCCGGATCGAGCTGCTGGAGCACCGGGAGGGGCTCGGGCGCTACCGGCTGCTGCCCGCCACCGGGCGGACGCATCAGCTGCGGGTCCATATGAACAGCCTGGGGCTGCCGCTCGTCCATGACCCGGTCTATCCGGTGGTCGAGGCGCAGGGCGCGCCCGACGACTGGTCGCGCCCGCTCCAACTGCTGGCGCGGTTTCTGGAGTTCACCGATCCGGTCACGGGAGGGCCGCGCCGCTTCGAGAGCGGGCTGCGGCTCTCCGCGTGGCCGCGGGGGTGAGTCCCGGAATCAGTGGCCGCGGGCGATCCATTCGTCCAGGTGCGGGGCCTCCGCGCCGATGGTCGTGGAGTCGCCGTGTCCGGTGCGGACGGCGGTGGCCGGGTCCAGGGCGAGCAGCCGGTCCCTGATCGAGGCGACGATCGTCGGGAAGTGGGAGAACGACCGGCCGGTGGCGCCGGGTCCGCCCTGGAAGAGCGTGTCACCGGTGAAGACGGTGGACAGCTCGGGGGCGTACAGGCAGACGGCGCCCGGGGCGTGGCCGGGGGTGTGCAGGACGGTGAGGGTCGTCCCGGCGATGCTCAGCTCCTGGCCGTCGGCCAGTTCGCCGTCGGGTGCCCGGTCCGGGTGGGTCTGCTCCCACAGCGGCAGGTCGTCGGGGTGCAGCAGGATCGGTGCGCCGGTGGCGTCGGCGAGGGCGGGTGCCGCGTCGATGTGGTCGTTGTGCGCGTGGGTGCAGATGATCGCGCGCAGCGCACGGCCGCCGAGTGCGGACTCGATGGCGGCGGCGTCGTGGGCGGCGTCGATGACGACCGCCTCGGTGTCGTCGCCGACGATCCAGACGTTGTTGTCGACGTCCCATTCGCCGCCGTCGAGGGCGAAGGTGCCGGAGGTGACGAGGTGGTCGATGCGGGCGGTCATCAGAAGACCACCACCGAGCGCAGGACGTCGCCGTCGTGCATCCGGGCGAAGGCCTGCTCGATGTCGCCGAGTCCGATGGTCTCGGTGACGAACGCGCCGAGGTCGATCCGGCCCTGCTGGTGCAGGTCGATGAGCATCGGGAAGTCGCGCGAGGGCAGGCAGTCGCCGTACCAGGAGGACTTGAGCGAGCCGCCGCGGCCGAAGACGTCCAGGAGCGGGAGTTCGAGCTGCATCTCCGGGGTGGGGACGCCGACCAGGACGACGGTGCCCGCGAGGTCGCGGGCGTAGAACGCCTGCTTGTACGTCTCCGGGCGGCCGACCGCCTCGATGACGACGTCGGCGCCGTTGCCGCCGGTGAGCGAGCGGATGGCCTCGACCGGGTCCTGGGTGCGGGAGTTGACGGTGTGCGTGGCACCCATCTTCTTCGCCGTCTCCAGCTTGCGGTCGTCGATGTCCACGGCGATGATCTTCGCCGCTCCGGCGAGGCGGGCGCCGGCGACCGCCGCGTCACCGACACCGCCGCAGCCGATGACGGCGACCGAGTCGCCGCGGCCGACCTGGCCGGTGTTGATGGCGGCGCCGATGCCCGCCATCACTCCGCAGCCGAGGAGTCCGGCGACGGCCGGGGCGACCTCGGGGTCGACCTTGGTGCACTGGCCGGAGGCGACCAGGGTCTTCTCGGCGAAGGCGCCGATACCGAGCGCGGGCGACAGCTCCGTGCCGTCCAGCAGGGTCATCCGCTGCTTGGCGTTGTGGGTGTCGAAGCAGTACCAGGGGCGGCCGCGCAGACAGGCACGGCACTGTCCGCACACCGCACGCCAGTTGAGGACGACGAAGTCGCCCGGTTCGACGTCCGTGACGCCCTCGCCGACGGACTCCACGACGCCCGCGGCCTCGTGGCCGAGGAGGAAGGGGAACTCGTCGTTGATGGCGCCCTGCTTGTAGTGCAGATCGGTGTGGCACACGCCGCACGCCTGGATCTTCACCACGGCCTCGCCGGGGCCGGGGTCCGGGATCACAATCGTCTCGACCCGTACCGGCTCGTTCTTTCCCGGAGCGATGACCCCTCGTACCTGCTGCGCCATTCCCGTGGTCTCCCTTTCCTGACTTTTACTGAGATCGATCACGAACAACCGTACGCGGTACGAGCGTGTCACGGCGGCGCGCCGCGTTGGCGCGAACCGGGCACCCCTCCCCGGCGCGAACACACCGGTTTCGGACAGATGGTACGAACCGCTGAACTGCGCCCCGCTTCCGCGACGTCCTTCAGGTGCAGAGGGAACCCGGAGCCGATACCTGCGGGGGCAGGGGCCCGGGTTCCGACAGCTGACGGAACACGGGGGAAGTACCTTGACCGAGACTGCCGTACACACGGAGAAGATCAGCGGGGAACACGAGGACATCGGGGCGCGGGTCGGCGGACTCGTCCCCTACACGGACGCGCTGACCGTACCGCCGGTGCTGCGCCCGCACAGCGGGGACGTGCTCACGGAGACGGAGATCGCGCTCACCCCGGCCTGGGTGCGGCTGCACGCACAGCTGCCGCCGACCCTGATGTGGGGCTACAACGGCACGGTGCCCGGTCCGACGATCGAGGTGCGGCGCGGACAGCGGATCAGGATCGCCTGGACCAACCGCATCCCCGAGGGGAGCGCGTACCCGGTCACCGCCGTGGAGGTGGGCCCGGTGAAGCCGGGTGAGCCGGCGCCGCACAACCGGCCCGGACGTGACGGCGTCGAGCCGAACGCGGAGGTCGCGGCGCTGCCCGCCTGGACGGTGACCCATCTGCACGGCGCGCAGACGGGCGGCGGGAACGACGGCTGGGCGGACAACGCGGTCGGCTTCGGCGACGCGCAGCTGTCGGAGTATCCGAACGACCATCAGGCGGCCCAGTGGTGGTACCACGACCACGCCATGAACATCACCCGGTGGAACGTGTACGCCGGTCTCGTCGGCACCTATCTGATCCGGGACGACGAGGAGGACGCGCTCGGTCTGCCGTCGGGCGACCGGGAGCTGCCGCTGATCCTCACGGACCGCAATCTGGACACCGACGAGGACGGCCGGCTCAACGGCCGGCTGCTGCACAAGACGACCACGGTCGTCGAGGCCGACCCGGAGACGGGAAAGCCGGTCTCGCTGCCGTTCCTGGGTCCGTACACCACGGTCAACGGCCGTATCTGGCCGTATCTGGACGTGGATGACGCCTGGTACCGCTTCCGGCTCGTCAACGCCTCCAACGCCCGGATCTACGATCTGGTGCTGGTCGACGACGAGAACAACCCGGTCCCGGGCGTCATCCGGCAGATCGGCAGCGACGGCGGTCTGCTGCCGCGTCCGGTGCCGGTCGATTTCGACGAGGTGCTGCCGACGCTGAGGACCGGCCCGGCCGAGCGGATGGACCTGCTGATCGACTTCTCGTCGCTGGCGGGCCGCCGGGTCCGCCTGGTGAACAAGGGCAGGCTCGCGCCCGGGGTGCCGGACCCGGCGGCAAACGTGCCGTTCCCGCAGGTGATGGAGTTCCGGGTACGGCAGACGCGGCGCCGGGACGGTTTCGAACTGCCCGAGGTGCTGTCCGGTTCCTTCCGGCGGTACGAGCACGGCCAGGTGGAGCACGGGCACCGGCTCGTCGTACTGACCGCGCCCGGCACGGTCGGGGGCGGCGGCCACCCGGAGATCTGGGAGATGACGGAGGTCGAGGACGCCGCCGGGGTGACGGTGCCGTCGGACGGCGTGATCCAGGTGCGGGGCGAGGACGGCACCGTGCGCACCTACCGCAGGACCGCGCGGACCTTCAACGACGGTCTCGGGTTCACGGTCGGCGAGAGCACGTACGAGCAGTGGTCGTTCCTCAACCTGGGTGTGCCGACGCATCCGATGCACATCCATCTGGCGGACTTCCAGGTGATGGGCCGGGAGGCGTACACCCTGGACGGTTTCGACCCGGCGGTCGGCGGGACCCGCTCCCCGGTGGCGTTCGACCCCGGCACCACGATTGCGACGCCGCCGAACGAGCGGGGGTGGAAGGACGTCTTCCTGGTCCCTCAGGGGCAACTGGTGAAGGTGCTCGGCCTGTTCGACGGGGCGTACGGACGGTTCATGTACCACTGCCATCTGCTGGAGCACGAGGACATGGGCATGATGCGGCCGTTCGTCGTGATGCCGCCGCAGGCCATGAAGTTCGACCACGGTGCCGGGCACGGCGGGGGCCACGGCGGCCATGAGGGGCACACCGGCTGATCCGGCCGGCACGGCAATATCCCCCGCGGGGCTGCCCCGCGGGGGATGTCGCGTTCCGGCCGGATCAGGGGGCGAGCACGTCGAGTTCGTGCAGGGCGCCCACCGCGATCTCCTTCGTCAGCCGCTCCGCCTCCGCCGCGTCGCCCTCGCGCACCGCTTCGGCGAGCCGGACATGGAGGGTGACGGCCGCCGGGTCGGGGTCCTCGAACATCACCTGGTGATGGGTGCGCCCCGCCAGGACCTCGGCGACCACGTCTCCGAGGCGCGCGAACATCTCGTTGCCGGAGGCGTTGAGCACGATCCGGTGGAACGCGATGTCGTGTTCGAGATACCCCTCCAGCTGCTGGCCGCGCGAGGTGGCGACCATGCCGAGGGCCCGTTCGGTGAGCTGCGCGCACTGGTCCGGGGTGGCGTGGCGGGCCGCGAGCGAGGCGGCGACGGGCTCGATCGCCGAGCGCAGGACCGTCAGTGAGCGCAGCTGGCGGGGGCGGTCTGCGCCGGCCAGCCGCCACCGGATGACCTGCGGATCGTAGACGTTCCACTCCTCGGCCGACCGCACGGTCACACCGACGCGGCGCCGGGACTCGACCAGGTGCATGGACTCCAGGACGCGGATCACTTCCCGTACGACCGTGCGCGAGACGTCGAACCTCTGGGCCAGCTCATCCGTACGCAGCACCTGACCGGGCGGGTGCTCACCCGCTGCGATCTCCAGACCCAGGGTGTCCAGCACATGTGTATGCAGCCCCTGGCTCTGTGTGGTCATGAACCAAGAGTACGGGGACCCCCACGGGAACATTAAGTACGACGTTTACATCACAGCCTCTTGAATAAGTCGTACGTATAGGTTTCAGTAGCGCGACGGACCGATGTCGAGGAAGACATCGAAGAGAACAGCGAGGCAGCGCAATGAGCACCCCCCACGTCGTCGTGGTGATGGGCGTGGCAGGGACCGGCAAGACCACGATCGGCCCCCTGCTCGCCGCCGCACTGGGCGTTCCGTACGCCGAGGGCGACGACTTCCATCCCCCCGCGAACATCGCCAAGATGTCGGCCGGCACCCCGCTGGAGGATGCCGACCGGTGGCCCTGGCTCGACGCGATCGGGCAGTGGGCACACGGCCGGGCCGGGCTCGGCGGGGTGGTCAGCAGCTCCGCGCTGAAGCGGGTCTACCGTGACCGGCTGCGCGGCGAGGCCCCCGGTGCCGTGTTCCTCCATCTGACCGGCGAGCGGTCCCTGATCGAGGAACGGATGGCGGACCGCAAGGGCCACTTCATGCCGACCGCGCTCCTCGACTCGCAGTTCGCCACTCTTCAGCCCCTTGAGGACGACGAGGCCGGCGTCGCCGTGGATGTGTCCGGCACCCCCGAAGAAATCACCCAGCGAGCCGTCGCGGCACTGCGCCGGCTGGACAACTAAGGATCATCACCGTGACCAGTCTCAGCGTCGAGACGCTGGCAGCGGACGCCGTCGAACCGATCACCTCGGCCGGCAACGCGCAGTTGGGCATCGCCGTACTGGCGGGCATCGCCGTCATCGTCCTGCTCATCACCAAGTTCAAGATGCACGCGTTCCTCGCGCTGACCATCGGCTCGCTGGCGCTCGGTTCGTTCGCCGGCGCGCCGCCGGCCAAGACGATCGCGAGCTTCACCGCGGGCCTCGGCTCGACCGTCGCGGGCGTCGGTGTGCTGATCGCGCTCGGCGCGATCCTGGGCAAGCTCCTCGCGGACTCCGGCGGCGCGGACCAGATCGTCGACACCATCCTCGCGAGGGCGAGCGGACGGGCCATGCCCTGGGCGATGGTCCTGATCGCGTCGATCATCGGCCTGCCGCTGTTCTTCGAGGTCGGGATCGTACTGATGATCCCGGTAGTGCTGCTGGTCGCCAAGCGCGGCAACTACTCCCTGATGCGGATCGGCATCCCGGCACTGGCCGGCCTCTCCGTGATGCACGGGCTCATTCCCCCGCACCCCGGCCCGCTGGTCGCGATCGACGCGCTCAACGCCAACCTGGGCGTCACACTGGCTCTCGGTGTGCTCGTCGCGATCCCGACGGTGATCATCGCCGGTCCGGTCTTCTCCCGCTACGCCGCCCGCTGGGTGGACATCAAGGCGCCGGAGAAGATGATCCCGCAGCGCCCGTCCGAGGACCTGGACCGCCGTCCCAGCTTCGGCGCCACTCTCGCCACGATTCTGCTGCCCGTCGTGCTCATGCTGATCAAGGCACTTGTCGACATCGTGGTGGACGACCCCGAGCAGGGTGTCCAGCGGGTCACCGATGTGATCGGCTCCCCGCTGATCGCCCTCCTCGCCGCCGTCATCGTCGGCATGTTCACGCTGGGCCGGGCGGCCGGATTCACCAAG
The DNA here is from genome assembly GCF_017353455.1 of Streptomyces laculatispora. Taxonomy (GTDB): domain Bacteria; phylum Actinomycetota; class Actinomycetes; order Streptomycetales; family Streptomycetaceae; genus Streptomyces; species Streptomyces laculatispora. The sequence continues at coordinate 11,321 of NZ_JAFMPZ010000213.1, forward strand.
GGCCGGCTCTCCACCACCGTCGAGAAGTCCCTTGCCCCGATCGCGGGCGTGCTGCTGATCGTGGGCGCGGGCGGCGGTTTCAAGCAGACCCTCATCGACGCCGGTGTCGGCCGGATGATCCTGGAGTTCTCCGAGAACTGGTCGATACCCGCCCTGCTGCTCGGCTGGCTGATCGCCGTGGCGATCCGGCTCGCGACCGGTTCGGCGACCGTGGCCACCATCTCGGCCGCCGGTCTGGTCGCCCCGCTGGCGGCCGACATGTCGACCTCGCACGCCGCCCTGCTGGTCCTCGCCGTCGGCGCGGGCTCGCTCTTCTTCAGCCATGTCAACGACGCCGGGTTCTGGCTGGTGAAGGAGTACTTCGGAATGGACGTGGGCCAGACGGTGAAGACCTGGTCGGTGATGGAGACCATCATCTCGGTGGTCTCACTGGCCTTCATCATGCTGCTGTCACTGCTCCTCTGAGCCCTGGCCGCATGGGCCGGTCACCGGTCTTCCGGTGGCCCGGCCGGGTCCGCGGGGATCCGCCACAGCGCGTGCTCGCGACGAGCCCACCGTCGCCCGACCGACCCGGTGCGCATGCCACGGCGTGCCTCCGGGTCGGCGTACGCCATCGCGATGTGGCCGCCCAGCACGACGCCGATCGCCAGCGCCAGCCAGTCGTGGACGAACGTGGCGCCGGTCCGCCACATCAGCGGGGCCAGCCCGGTGAACCACATCAGCAGCCCGGTACCGGCCATCACCAGCACCGCACCCGCGATCCAGGCCGCGTAGAGCTTCTGCCCGGCGTTGAACTTCCCGGCCGGCCGGGAACCGGGCCGGTGGTCGCGGCGGCGCACGGCCCGCAGCCACTTCCGGTCGTGCGGTCCGAAACGGTTGAGCCGCGAGACGTCGCCCCGCACGGCCCGCGAGAACAGCCCCGCCAGCAGCGGTACGGGGATCAGCAGCCCGGACCACTCGTGCACGGTGACCACCAGGTGGCGGCGGCCGACGAGTTCGGCGAGCTGCGGCACGTACAGGCAGCCGGCCGTGGCCACGCAGAGCAGCATCAGCGCCGCGGTGGTGCGGTGCACCCACCGCACCGGCCGGCCGAACCGCAGGACCAGGCCGGCCGCCTCAGGTCGTGGGGGCGTCGTCACGGCCGTTGGACCGGCCGACCCAGGCGTCGACGTCATATCCGAGCTCCTCCCAGTATCCGGGGCGTACGGAGTCCGTGACGGTGATCCCGGAGAGCCATTTCGCCGACTTGTAGAAGTACATCGGGGCCACGTAGAGCCGGACCGGGCCGCCGTGGGAGTGGGACACCGGCCCGTCCTGCATGCGCAGCGCGACCAGCACATCGCCGGGGCGGGCCTGATCGAGGGTGAGGCTCTCGCTGTAGGTGCCGTCGAAGCAGGTGAAGCGGACCGCCTTCGCCTCCGGCCGGACACCCGCCGCGTCCAGCAGCGCCGAGAGCCGTACGCCCTCGAACGGGGTCTCGGGCACCCGCCATCCGGTCACGCACTGCACGTCGCGGACCATCCGGGTCTGCGGCAGCGCCTTCAGGGCGTCCAGGGTGTAGGTGGCCGGGCGGTCGACCAGCCCGTCGACGGTCAGCCGGTAGTCGGCCGCGCCCTTGGACGGTACGGACGAGGCCACGGAGTAGTACCGGAAGCCGCCGCCGTTGGGCAGCAGCCCGGTCAGCCCGGTGGGGTCCTTGTCGGCGAGCGCGCCCAGACCCGATTCCATGGTCCGTTGCAGGACCGGGGCGGCGACGAGCCCGGCGGCACCGAGGCCGAGCATCGTCAGGACCAGGCGGCGGCCGACGGGGGCACCGACGGCGTCCGGATCGGGGCCCGGCTCCACCGGATCGGGGCCGGCGCCGGGAGGGGGACTGTTCACTCCTCGATTCGAGCACTCCGGACCGCCGGACGCCAGGGGCGGCGGCGGTCCGTCACCGGCCCGTCAGATTCTCCCCGTCGGAATCTGTCCGTCGGAATCTGCCTGCCGGAAATCCCTTCGTCGCCGGCTGAGCGCTGATGTCAGACTTGCGCCATGCCGAACCGTGAAGCGCTCAAGCCCTTCCTCCTCGTCTTCCCGGGACCGCTGCGCGATCAGCTGGTCGCCGCGGTGCTCGACGGGCGGAAGGTGTCGACGACCGGACTGCTCGTGGAGTACGAGGCGGAGCAGGAGGAGCCGCCCCCGGTGGGCGAGCGGTCCGCCCTGATCGACTCGGACGGCCGGGAGATCGCGGTGCTGGAGGTGACGGAGGTCCGGATTCTGCGCCTCGGGGACGTCGATCTCCAGCATGTGCTCGACGAGGGCGAGGGCGACACGTCGGTGGCGGGGTGGCGGGCCGGCCACGAGCGGTTCTGGCACAGCGACGAGATGCGGGAGGGTCTCGGCGACCCGGAGTTCACGGTCGACGACGACACACTGGTCGTCGCCGAACGCTTCCGGGTCGTCGAACTGATCGATCCCGCCTGACCCGGCAGGAGG
>NZ_JAFMPZ010000571.1 GCF_017353455.1 Streptomyces laculatispora
GGCTACGGGAGCGACTCCGGCCGTTCGAACGATGGCTACAGCACCCTCGGCGGTACGCGTCAGACCCGTACCCGCCTCCCCGACAGCCAGGGCGGCGACGGCTACGGCCCCCGCCGCCCTGGCCCGCAACTCCCGCTCGCTCTTCACGGTCATCGGCGTGGTGGTCCTGCTGCTGGCGGCTATCGCCTTCGCGAACATGGGCGGGGGCGGCGGTGGTGACGGCGGCAACGGTGCACCGGGAAGCGAGGGCAAGAAGGCCGGCTCAGCGCCCACCGCGGCTACGGGGACGAAGCCGGTGGCGGGGAAGAACGGCTCGATTCCTTCGGGGTTCGCGCATGACGAGCAGGGGGCGCAGAGCGCGGCGTCCAACTTCGCGGTGGCGCTCGGCTCAGCCGACATGTTCAACTCCACCTCCCGTCAGGCCATCGTCCGGGCCACCCACGACCCGGCAATCGTTGAGCGGCTCGTCTCCGACCTGGACAAGGCCTATTCCCCGGGCTTCCTCAAGAACGTCGGCCTGAATGATGACGGCAGCACTCCTGGCGGTCTGACCTTCGTCTCCCGGACGGTTCCCGTGGGCACGAAGACAGTCGAGCACAGTGGTGACACAGCCACTGTTGAGGTCTGGTGCACCGGCCTTGTCGGCATGGCCGGACAGGGGTCCACAAAGCCTGTGACCGAGACCTGGTTCACGATCTCGGAGAAGCTCAAGTGGATCGGGAACGACTGGAAGATCGAGTCGTCGAGCCAGACAGAGGGCCCCACTCCTGTCAGCGGCGACAACCGGGCATCCACGGCTGATGAGATCGCCGGCGCGGTCCAGGGATACGGAGGCTTCACTTATGCCCGCTAACCGCCGCCGAGGCGCGCGCGCACTGTCGATCCTGAGCATCCTTCCGGCCACGGTCATCCTGCTGGCTTCGCAAGCCGCAGCGGCGCCGTCGCCGTCGCCGTCGCCCAGTAAGAAGGGCAACGAGGCGTGCGACCTCATCGTGGGGCTGGCCAAGGACTACTGCGAAGGCGACGCAGGCACCAGCAAGTCCAACGCCCCCAAAAGCACCGACCCCGCCCTGGACCCCCTCACCTCCCTGGGCCGCGGCTGTGCCGACGCCGCTGCCTGGATCGTCGGCAAGCTCAGCGACGCCGTCAAAAGCACCGCGAACGTCGACTTCACGAACACCCGGTTCCTCCAGCAGTACGCGATCGTCTTCGCCGCCTCGACCGTGCTCACCCTCGTCCTGTGGCTGCTCGCCGTCGCCAAGCGCGCCATCCGCGGCGTGCCGCTCACCACCGCCATCTCCGAGGCCATCGGCTTCCTGTGGCTGACGGTCCTTGCGTCCGCATTCACGCCGCTAATCCTGTACACGATCGTCTCCGCGACCGACGCCGTCACCGAGGTCATCGCCTCGTCCTCCGGCGGGCAGACAGACGTCTTCTTCGGATCGTTCGCCGAGGCGCTCAAGAAGGACTCCGACATCGGCGGCGGGCCGATCATGCTGATCGTCGTCTCGCTGGTGTCGATCCTCGCCGCGGGCATCCTCTGGCTGGAACTGGTGATCCGGGCCGCCCTGCTCTACGTCGGCGCCCTGCTCGGAACCGCCGTGTACGCGGGGCTCGTCGACAAGAACATGTGGGGACACGTACGCCGCTGGGCAGGCATCATGATCGCGGTGATCATGGTGAAACCGGTCATCGTCATCGTGCTCGGCCTGGCCGGCGCGCTGTCCTCGGACGACGGGCCCGACGCGTTCTCCGCCGTCGTCTCCGGGCTGGCCATCATCCTGCTCGCGATCTTCGCCTCCGGCATGATCTACCGCTTCGTCCCCGGCTTCGGCGACGAGATCCAGGGCGCCCGTACCAACCGCAAGCAGGCCACCGACGGCTCCCAGGCCGCCGCGATGATCAGCTCACCCGCGGCTCTCGTCTCCCAGGGCATCAAGACCCACAGCAGCCGCGGCGGCGGCCAGGACAGCGGAGGCGGCAACAACAGCGGCGGCGGACGCCCCGCCAATCCGGTCAGCGGCGGAGTCGCCGCCCACAGCTCCCGCAATTCCGGGAGCGGGGTCGGCGGCGGATCTGTCCCCTCCGCCGCACCTCCGCCCCGCAGCGGATCGGGTCCCACCTCCGGTACCCCGCACAGCAGCCGCAGCCCGCGCCGCGGATCAGGCGGTTCAGGTAACAACAGCACAGGAGGTGGCGGGCGTTGAGTACGCAGTCCCATCCGATCGCGCCCCGCCGTACGTATCTCATCGGCCGGGCCAGGCCCAACGCGATGGTCGGCAAGAACCGCGAGACCGGCGAGATCGCCCTCATCATCGGCGGGGCGTTCCTCGGCATGATGAGCGGACTGCTCGTACCGGTCCTGTCCATGCGGATCGTGCTGCTCACTGGCTTCCCGCTGCTCGCCCTGGCGATCGTCTACGTCCCGTACAAGCACCGGACCTTCTACAAGTGGTTCGAGATCAACCGCAGCTACAAGCGCTCCCTGCGCCGCGGCACCGCGTACCAGTCCGGCGCCATGGAAGCGGGCGTGAGCGCCGACGGGCGTGAGGTCGAGATCGGACCGCCCCCCGGCATCGGCCGGATCAACTGGCTGGCCGCGCCCTTCGGGCCGGACGAGATCGCCGTACTGCTGCACGCCGACCGCCGCACCGTCACCGCAGCGATCGAGATCGAGGGGCCGGGCGTCGGGCTGCGCGACAGCGAGGACCAGGAAGCACTCGTCGACCGGTTCGGCACCCTCCTCAAGCACGTCGCCAACGGCGACGGCTTCGTGACCCGCATCCAGATGCTGGCCCGTACCCTGCCCGCCGACCCCGACGCGCACGCCAAGGACGTCGCCCAGCGCGGCGACAAGGCCTCCCCGGGCTGGCTCCAGGAGTCGTACGACCAGCTCCAGTCCATGGTCTCCACCTCCAGCGAACAGCACCGCGCCTACCTCGTGGCCTGCATGGAGTTCGACCGCGAGCTCGCCGCCGAGGCCAACGCCATGGCCCGCGCCGCCCGCCCCCACGGCGGCCGCAAGCTCGACCGGGACGCAGGCCTCGCGGTCGTCATGGCGCGCGAGCTCACCGACATCTGCGCCCGCCTCGCCGAGGCCGACATCCGGGTACGCCAGCCGCTCGGCCAGAGCCGGCTGGCCTCGCTCGTCCACTCGATGTACGACCCCGACCACCCCATCGACCACATCCAGGCCATGACGAAGCGCAACGCCTGGCCGGCCGAACTGGACGCGGTCGAGCCGACGTTCCTCCAGGCCAAGACCCGTGAGTCGTCCACCCGCGCGCCCTGGTGCCACTCCACGGCCTGGGTGAAGGAGTGGCCGATGACGCCCGTCGGCGTCAACTTCCTGGCCCCGCTCCTCGTCCACACGCCCGATGTGATCCGTACGGTCGCGGTCTGCATGGACCTCGAACCCACCGAGATCGCCATCGAGAGGATGCTCACCGAGAAGACCAACGACGAGGCCGAGGCCAGCCGCCAGGCCAAGATGAACCGCACCGTCGACCCCCGCGACATCGCCGCCCACGGCAGGCTCGACCAGCGGGGTGAAGATCTCGCCAGCGGCGCGGCCGGGGTGAACCTGGTGGGGTACATCACCGTGTCGTCGCGTTCGCCCGAGTCCCTCGCCCGCGACAAGCGGACGATCCGGGCCTCGGCCGGCAAGTCATATCTGAAGCTGGAGTGGTGCGACCGCGAGCACCACCGCGCGTTCGTGAACACCCTGCCGTTCGCCACCGGCATCCGCCGCTAGCCGCACACGGCCGAGAGCACCGAGAGCACCGAGCACCGAGAGAGACGAAAGGGAGGTCGGTCACGCCATGCGAGATCCGCTGTCCGCGTTGTCGGACGCCTTTACCGCCTTCCTCTTCGGGAAGGTGGAGACGACCCGGCTGCCCGTCCGCACCTCTACCGGACAGGCCCAGGCGGTCTACCTGCCCACCGCCGCCCCCGGCCTCGGCGACTCCGGCGTGATCATCGGCCGCGAGGTGTACTCCGGCAAGGGCTACATCTACGACCCCTTCCAGCTCTACGGACAGCAGCTCCCCGCCCCGCACTGGCTGGTGCTCGGCGAGTCCGGGAACGGCAAGTCCGCGCTGGAGAAGACGTACGTGCTCCGCCAGCTCCGCTTCCGCGACCGCCAGGTCGTCGTCCTGGACGCCCAGGGCGAGGACGGCGTCGGCGAATGGAACCTCATCGCCCAGGAACTGGGCCTGACCCCCATCCGCCTCGACCCCACCTCCGCGCTCAACGGAGGCATCCGGCTCAACCCGCTCGACCCCGCGATCACCACCACCGGGCAGCTCGCCCTGCTCCGCACGATCATCGAAGTCGCCATGGGCCACGGCCTCGACGAACGGTCCGGCTTCGCGCTCAAGGTCGCGCACGCCTTCGTGAACGAGACGAAGGCCGACCGCCAGCCCGTCCTGATGGACATCGTCGACCAGCTGCGCCACCCGGAACCCGAGTCCGCCCAGGCGATGAACGTGGACATAGACGACGTACGGGCCTGGGGCCTGGACGTCGCCCTCGTCCTGGACCGGCTCGTCGACGGCGACCTGCGCGGCATGTTCGACGGGCCGACGTCCGCCGACATCGATCTGGACGCCCCGCTGATCGTCTTCGACCTCTCGCACATCGACCGCAACTCGATCGCCATGCCGATCCTGATGGCGATCGTCGGTGTCTGGCTGGAGCACACCTGGATCAGGCCCGACCGGAAGAAGCGCATCTTCCTGGTCGAGGAGGCCTGGCACATCATCAACTCGCCGTTCGTGGCCCAGCTCTTCCAGCGCCTGCTGAAGTTCGGCCGACGGCTCGGGCTGTCCTTCGTCGCCGTCGTCCACCACCTCAGCGATGTGGTCGACGGGGCCGCGGCGCGGGAAGCGGCGGCCATCCTCAAGATGGCGTCGACCCGCACGATCTACGCCCAGAAGGCCGACGAGGCCAGAGCCACCGGCCGGGTGCTCGGGCTGCCCCGATGGGCGGTCGAGATCATCCCCACGCTCACCCCGGGCATCGCCGTCTGGGACGTCAACGGCAACGTCCAGGTCGTCAAACACCTGATCACCGAGGCCGAACGCCCCCTCGTCTTCACCGACCGCGCCATGACCGAGTCCTCCGCCGTCGACCTGCTCCCGGAGGACGTACGCGCCGCCGAACTGGAGGCGGAACAGCGCGCGGCCCGGATCGAGAACCAGCAGCGGCTCAACGAGTCGTCCGAGTCAACGGTGGCATGACATGGCACGGCGCGGCGAGGCACGGCCCGGTGGCACCGGAGAGGGCGGCGGCGGTATCCCCGACGGACTGCTGATCGGCCTGCTGGCTTTTCTGCTCGGGCTGACCCTGCTGGCCTGGACGGCCACCGGTCTGTCCGGACTCCTCGCGCACGGCGCCTGGCCGCACGGCGTCACGCTCGCCGAGACCCCGCTGGCCATGCGCCGACTGGTGGAGGCCCCGCACGACCTGCCGGCCGCCTGGCCGACCACACCCGCGGGGGAGCTCTCCGGGTACGGCCTGTTCTGGGGCCTGTTCATAGGCGAACTGATGGTGCTGGTGGTACTGACCATCTTCGTCATGGGCGTGGTCGCGCGCTGGCGCGGCGTACGGTCCCGGCAGCGCGCCCAACGGCTGGAACAACTGGAGCAACATCAGCTGGACCACGCCCGGCCGCGGCCCGACCCGGGCAAGCGACAGGAGTACGCGCACGAGGTCCCGGCCCCCGACCCCGCACAGGCCCCGGCAGCCCGCACCGCCCCGCGGGAGCCGGCCCCGGCGGCCGCGGAACACCTCACCGAACCACAGCCAGAGCCACAGCCACAGGCCGCGACCCCGCCCGGCGCCACAGGCACCACCGCCGCCACCGAGCTCCTCGCGACCGCGCCGCCGCTCACCGTGCCCTCTCCCCGCGCCCAGCTCGTCGTCTACGGGCCTGCCGCCACCCGTCGGCCCACCGTCGTCCAGGCCATCAGCGAAGCCGACGGGCCCGTGCTCGTCGTCACCTCCGACCCCAGCGTCTGGGCCGAGACCAAGGACGCCCGCGCCAAGCTGGGCCCCGTCCTCATCTACGACCCGGGCCACCTCTGCGACACCCCGGCCAGGCTCCACTGGGCCCCTACCGCCGGCTGTGAGCTGCCCGACCGGGCGGCCGCCCGCGCCGCGGCCCTCCTCGCCCCGGTCCGCCCGCAGGCCCGCATCGACGCGGCGACGGCCGACACCGCCGAAACGCTTCTCCAGTGCTGGCTGCACGCCGCCGCCATCGACGGCCGCCCCTTCCGCCAGGTCCACCGCTGGGCACAGGGCGGCGCCGCGCACGAACCGGTGCGGCTGCTCCGTACCCACCCCAAGGCCGCATCCGGACTCGCCGGACTGCTGGAGTCCGCACTCACCGCACACCCCGAGCGCCGCGAGATGGCACAGGAACTCGCCGTACGGGCCTTCGGCGCGCTCTCCTCGGTCCACATCCGCGACGCCTGCACCCCCAACCGAGCCGATGCGCTCGCGCTGGAATCCTTCGCGGACGAGGGGGGCACCCTCTATGTGGTGGGTGAACCCATCGAGGACCCCCGATCGGCCCCCGGAGCCATGCCCCTGCTCACGGCGCTCGCCTCAGACGTGGTCGAGCACGGCCGCCGCATGGCCGCACGGTCATCCACCGGCCGGCTCGACCCACCAATGACGCTCGTCCTCGACGACGTAGCAGCCGTGGCACCCCTGCCCGGGCTACCCGAACTGCTGGCGACCGGCAAGAACCAGGGCCTGCCGACCGTCGCCCTGCTCCGCTCCCCCGAACAGGGCCGCGCCCGCTGGACCAAGCCACTCCAGACGCCGAGCGCGCCCTGATCGCCTGCCCCACCAGGGCCCTTACGGCCGGGCCACCGCATACTCCAGTTCACGGGCCGTGGGATCACCCTGCATCGGCACCGTCTCCCCGGTCGGCACGAACCCGATCCGGCGGTAGAACGCCGAGGCCCGCGGGTTGTTCTCGTGCACATACAGCCGTACCCGTGCGATCCGCGGCTCGCCCAGCGACCACGCCCAGTCCATGCCGGCCCGGAACAGTTCCTCGGCCACTCCCCCGCCCCGCGCCTCGGGGCGTACGAACACCCCCACCACATGGGCCTGGTGGACGTCGGCCGGCGTACCGAACCGCACCTCCCCGTCCGGCCGCTCGATCAGCACGGTCACCGAACCGGCCCAGCTCCCGTCCGGCGCCTCGGCGACGAACTGCCGCACTCCGCCGTCCCCCGCCTCGGACCCACCGACAGTCCGCTCCCGCCAGAGCTCGTCGGACTGCTCCAGGCCCTGCTCGTACGTCTCCAGGAACGCCACCGGCGCCGCTGGATCCTGCAACGCGGCCAGGCGGAGTTCCTTCACCAGCTGCCATTCATCCGCACGCACCGGGCGTATCACGTAGTCCATGCACCGATCCTGACCGGCCGCCCCGCACCCGTGCAAACAGATTCCGGCGGCATCCCGTCATCCCGCATCCTGGTCCGGAACGCAGAAAAG
>NZ_JAFMPZ010000214.1 GCF_017353455.1 Streptomyces laculatispora
TACCTCGTCGACGTCGACGAGACCGGCCGGCCCGTCAACCACACCTGGATCCACGTCAACGGCGTCCGGGTCCGCAAGGCGGACTACGCGAAGAAGCCGCAGGCGGTCAACCGCTCCTTCGGGGTCCCCGCCGAGTTCGAGGACAAGACGGCCTCGACCATCGTGCGCGAGGCCTTCGCCCCGGTGCGCGCGGAGTTCGAGGGCAAGGAGGGCTCGGAACTCGTCAAGGGCTGGGCGCGGGTCATCCAGCGCTACGGCCACTGGTCGATGTTCCGCTTCCTGACCGAGGCGGCCAAGCTCGACGAGCGCACCATCGACCTCATCGGCACGGTCGAGAACCTCACCTCGCGGCTCCACCTCGCCTTTGTGCACAGCTTCATCGGGGCCTCCCTGATCAGCCCGGACACCGCGTTCTACGAACTGCCCGACGGCACGGCGACACTGGCCGACGCGATGTACGCACGGGTCAAGGACCTGGTACGACTGGACCGCCGGGCCGCCAGGATCAGCCACGGCGCCGACGGCGTCCGGGTCGAGACGGTGTCCGAGGGCCGGAACGGCAAGGTCGTGCGGGAGACGTTCACCGGCGACCGGGCGATCGTCACCGTGCCGTTCTCCGGACTCCGCCACATCCCGGTCACACCCGCGCTCTCGTACGGCAAGCGGCGCGCGATCACCGAGATCCACTACGACGCGGCCACCAAGGTGCTGCTCGAATTCAGCCGCCGCTGGTGGGAGTTCGAGGAGAAGGACTGGAAGACCGAGCTGAACAGCATCCGGCCCGGTCTGTACGACGCGTACCGGCTCGGCAAGGCACCGGCCGACGGTTCACTGCTGGGCGCGCACGCATCCGTACCGTCCGGCCACCTGCCGCCCAACCAGCGCGTGCACTACGCGGCGTACCGCGCGACCGCCCGCAACCAGCCCGAGGCCGCGCACGTCATCGGCGGCGGATCGGTCACCGACAACGCCAACCGGTTCATGTACCAGCCCTCCCACCCGGCCGGCACGAGCAGGGGCGGAGTTCTCCTCGCCTCGTACAGCTGGGCGGACGACGCCCTGAAATGGGACTCCCTGGACGACGACGAGCGCTACCCGCACGCCCTGGGAGGGGTACAGGACGTGTACGGGCAGCGCATCGAGGTCTTCTACACGGGGGCCGGCGCCACCCAGTCGTGGATGCGCGACCCGTACGCGTACGGCGAGGCGTCCGTACTGCTGCCCGGCCAGCACACCGAACTGTTCGCCGATGTGCGCTCGGCCGAGGGTCCGCTGCACTTCGCGGGCTGCCACACCTCGGTCAAGCCGGCCTGGATCGAAGGGGCGTTGGAGTCGGCGGTCCGCACCGCGCTGGAGGTGCACACGAGCTGACGCTCAGTCGCTGAAGGTGTGCGGCGAGGAGGACGGCAGCGATCCCTCGTCCTCCCCGTCGGCCGCGCCGTCGTCCGCGCCGTCGTCCTGCCCCACCAGTTCGCGCGCCAGCAGGGTCGCACCGGCGACGGCCCCCGGCATCAGGAAGACGGCGACGAACGGGACCAGGAAGGCGAGGCCCAGCGGTACGCCGAAGCCGAGGATCAGCAGCCGTCGGCCGCGCAGCAGGACCAGCCGGTCCTTCAGCACCATGCCGCGGCGCTGGAGCGCGACGGCGGTGAGTTCCTCGGCGAGGAAGTAGCCGGTGACGCAGAAGCCGATCAGCGGGACGACACTCTGGCCGGCGACCGGGACGAATCCGAGGGCGAAGAGCAGTACGGCGTACAGGGCCACCCGCACCAGGATGCGCACGCTGTCGCGGGCGGAGATCCACAGTTCCCGCCAGAGCGGCAGCCCCGACTCGGGCACCTCGCCGCCCTCGGCCCGGTCGACCTCCTCGGAGAGCGACTCGTAGAAGGGCTGCCCGACGAGCAGCGTCACGGCGGTGAACGTGATCACCGCCAGGAACAGGCCGAAGGCGAAGACCAGCACGGTCAGGGTGGTGCGGAGCAGGCCCAGCCAGGGCGAGGACCAGCCGTCGGCGAAGGGGGTCGCCCAGGCCGCCAGGTCGTCGGCCCCGTAGCCGAGGCCGACGAGCGCGCCCGCGTACACCACCAGGGTGATGAGGCCGGGGATCAGACCGATGCCGAACCACCGCCCGTGCCGGGCGACCCAGCGCTGCCCATTGATCAAATAGCCGAATCCCGCTGCCGCGTCACGCATGCCGTCAGCGTACTGGCGGGGGCGGGCGCCGCTGACCGGGCAGTCGGGGCGGGCCCGTCCGGCCCACGGCCGCCGGCGGGCCCGCCCCCGTTCCGCGGATGTACTCGGAGAGCCCGAAGCGGTTCGACTCGGTGGAGCGCCAGGCGAGAGTCAATGGGCCGCTCAGAAATTTCGAACAATGTCCGTGATGCCGAACAAAACCGAGGGCCGCGCCCCTGAAACGGGATGCGGCCCTCGGCTACGTACGAGCGGTACGAGTGAGGCCTGCGTTCAGGCGACCGACAGCTCGACCTTGATGTTGCCGCGCGTCGCGTTCGAGTACGGGCACACCTGGTGGGCCTTCTCGATGAGCGCCTGCGCGGTCGCCCTGTCGACGTTCGGAATGGTCGCCGTGATCGCGACCTCCAGGCCGAAACCACCGGCCTCGGTCTTGCCGATGCCGACCGCGGCGGTCACCGTGGAGCCGGAGATGTCGGCCTTCTCCTGACGGGCCACGACACCCAGCGCGCCCTGGAAGCAGGCGCTGTAGCCGGCCGCGAAGAGCTGCTCCGGGTTGGTGCCCGCGCCGCTTCCGCCCATTTCCTTCGGCGGGTTGACGACCACGTCGAGCTTGCCGTCGTCCGTGGAGACCCGGCCGTCACGGCCGTTCTCGGCGGTGGCGACAGCGGTGTACGCAACGGCTATGTCCTGAATGGTCATGACCTGAAAATCCTCCTGCTGATGCGCCGCGACTCGCGCCCACGATCGCGACGGCCTGGGATGAGCCTAACGGGTGCCCCTGCGGCTGTGTCAGCCGAGGGAAACGATCATCTTTCCGGTGTTCTCGCCGCGGAGCAGCCCGAGGAAGGCCTCGAAGCCGTTCTCGATTCCCTCGACGACGGTCTCGCGGTACTTCAGCTCGCCCGAGGCCAGCCAGCCGGCCACCTCCTGGACGAACTGCCCCTGGAGGGCGGCGTGATCGCCGACGAGCATGCCCTGGAGGCGCAGCCGCTTGCCGATGACGAGGGCGAGGTTGCGCGGCGCCGGGGTGGGCTCGGTCGCGTTGTACTGCGCGATCATGCCGCAGATGGTCGCGCGGCCGTGCACGTTGAGCGAGGAGATCGCGGCTTCGAGGTGCTCGCCGCCGACGTTGTCGAAGTAGACGTCGATGCCGTCGGGAGCGGCTTCGCGCAGCTGCTCGGCGACGGGGCCGTTCTTGTAGTTGAAGGCGGCGTCGAAGCCGTACTCCTCGACCAGCAGCTTGACCTTCTCGTTGGAGCCCGCGGAGCCGATGACCCGCGAGGCGCCCTTGAGCTTCGCCAGCTGGCCGACCTGGCTGCCGACCGCACCGGCCGCGCCGGAGACGAAGACCGCGTCGCCCTCCTTGAAGGAGGCGACCTCGAAGAGGCCCGCGTAGGCGGTGAGCCCGGTCATGCCGAGCACGCCGAGGTAGGCGGAGAGCGGGGCGAGGGAGGCGTCGACCTTCACGGCGTGCTTGGCCGGGACGTCGGCGTACTCACGCCAGCCGAGGCCGTGCAGGACGTGGTCGCCGACCGCGAACCCCTCGGCGTTGGACGCGACGACCTCGCCGACCGCGCCACCCTCCATGGGGTGGTCCAGCCTGAACGGCGGGGTGTAGGACTTCACGTCGTTCATGCGGCCGCGCATGTACGGGTCGACCGAAAAGTGCAGGTTGCGGACGAGGACCCGGCCCTCGGCGGGAGCGGTGACCGGTGCCTCACGCAGCGCGAAATCCTCGGCCTTCGGCCAGCCGTGCGGACGGGCTACGAGGTGCCATTCACGGCTGGACGTGGGAAGAGCTGCAGACATGGGCTCGGTGTCTCCTCGATGTCTAGAGGGGGGAAGGTACGGGAAGCCGTTCGGCCGGAGCGGAAAAGCTTCACCATGTGAAACAACCATGCGCCTGGATATTTCATGTTGTCAAGTAACCGGCTATCCTGAGCGTCATGGCCACTCGTACAGACCCACTGACCCTCGAGGTCGTCGAGCTCATCGGCACCGTCGTGGCGCGCTACTACGAGGAGTACGAGGAGGCCGCGGCCGCGCACAGCCTCACCGGTGCGCAGGCCCGGGTCCTCGGTCTGCTCTCCCTGGAGCCGATGCCGATGCGCAGGATCGCGCAGAAGCTGAAGTGCGAGCCGTCGAACGTGACCGGCATCGTCGACCGGCTGGAGGTGCGCGGCCTGGTGGAGCGCCGGCCCGATCCGGCCGACCGGCGGGTGAAGCTGGCCGCGCCCACCGAGAAGGGCACCCGGACGGCGCGGCAACTGCGTGAATCGCTCGACTTCGCCCGCGAGCCGCTGGCCGGCCTCTCCGACCGGGACCGCGCGGTGCTGCGGGATCTGCTGCGCCGGATGCTGGGCATGGACCCTGCGGTCTGAGGCCCCGGGCCTCCGGAACTTCAGTCCTCAGGCCTCGGGCCTCCAGGACTTCAGCCGCCGGGCCTCAGCAGAACCAGAGGAACCAGCAGGTGTCCGAAGGGCTCGGCGTCGGGGTGGGGGGCGGCGTGGGAGTCGG
>NZ_JAFMPZ010000215.1 GCF_017353455.1 Streptomyces laculatispora
CGCCCGCGGCGCCGCGGCGCCTGCACGGGGCGCCGTGCTCCGGGCGGGCGGATTCCAGGTCCGGCACCACGGCGGGCCGTGAGCCGGTGTTGAGGTGGACCAGCGCCTCGTGGCCCTGGTACTCGACGTGTTCGACGATGCCGCTGAGCGCGACCTCCCCGGGGCGGGCCTGGCTGGGCGGGGCGATCCGGACCGCTTCGGAGCGCAGTCCGACGATGATCCGGCGGCCCTGCTGGATGCGGAGCAACTGGTGGTCGGGGCTGAGCGGTTCGGGCAGCGGAAGGCGCTGGCGGCCGAGGTCGATCGACATCCGCCCCTCCAGGGGCGCGTGGACGACGGCCTGGAGCAGGTTGATCCGCGGGGTGCCGATGAACGCGGCGACGAACACGTTCTCCGGCAGGGCGTACACCTCGCGCGGCGGGCTGACCTGCTGGAGCACTCCCCCGCACATCACGGCGACCCGGTGGCCGAGCGACATCGCCTCGGCCTGGTCGTGGGTCACGTAGACCGTGGTGACACCGAGTTCCTTGGTGAGCTGGGATATCTCGGCACGCAGATGGTTGCGGAGCTTCGCGTCGAGGTTGGAGAGCGGCTCGTCCATCAGGAAGGCGGAGGGCTGGCGCGAAATGGCCCGGCCCATGGCGACCCGCTGGCGCTCCCCGCCGGAGAGCTGGCCGGGGAGCCGGTCCAGGACGCTCTCGATCCCGAGCATCCTGGCCGTGTTCTCGATCCGCTCGCTGTGGTCCTGGCGCGGGTTCTCCAGCTTCAGCGGGAAGCCGATGTTGGCCCGGTTGGTCATGGTCGGGTACAGCGCGAAGTTCTGGAAGACCATGGCCATGGAGCGTTCGCGGGGCGTGAGGTGGTTGGCCGGTTCACCGTCGAGCAGCACCTCGCCCTCCGAGACGTCCTCAAGACCGGCGATCATGCGGAGCACGGTCGATTTGCCGCAGCCCGAGGGACCCAGCAGGACGACGAACTCGCCCGGGTCGATGGAGAGCGAGAGACGGTCGACGGCACGCGAGGACCGCCCGTACGCCTTGCTGACATTGTGCAGAGTGATGGCGCGAGTCATGTGGTTCCGCCCGGAAGGATGGTGGTGGAGCGGTGGGGAGCGGCAGCAGTGGCCTGAAATTAACCCACCGGGCGGGGTGAGGGAATGACTCGCGCAAAGGTTGCCGGGTACTGGGGTTGCCGGGTCCGAAGTGTCAGGTGGGGTTCCGGTTCGGGCAGGGTGCCACCGGGCCGTCCGGTACGGCTCCGGCCGGGCCCGGTGGTGCCGGTCGCGGGTCAGATGATCCCGAACAGGAGCCCGGCGCCGAGCACCACCAGCGAGGTGATCGCGGCCCATTTGACGGTGAACCGGGTGTGGTCGCCGAACTCGACCTTGGCCATGCCGACCAGGACGTAGACGGCGGGCACCAGCGGGGACGACATGTGCAGGGGCTGGCCGACCAGGGAGGCGCGGGCGATCTCCAGCGGGGAGACCCCGTGCGCGGCACCGGCCTCGGCGAGCACCGGCACGACACCGAAGTAGAAGCCGTCGTTGGACATGAAGTACGTGAGCGGGATGCTCAGTACGCCGGTGACGAGGGCCATGTGCGGTCCCATGCCGTCCGGGATCGCGCCGACCAGCCAGTCGGCCATGTGGTCGACCATGCCGGTGCCGGACAGGACGCCGGTGAAGACGGCGGCGGCGAAGACCATGCCGGAGACGTTGAGGACGTTGTCGGCGTGGGCGGCGATCCGGGCACGCTGGTCGGGCATGTGGGGGAAGTTGACGGTGAGGGCGAGGGCCGCGCCGAGGAGGAAGAGCACCGGGATCGGCATCAGCTCCATGATCATCGCGGTGAGCAGGGCGATGGTGAGGGCGGCGTTGAACCAGTAGAGCTTCGGCCGCAGGGTGGCGCGGTGCGGGTCGAGGCCCTTGAAGCCGCCGTCGTCGGCCGCTTCGCCCTCGTCGCCGGGCGCCGTGCCGCCGGCACCGGCCCCGCCGGAGTTCTTGCGCAGGCGGTCGCCGCCACCGGTCGCGCCGACGAGAACGGCCTCCGTTCCGGTGTCCGTGCCGGCCGCCAGGGCCTCGTCGAGGGTGAGTGTGCCGAGCCGCCCGCGCTCGCGCCGGCCCAGGACGACGGCCAGCAGGAGCACGGCGAGCAGCCCGACGCCCAGGGCCGGGATCATCGGGACGAAGATGGCGCTCGCGTCCAGCTTGAGCGCGGTGGCGGCACGGGCCGTCGGACCGCCCCAGGGCAGGGTGTTCATGACGCCGTTCGCCGTGGCGGCGACGCCGGTCATCACCACCAGGCTCATCTTCAGGCGCTTGTAGAGCGGATACATCGCCGAGACGGTGATCATGAACGTGGTGGAGCCGTCGCCGTCCAGCGAGACGATCGCGGCGAGCACCGCGGTACCGATGACGATCCGCATCGGGTCCGCCCTGCAGAAGCGCAGGATGCCCCGCACGATCGGGTCGAAGAGCCCGACGTCGATCATCACGCCGAAGTAGAGAATCGCGAACATCAGCATGGCGGCGGTCGGGGCGAGGTTGCCGACGCCGTCGATGACGTAGTCCCCGAGCTTCGCACCCTGCCCGACGGCCACGCAGAACAGTGCGGGGATCAGGACGAGCGCCGCGATCGGCGACATCTTCTTCATCATGATCAGAACCAGAAAGGTAGTGATCATGGCAAAGCCGAGGATGGTCAGCATATGGATACCTATCGTTCACCCTTGAACTCCCACCGGAGCCGGCGGTTCGGATGACGTTAGGGCGCGCCATACGGCGTTAACAAGACGTTGACATGCGAGCAATACGAGCAAAACCCCAGGTCAACGCGTAGGTGCCACCGTGACGGGGATGCCGTTGAGCACAGCGGTGCCGGAGAGCGGGTCGAGCCGGGTGCCGTCGAGCAGCTGATTGACGTTGACGCCGGGCCGCGCGGCGGCGACGGACATCCGGGTACCGGGGCGGCTGTGCCCCCAGCCGTGCGGGAGGCTCACCACGCCCGTCCGCACGCCGTCGGTGATCTCGACCGGGGCGCTCAGCTCACCGCCGTCCGCCGTGACGGTGGCGGCGGCGCCGTCCACCAGTCCGAGGCGCGCCGCGTCCTCGGGGTGCATCTGGAGGGTGCAGACGTTGGAACCGCCGGTGAGCGCGGCCACGTTGTGCATCCAGCTGTTGTTGGAGCGCAGGTGGCGGCGGCCGATGAGGACGAGTGCGTCGGGGTCGGTCCGGCCCGCGAGGGCGTCGCGCAGCCTGGGCAGATCGGCGGCGATGGGCGCGGGGAGCAGCTCGATGCGTCCACTGCGGGTGGCGAGGACCTGGGGGACCCGGGAGGTGAGGGGACCGAGGTCGATGCCGTGCGGGTGGGCGAGCAGCCGCTCCAGGGTGAGGCCGTCGGGGTCGGCGCCGAAGCCGTCGCCGTACGGGCCCAGGCGCAGCATCAGGTCGAGGCGGCGCTCCGGTCCGGTGCGGCCGGTGAGCGCGGCGGCGAGTTCGGCGGGGATCCGGCCGTGCACGGGCGAGTGGGGGTCGGCGACGGTCTTGCCGAGGGTCCGGTCGATGACCATGGCGTCCACTGCGTCCGGCTCCGCGCCGTGCATCCCGGAGACGGCCAGGACGAGCCGGGCGATGATCTCGCTCTCGTCCATCCGGTCCGCGTCCAGCCGGACGGCGGGCCGGGTGTAGCGGACCTGGTTGCGCACGGACAGGGTGTTGAACGCGAAGTCGAAGTGGGCGCTCTGCGAGGGCGGCGGCGGGGGGAGCACCACGTCGGCGTGGCGCGAGGTCTCGTTGAGGTACGGGTCGACGCTCACCATGAAGTCGAGCCCGTCGGCCAGCGCCCGGTCGAGCCGGTCGCTGTCGGGCGCCGAGAGCACGGGGTTGGCGGCCAGGACGATCAGTGCGCGGATCCGCCCCTCCCCCGGCACGGCGATCTCCTCGGCCAGCGCGGAGATGGGCAGTTCACCCTTGGCCTCGGGATGCCCGGAGACCCGGCTCGCCCAGCGCCCGAGGGCGAAGCCCTTGCCCGGGGCGGCGGGTCGTGGGGCGCGGGCGGTGGCGGAGAGCGGGAAGAGGGCGCCGCCGGGGCGGTCGAGGTTTCCGGTGAGGATGTTGAGGACGTCGACGAGCCAGCTGGCGAGGGTGCCGTGTTCGACGGTGCAGCTGCCGATACGGCCGTAGACGGCGGCGGTGGGGGCGGCCGCGAGCTCCCGCGCGATCGCCCGGATGGTCGCGGCGTCCACGTCACAGGCCGCGGCCACCGCCTCCGGCGAGAAGTCCCGCACCGCTTCGGCGACTTCCTCGATCCCCTGGAGGTGGTCCACGAGCACGCCGGGGTCGGTCAGCTTCTCCTCGAACAGTACGTGGGTGACGGCGGCGAGCAGGAGGGCGTCGGTTCCGGGACGGATGGCGACATGCCGGTCGGCGAGACGCGCGGTGCGGGTGCGGCGCGGGTCGACGACGGTGAGGCTGCCGCCGCGGCGGCGCAGCGCCTTGAGCCTGCCGGGGAAGTCGGGGGCGGTGCAGAGGCTGCCGTTGGATTCGAGCGGGTTGGCGCCGAGCAGCAGCAGATGGCCGGTGCGGTCGAGGTCGGGCACGGGGATGGTGTTCGGGTCGCCGAAGAGCAGCCCGCTGGAGACGTGCTTGGGCATCTGGTCCAGGGTGCTCGCGGTGAACAGGGCCCGGGTCCGCAGGGCGCCGAGCAGGGCGGACGGGTAGAGAGCCCCGGCCATGGTGTGCACATTGGGATTGCCGAGGACGACGCCGACGGCCTGCGGGCCGTGCTCCTCGGTGACGGCCGGCAGGGAGCGGGCGATCACGTCGAACGCCTCGCTCCAGCTCGCCTCCGTCAGGACACCGTCCTTGCGGACGAGCGGGGTGCGCAGCCGGTCGGGATCCTCGTCGAGTCCGCCGATGGCGGCGCCCTTGGGGCAGATGAAGCCCTGGCTGAAGACATCGTCGCGGTCGCCGCGGGCGCCGGTGACCCTGGTCCCCTCGATGGTGAGGGCGAGTCCGCAGGTGGCCTCGCAGAGGGGGCAGATACGCAGGGCGGTGCGGGTGCTGCTGAAATCGTGCGACATGGGCCCTCCCCGGGGCGGCGGCAGCGTTGACGCGCGTACGCGGTCAAGCAGGGCCGAGCATACCGACCGGTACGCATGGTGGGGAGGTGTTGCGGCGGGCCGGTTGCCCGCCCCTGCGGGCGGGCCCCTCCGCGCCGGGCGGTCTCAGTCCAGCACGCGCGCCAGATACGCCTGGAGGAGCAACCGGGTCTCGGTGACGATCGCCCGGTCGCCGGACGGATCGATGCGGAAGGCGAGTTTGAGCAGGGCGTCGGTGGCCTCCACGCAGACCAGGACGGTGCGCAGCAGATCCTCGTCGGAGGTGCGGCCCAGATGCCCGCAGAGGAGGTCGGCGAGCCGGCTCGCGACCCGGTGGTTGGCGTCGTCGCCCGGATCCTCGCCGGGCGCCGGTGCGCCGAAGTCGACGAGCGCGAAGCCGGGTACGGAGCGTTTCATCGCCAGGTACTCGTCGAGCACGGCGTCGATGGCGCTGCGCCAGTCGGCGGCCGCGATGACGTCGAGCCGGGCCGTGATGCGCTCGGCGTAGCTGTCCAGGTTGCGGAGGGCGAGGGCGTCGGCGAGGGCGCGCTTGTTGGAGAAGAACCGGTAGACGGAGCCGATGGGCACTTCGGCGCGTGCGGCCACGGCCCGGGTCGAGAGCTGTTCGTAGCCGGTCTCGTCGAGGAGTTCGGCGCAGGCGTCGAGTATCCGGGCGAGGCGCTCGGCGCTGCGCTGCTGCACAGGGGCGCGGCGGAGGTTCGTGTTCGCATGGGGCACGGACTCCATGATGCCGTGGGCCTCCTTCGCCGGGCATAAGGCCGACCGGCGAACGGGCCCCCTCCTCGGGCCGGGCGGTGAGCCCCGGGGAGGCGCGCGCCGGCCCCTCCCCCCTGTGCCGGCCGGTCCAGGGGGGCACCCGAGTCTCAGGCGATGAGCAGGCTCAGCCCGCCGATGGTGTACGCGATCATCAGGACCAGCAGCGGGAGTTGGCCGGCTATCGCGCGTCCGGGCGGGAAGAGCCGTACGGAACGGTCATGGGCGGCGACGACGCCGAGGACGTGGCCGAGGACGATCGCGAGGACCTGGAGGGTGGCGACACCGCCCGGCCCCAGGAGCGGCTCGGGCGGGGCCGGATTGTCAGTGCCGAGTGCCACCATGACCGTACGTGGACCTTCGGTGACGAAGAGTGTGAAGTAGTGGGCGACGAGATAGCCGAGGGCGATCGGGACGAGGGAGTGCGCGAAGGCGGTCAGGGGGTGCGGCAGTTGGCCGGAGAGCAGCCGGGTGGCACCGGCGCAGAGCGCGTAGAGGGTGGCGACGAGGGCGACGGCGCCCAGAAGTCCGAGAGTGGCCGCGGTGGTACGGCCCAGTGGGGAGGTCTGGACGGTGGTGATCCAGGAGGGTGCGTCGGAGAAACCGTCGTAGGCGGTGGAGCCGAGCATGACGCAGACGGTGGCGACGAGTCCGGGGAGCTGCGGTGTGGCGTCGAGTCCGTTGAACGGGGAGCGCAGGACGAGTCGGCGGTCGGCGGACCGGCGGCCGAGCGGGGAGAGCCTGGCGAGGAGTCCCGAATAGACCTCGAAGGCGTCGCCGTGGTCGAACCAGTGGGCGCCGTGGCGGGCGGCGCCCGCGAGATGGACGGCGCAGTACAGGGCGAGGAAGAGCAGCAGCGCGGTGGGTGACGCCGGGTCGGGGGCGACGAGTTCGAGCCAGGTGAAGCCGAGGAGCCCGGCCGCCGCGGGCCACATCCCGAGGCGTACGGGGAGGGGGCGGCCCGCGCCGGGGTCGCGCCCCAGTGCGCGACAGGCCAGGAGGTGGAGGGTGCGCAGGGGGTTGAGCAGCCGCCAGACGGGGCCGAGCAGCAGTGAGGCCGGGACGAGCCCGACCCAGAGGAGTACGTAGACGGCGCCAGGAGCCGGGTTGCGGTCCGGGTCGGCCGGGCCGAGGAGCAGGCACAGCACGACGAGGAGTGCGGCGGCCAGACCGAGCGCGCGGGCCGCGACGCGGGTGGCGCCCGCG
>NZ_JAFMPZ010000572.1 GCF_017353455.1 Streptomyces laculatispora
GGGTGCGGCCGGGGCCCGTACCGGCCGCACCCTTCGGATCAAGCCGCCTGGAGTTCCAGACGGGCTCCGAACTCCCGTACCGCGGGCTCGTCCCCGTATGGCACCAGTCGCTGTTGCAGGTCCTCCAGATACTCCGCGCCCCGGCTGGAGCGCACCGAGCCCAGGAGCTCCATCGCCCGCGTCCCGGTGTGGCAGGCCTGCTCCACGTCGCGCAGCTGCACCTGCGCCGTGGCCAGCAGCGCCAGGCCGATGCCGCGGCGGCGGGCCCGGGACTCCGGGTGGCCGTCCAGGGACTCCTTCGCCCGGCGCGCGGCCGCCTCCGCCTGCCCGAGGTCACGGTGGCAGTGCGCCAGCTCGTCGGCCAGATAGGCGTGATCGAAGTGGGCGATCCAGTCGGGATCGTCACCGCTGTCCGGGTCGGCGCGCTCCAGGGCCGCCTGCGCCAGACCCGCCACCGACTGGCAGGTGCCGGCGTCACCGAGGAGGGCGTGGCCGCGCGCCTCCGCGGCGTAGAACATCGCCTCCGCCCTCGGGGTGACCCGTCCGCGCGCGCCCTCCTGCGCGGCCCTGGCCAGCTGGGCGATCTCGCGCGGATTGCCGAGCTGGGCCGCGAGATGGCTCATCGACGCGGCCAGCACATAGCCGCCGTAGGCGCGGTCGCCCGCCGCCTGTGCCAGCCGCAGCGCCTGGATGTAGTAGCGCTGGGCCAGCCCCGGCTGGCCCGTGTCGATCGCCATGTACCCGGCGAGCTCGGTGAGTCGCGCGACCGCCGCGAACAGCTGCCGCCCGGTCGATTCGCGGTACGCGCCCGAAAGCAGCCCGGAGACCACGCTGTTCAGGTAGTGCACCAGGACCGGCCGCACGTGGCCGCTGCCGAACCGGTGGTCGAGGTCGACCAGCGCGGCCGTCATCGCCCGCACCGCCTCCACGTCGGGCATCCCGACCCGGGCCCCCGCCGCCCGCGCGACCTGCGGGTCCGCGCCGCTGATCAGCCAGTCCCGGCTGGGCTCGACCAGTGCCGAGGAGGCCACCGCCGAACCGGTGAGGAAGTCGCGGCGGCCGACATCGCTGCGCCACAGCTCGCAGACCTGCTCGATCGCCCCGATCACCGTCGGGGCGAACTGCAGCCCCACGCCGGAGGCGAGGTTCTTGCCGTTGGCCATCCCGATCTCGTCGATCGTGACCGTACGGCCGAGCTTGCGGCCGAGTGCCTCGGCGATGATTCCCGGTGCCCTGCCGCGTGGTTGCTGTCCGCGCAGCCAGCGGGCGACCGAGGTCTTGTCGTACCGGAGGTCGAGCCCGCGTTCGGCCCCGACCATGTTGACGCGGCGGGCGAGGCCCGCGTTGGAGCATCCGGCTTCCTGGATGAGCGCCTGGAGCCGTTCGTTCGGCTGGCGTGCGACGAGAGGCCTGGCTGCCATGTTTGTCCCCCTGAGGCCGCAGTGATCGTTGCGGGATCACTGCCCGACATATGCCTGAGAAATGCACCGATTCATCGTGTTGGTCACTTTCACGGCGTCTTGCATCTTTCGTCACAGCAAGCGCTCTAAGATGCGAGACGAACTGTGCCGGAATTCCCGTATCTGGTTACCCGCCCTTCGCCGTGACGCCTACCGCGCGCCCCCGCCCATGCATCGATGCGCCCCGTATGCGGGAACGAAGCGCCCTGACAACCGCGCACGCCGCCCCCGTAACCCCAGGTGGTGGCGGGAGTTGTGCTGGACGTGGAAGAGCCCATCGGAGTCATGGAAGCCGCACAGGTCCCCCAGCAGCGTGCCGAGCCGCTGCTCGACGCCGCCGTGCGGTACGTCGAGGAGCGGCATTGGGACGTGTGCCCCGGCACCTGGCTGGAGCCGGCCGACGGGACGGAGCGGTGCTCGTGCGGCGAGACCCGCTGCGCCGCTCCCGGCGCCCATCCCACCCGGGCCGACTGGGCGGGCCTGGCCACCGGCAGCGGCGCGGCGGCCTGCCGGATGTGGTCCCAACAGCCCCGGGCGGCGATCCTGTTGCCGACCGGACGCGCCTTCGACGCGATCGACGTACCGGAGTCGGCCGGCTTCCTGGCGCTGGCCCGGATGGAGCGGCTCAGCCTGCCGCTCGGGCCGGTCACCCACACCCCCGACCGCCGCATGCAGTTCTTCGTCCTGCCGGACGCCGCCGCCAAGGCCGACGGCCTGGTGCGGCGGCTGGGCTGGAGCGCCGCCGCGATCGATCTGCGCGGCTGCGGCGAGGGCCAGTACGTGACGGCCCCGCCGACCCGGGTCGGCGGCCTTGGCGCGGTGCAGTGGGCCCGCCGCCCCACCACCGCCAACCGCTGGCTGCCCGAGGTGGAGGAGCTCATCAGCCCGCTCGCCTACGCCTGCGGCCGGGAAGCGGCCGACGCGCGGACCCGCCTTTCGTAGGGTGGCCCCCACACATGGGGACTTCGAAGGGCGTGCACGATGCCGGACCGGCGCGACACGGACAGAGCAGAGCAGGCCGTCGAGGCGGACGCCTCGCGGGTGACGCCGCCCGCGGTGCGCGTGGAGGGGCTCTGGAAGCGGTTCGGCGAGCAGACCGCGGTCGCCGGAATCGATCTGGAGCTGCCCGCGGGCAAGTTCATCGGTCTGGTGGGGCCCAACGGCGCGGGCAAGACCACCACCCTGTCCATGGTCACCGGCCTGCTCCGCCCCGACATGGGCCGGATCGAGGTCGGCGGGCGGGACGTCTGGCGCGATCCGGTCGAGGTGAAGTCCCGGATCGGCGTCCTGCCCGAGGGCCTGCGGCTCTTCGAACGCCTCTCGGGGCGTGAACTGCTCGGCTACACAGGCCGGTTGCGCGGGCTGCCGGGGTCCGAGACGGACAGCCGGGCCACCCAGCTGCTGGACGTCCTGGATCTGGCGGGCGCCCAGCACAAACTGGTCGTCGACTACTCGACCGGTATGCGGAAGAAGATCGGGCTCGCGGCGGCGCTGCTGCACAATCCCGAAGTGCTCTTCCTGGACGAGCCGTTCGAGGGCGTCGATCCGGTGTCGGCGCAGACCATCCGCGGAGTGCTGGAGCGTTACACCCGCTCCGGGGCGACCGTCATCTTCTCCAGCCATGTGATGGAGCTCGTCGAGTCGCTCTGCGACTGGGTGGCCGTCATGGCGGCCGGCCGCATCAGGTCCCAGGGCACCCTGGCGCAGGTGCGCGGCGACGCGCCCTCGCTCCAGGACGCCTTTCTGGAGCTCGTCGGCGCGGGCGGGCGCGACAGCGGCGACGCCCTGGACTGGCTGGGCGGCACCCGATGAGCGTGCTCGACGTCCCGGCGGACTCCGGGCCCCGGACGGGCGGCATGGACGGTACGGCCCTGGTCCCCGTCTTCGTCACGCTCAAGCTCACGCTGCTGCGCAACGGGCTGCGGCAGTCGGCCGGCCGGCGGGCCGCGTACATCGCGTCCGTCGTCGTCACCCTGCTGATCGCCGCGGGCCAGCTGATCGGGCTGATCGCGCTGCGTGGCAACGCCCACGCGGAATCGCTCGTGGTGCCGCTGGCCGCGGTGCTGGCGCTCGGCTGGGCCGTGATGCCGCTGTTCTTCGCCGCCGGGGACGAGACCCTCGACCCGAGCCGGCTGGTGATGCTGCCGCTGCGGCCGAGGCCCCTGATCGCCGCGCTGCTGATGGCCTCGCTGGTCGGTATCGGCCCGTTGTTCACGCTCTGCCTGACGGCCGGTTCGGTGATCGCACTGGCCCACGGGGCGGGCGCGGCGGTGTTCGCGGTCGTGGCCGCTCCGCTGACGCTGCTGGTCTGCGTGGCGCTGGCGCGGGCCGTCGCCACGGCCAACAGCCGGCTGCTGACGTCCCGCAAGGGCCGCGATCTGGCGGTGCTCAGCGGACTGGTGATCGCGGTGGGCATCCAGTTCGTCAACTTCGGGGCGCAGCGGCTCGGCCGGGCCGGCGGCCTCTCCGCGCTGGACCCGGCAGCGGACGTGGTGCGCTGGCTGCCGCCCGGTTCGGCGATCGGGTCGGTGGATTCCGCGTCCCAGGGCTCGTACGGCCGGGCCGCCGTTCAGCTGCTGCTCTCCGTGGCGGCGCTGGCCCTGCTGGTGTGGCTGTGGCAGCGCAGCCTGGTGAAGCTGATGACGTCACCGGACGGCTCGACGCTCGCCGCGGCCGAACCGGGCCGAGCGAAGTCCGGTTCGCGCGGCTCCGGCCTGTGGGCACTGTTCCCGGAGGGGCGCACCGGCACGGTCATGCAGCGCAGTCTGCGCTACGTCGCCCGGGACCCGAAGACCAAGGCCGCGTGGGTGACGGCGCTGGCGATCGGGCTGATCGTGCCGCTGCTCAACGCCTTGCAGGGCACCGGCTCGGTCTACTTCGCCTGCTTCGCCGCCGGGATGCTCGGCATCCAGATGTACAACCAGTTCGGGCAGGACGCCTCCGCGTTCTGGATGGTGGCCGCGACGATCTCCTCGCCCCGGGACGCCTATCTGGAACTGCGGGCGCGCGCACTGGCGTTGCTGCTGATCACCCTTCCGTACACGGTCCTGGTGACGGTGCTGACGTGCGCGTTGCTCGGGGACTGGGCGAAGCTGCCGGGGGTCATGGGGCTGTCGTTCGCGCTGCTGGGCGCGATGCTGGCGACGGGCGCGGTGGCCTCGGCGAACTTCCCGTACTCGATCCCGCAGGACGGCGCGTTCAAGAACGTGGCGCCGGGTCAGGCCGGGCTCGCGTGGATCTCGGTCTTCGGCGGCATGGTCTCGGCGGCGCTGCTGTGCGCGCCGGTGATCGGTGCCACGATCTGGCTGCATCTCGCCGGTGCGCAGGGGTGGCTGTGGCTGCTGTTGCCGGTGGGTGGCGTGTACGGGGCGCTGATCGCCTGGGCCGGGCTGCGGGTGGCGGCGCCCCGGACGGCGGACCGGCTGCCGGAGATCCTGGCGGCGGTCAGCAAGGGGTGACGGGTGCCGGGCTCCGGGGTTACGGAGACACCGGCTCCCGGTCGTCGCGGATGTCCTCGGCGAACTGCTCCAGGAAGGGTTCGACCGCGGCGCGCCAGCCCTCCGGCTGGTCGTAGTGGACGAGATGGCCGGCGTCGGCCACCTCCGCGTACTGCCCGCGCGGCAGCACCCGGACCATCTCCTGGGCCTCCGCCCGGCCCAGTTCGCCGTCGAGGCCGCGGAGCACCAGGGTCGGGCAGCTGACCTGGGCCAGCTCCTCCCAGTGCGCCTCGGAGAACCAGGTGGCGCGGGACTGGAGCATCTGCCGGCGGGAGAAGACGGGCCGCCAGCCGTCGGCGCGCTCGGCCATCACCTCGGCGAAGAACTCACCGCGCGACGGATTGGGGCGTTCCACCCAGGGGTCGTCCTCGCCGAACCACTTCCGTACGTCGGACAGCGTCGCGAACGGCACCGGCCAGGACTTGAACCACTCCTCCCACTCCCGCTGCGAGGCCGCTGCGAGCGCGGAGGCCCGCATGTCGCAGATGACCAGCGCCCGGACGAGGTCGGGGCGCTTGGCGGCGAGCTGCCAGGCGGTGAGCGCTCCCATGGAGTGTCCGACGAGGGTCACGGGGGCGAGGTCGAGCTGCTCGATCGCGGCCTCGGCGTCGGCGACGTACGCGTCGCGCGTGTACGGGCCGTCGGCCGGCTTGTCACTGCGGCCGTGGCCGCGCTGGTCGAGGCCGACCGCGCGGTGCCGCTCGGCGAGCCAGCGGGTGGTGGAGGCCCAGTGCGAGGCCCGGCCCATCAGACCGTGAAGCATTAAGACGCCGGGGGCGCGTTCGCCCGTCGCGCGCTCCTTGGGCGGATCGGCGAACTCCCAGGCCGCGAGGCGTACGCCGTCGGTTCCGGTCACATCGATGCGCCGCACCATATGTTCTGGCACCCCCTTCTGGTCCCTCGATCACCATGTGGTCGCGTCCCGCCAGACTATCGAACTCTTATTCGAAAATTGGCTTCCGGCGCACAACACCGCTCGTTCGAGTGACAGCTTCCAAGGATTGACGTCGGCCGCGGAGGGGAGATCTTCTCCGGGGGGCGGGCCGCTCGGGGATGAGGGCCCGCAGGGACCGACCTGAAGAGCTCGGGGCTCCAGGTCGGGACAGGGGAGGACAGGCCCCGGCGCCGTGAGGCGCCGGGGCCATCCATCGTTCATAGGGCCGGGGACCGGAGCCGGGCGCGGGCGTGAGTGCGTCTCTCATCCGGTGCGCAGGCCGGACATGCCAGCACGACGGGCGCATACCCTGCTCCCCTCCCCGACCGCGCGACCAGGCGGCCGACACTCTCAGGTATCCCTCAGCCACAGCCTGGCACGCGATCCGTCCGAGCGCTGCAATTCCGGACGGAAAAGCGGGAAGCGGGCATCGGCGGCCGGTACTCGACGCCGCCTGTGCGGCGTGGGTCGAGCACCGGCCGCCCACCGTTCGACGCATGCCGACGAACCCGTGCGTGCCGACGAATCAGCCGCTCGGCGACGGATCACCGCCGCGACATAAGTCAGCGCTCGGCGGCCAATCAGCGCTCAGCGACGAATCAGCGCTTGGCGACGAAGACGTGCGACGCCACCTCGGAATCCAGCTCCGCCGCCTCCCCGCTGCTGCCGACCAGCACCCCGCCGGGCGACTCCGTCACGCTGACCACGGAACCGGGCTGCACGCCCGCCCGCCGCAGCGTGTACATCAGCTGGGCGTCCGTCTGGATCGGCTCACCGATCCGGCGGACCACCACGGTCTTGCCCTCGGCGCCCGGGTCGAGATCCGACAGGCTCACCATGCCCTCGTCGAGGAACGGATCGGCCTCGGCCTTCTCGCCCAGCTCCTCCAGGCCCGGGATCGGATTCCCGTACGGGGACTCCGTCGGGTGGCGCAGCAGCTCCAGCACCCGCCGCTCCACGGCCTCGCTCATCACGTGTTCCCAGCGGCACGCCTCGGCGTGGACCTGCTCCCACTCCAGGCCGATCACGTCGACGAGCAGGCACTCGGCGAGCCGGTGCTTGCGCATCACGCGGGTGGCCAGTCGGCGCCCTTCCTCCGTCAGCTCCAGATGCCGGTCGCCCGCGACCTGAACCAGGCCGTCGCGCTCCATGCGCGCCACCGTCTGGCTGACCGTCGGACCGCTCTGGTCCAGCCGTTCCGCAATCCGGGCGCGCATGGGGACCACGCCTTCCTCTTCAAGTTCGAGGATGGTGCGGAGATACATCTCCGTTGTGTCGATCAGTCCGGACATTTCGTGCCCCTCGATGCAATCGTGCGCTGGCCCTGACCCAATTCTGACGCATACCACTGACAACCGTGCCTCGTCGGTGCCATGCGGCGTACCGGAGTGAGCCCGAGCACCCCTTGCGGTATTGACATGTCACTGGTCCAGACCGCAACGTGATCGGCGGTACGGACGCCCCTGGTCACCCCACCCCGCCGGAAAGGCCCTCCTCAGATGAGCGAAAGCAAGCTGGCCGGTCAGTTCTTCGACGCAGCGATCGGCCTGCTGGAGCGGGTGCGCGACGAGGAGTCCGGCAACATCGCGGCCGCCGGTACCGCGATCGCCGACACCGTCGAGGCCGGTGGCCGGCTCTTCGCCTTCGGCGCCGGGCACTCCTCGCTCGCCGCCCAGGACGTCGTCTACCGCGCGGGCGGGCTCGCCCTGATGAATCTCCTGGCCGTCCCCGGCGCACTCGGGGTCGACGTCATGCCCGCGACCCTGGGCTCGGCGCTGGAGCGGGTCGACGGCCTGGCGGGCGCGGTCCTCGACTCCAGCCCCGCGAAGGCGGGCGACGTCCTCGTGATCATCTCGCTGTCCGGGCGCAACGCGCTGCCGGTGGAGATGGCGATGAACGCGCGTGCGCTGGGCCTGAAGGTCATCGGCGTCACCTCGGTCGCGTACGCGGACGGCACCCGGTCCCGGCACAGCTCGGGCGGCTTCCTGCGGGACCACTGCGACATCGTCCTCGACAGCAAGATCGCGATCGGCGACGCGGAGCTGAACGTGGACGGCATCGAGGCACCGTTCGCGCCCGCGTCGACGGTGGTCACCAGTGCGGTGATGCAGGCGATGATGGCGGCGGCGGCGGAGCGGCTGCTGGAACGGGGCATTGAGCCGCCGTTGCTGCGCTCGGGGAACGTCGACGGGGGCCACGAGTGGAACGGGCGCGTGATGACGCAGTACTCGGACCGGATCTTCTACCGGCACTGAGCTTGACTCTGAAGCTCCTATAGATCGTCAAGCTCAGATTCGTTGGCCGTCAGCCCGTAGATGCTCTTCACGCTGATCCATGCCCGGCCGTATTTGCACCAGCAGGTCGTGAGGGAGGGGCGCCAGCGCCCCGGATCTTCGTCTCCCTTCTGCCGGTTACTGCCAGCCGACACGGCGATGAGCTGGGAGTGCGTCAGGTCATTGAGCCCTCTCCAACCTGATCGCGCTGAGCGCGAGTTGGACAGTCCTGCGTAACGACGAAGCTCCTGATAGACGGGTTCCCGCCCACGATCACCGGTGTCTGCCAGGAGCTTCGCGTGCTCGTCTACCCGTCGTCGATGGATCTGTCCAGCCGCACCCTGCGGTTCCTGACTGGGCAACTGACCGCCAGACGGAAGAAGCTCGGGACGCGGTGGCGGCGACTACCGGTCGGCCGGCAGGCCCTCCTGGCCCTGGCCCACCTGCGGTTCGGTGACACCTAAGCCCAGCTCACCGTGGGGTTCGGCATCGGAATCGCGACCGTATTTCGCTACATACGCGAAGCCGTCGAGGTCCTGTCCACCCTCGCCCCGACACTCGCCGAGGCGATGAAAACGATCCGCACGAAGGCGTTCGTCATCCTTGACGGCACCCTGCTCCCGATCGACCGCATCGCAGCCGACACCTCGTACTACTCGGGGAAACACAAACGCCACGGCATGAACGTGCAAGTCCTCACCTACCCGTTCGGACGCCTGCTCTGGGCCTCACCCGCCCTGCCCGGCTCGACCCACGACCTCACCGCCGCCCGACAGCACGGAATCACCGAAGCCCTCACCGACTCGGGGCTCAAATGCGGGGCGGACAAGGCGTATCAGGGAGCTGGCCGAGGCCGCCGCCTGAAGCGATGGAAGCGCCGCCACAACAGCAGCCACGCCAAGATCCGCTGCCTCGGCGAGCAAGCCATGGCTACCCTCAAGGGCTGGCGCCTCCTGCGAAAGCTCCGCTGCAGCACCAACCGCATCACCGACATCGTCAAGGCCGTCCTCGTCCTTCACCACACCTCGATCCGAGGTTGGAAAAGGCCCAGTTGACAACGTTTCAGTTGCGGTGGCCGGCAATCTGGCAGAAACCTTCCGATGCAATGCGACATGTGCAATTTTACATGTCACACATTAACTGCCCGTGTCCCCAGCACGCGGCCAAACGGCCTCGGAGGCCCCCACAGATGCATCCCTTCCGGATATCGAAGGCCAACGCGCGCAGACTTCCTGCGCTCGGCGCAGCCGTCTTCATTGCGCTCGGCCTGCTCGCGCCACAGAGCCAGGCCTCCTCCGTCGGCGCCACGACCCCGGCCGGTGCGAAGGCAAGTGGAACCGCGGCCTCGGCGCCGCTGTCGATCCCGGTCCCCAAGTCGCCCAATGCAATGAACAACAACTCCCGCTTCCGGATCTCCTCGCAGGACAGTGCCGAGGAGTCCGCCCCGGCACCCGCCCCGACCGTCAAACCCGTCAAGGCCGGCAAGCAGTCCTCGGCCGCCGCCGAGGACGAGTGCGGCGACATCTCCGGCGTGATCAACGCCACGGGCAACGCGTTGGTCCAGCAGCTCAAGGCCCTCCCCCGGATCACCTGTACCTACCCGCTGTTCAGCCTCACCGGGGAGGACGCGCGGAAGGCCTTCCGTGAAGCCCAGATGGTGACCGTCGCCAACGCTCTGCGCGACGCCTCCGCCACCTACTCGGGCAACAACAGCGCCGCCATCGGGCAGCTGGTGCTGTTCCTGCGCGCCGGCTACTACGTGCAGGACAACCACGCGAACGTCGTCGGCGACTACGGCACGGCGCTGGACAGCGCGGCGCTCGGCGCGCTGGACGCGTTCTTCGCCTCCCCGCGCAGCAAGGACGTCACCGACGCCAACGGCGAGATCTTCAACGAGGTCGTCACGCTGATCGACAGCACCCACGCGGCCGGCCGGTACGCCGGCGTCATCAAGTGGATGCTCGGCAGCTACGACGGCACCTGGCCCAGCCAGATGAACCTCGCCATGCAGCACGTCGAGTGGGTCGTCGAGAACGGCTTCAAGGCCAAGAACGACGACCGCGGCTGGCGGGCCGCCCTCAAGGCCGACCCCACCATCCTCAACACCTGGGCCGGCTTCATCACGCGCAACAGCGCGCAGCTGAACCGCTTGGACGTCGTCAGCAACGTCGGCCGCTACCTCGGCTACGCCCTCGACGTCCCCGAGCTCAAGGACCGGGTCAGGCCGCTGCTGAAGGACCTGATCAACCGCTACCCGAACGTCGGCCCCACCGCGCCGATCACCATGAACCTGGGCTGGTACACGCGCCAGTACGACAGGAACAACTGCGCGGCCTATGCCATCTGTGACCTGGGCGACCGTGTGCTCCCGGCGATCCTGCCGATCCAGCACACGTGCACCCCGGACCTGAAGATCCGCGCCCAGGACATGTCCCCCGGACAGCTGGCCAGCACCTGCACCAGCCTGGTCAACCAGGACGCCTACTTCCACCGGGTCATCGGCGACAAGGGCGCGATCCCCGGTGACGTGAACACCAACCTCGAGGTCGTCGTCTTCGACGACTACACCCAGTACTCGCTGTACGCCTGGGCGATCTACAACATCGACGTCGACAACGGCGGCATGTACGAGGAGGGCAACCCGGCCGCCGCCGGCAACCAGGCCCGCTTCATCGCCCACGAGGCCAGCTGGCTGCGCCCGGACTTCCAGATCTGGAACCTCAACCACGAGTACACCCACTACCTCGACGGCCGCTACAACATGGCCGGCGACTTCGAGGCCAGCCTGACCACGCCGACCATCTGGTGGGTCGAGGGCATCGCCGAGAACATCTCGTACGGCTATCGCAACGAGCGCAACGCCGATGCGATCGGCGAGGCCGGCAAGAAGACCTACAAGCTCAGCGACCTGTTCGACACCGTCTACAACCAGGACGGGGACCCCGAGGTCAACTCGAACCGGGTCTACCGTTGGGGCTTCCTTGCGGTCCGCTACATGCTCCAGGCGCACCCCGCTGACGTCGAGACCGTGCTCAACAATTACCGCACCGGTGACTGGAACGGTGCCCGCACCTTCCTGAAGCAGACCATCGGCACCAGCTACGACGCCGGCTTCGCCACCTGGCTGACGACCGCCTGCGCGACCAACGACTGCGGCCCCCTGCCGGAGGCCTCGTCCACCCCGCTCTGCACCACCAGCGACCCCCGTCAGTTCGACAAGAACTGCCGCCGGGACAACCTCGCGGCCTCCACCGGCAACTACAGCTACCACTTCGTGTACCTGCCGGCCGGCCTCAAGCAGCTGACCATCACCAGTAGCGGCGGCACCGGCAACGCCGACCTGTACTACGGCGGCAGCAGCTGGGCCACCACCAGCAGCTACCAGGCGAAGTCCACCAACGCCGGCAACAGCGAGACCCTGACGATCGACAACCCGCCGTCCGGCTGGGTCTACTTCAGCCTCGCCGCCGCGCAGGATTTCAGCGGTGTGAGCGTCTCCACGCAGTCCGAGTGAGCCGGTCCGCCGGGGCCAGCTGGGCCAGCTGGGCTTCGGCGAACGAGGATCCGCTGAACGGGGATCCACTCGGCGAGGAGAGCCCCGTCGCACCCGCGCTGCCGGCCACCGGGGCCTGAGCGTGACGGCGGTCCTTGCCATCCGACCGCGGATGGCAAGGACCGCCGTTCGTGTTCAGGCGACCGGGTGGACGCAGACGGCCCGCCGCGGCAGCCGCCACCCGAACACGTGACAAGCCGTAGTCATATCGATCACCGAGCTTGTGGCTCGAACAGGGGAACCGGGAGTCAGGGCACGGGCGTACGCGGACACCCGTCGCTCCGCCATCTCTGCATGAATCCGGCGGCCCCCCTACCGGGGGTTGATACTGGTGAGCTCTCGTATTCAACTGTCGCCAGTTCTCCGAGGAGTCCAACCGACTGGTGACCTTGTGTGATCGCCAGCGGCGTACGGCTCCGCGGGCGGCTGCGACCGCGCGACGCCGATCCCGCCCCTGAGCGCGGAAGGTTGTCGGGGCGGGCCGGCTGGGGAAGAGCCAGCAGGGTGCCTGATTGGTGGCGGCGTTCATGTTGTCGCGACTTGCGATGTACTCCAGCAGCAGGGATGCGACTGGCGCGGGGGCGGGTGAGGCGGGTTCCCCGAGCCGTAAAAGCGTTGCTTCTCCGTCGCTGAACACGTCGTCGAGCGTCAACTGGACGATGTGGGTAGGGGAGGCCGGTGTGCGCGATCAGCGCCATCCACGTCGTCCGTGGAGGGCATGCGTACCGGTCTGCCCGGCCGAACGGGTGCCGTCGGTCAGCGTCTGACGATCCGGTCGAGGACGCTGGCGACGCCGGACTTGACCGCGTCGCGGTGGTGGAGGGGTTCCGCGGGCAGTTCGCTGGTGGGGCGCACGCCCCGGTCGGCGAGGATGTAGAGCAGGCGCAGGGTGCGCAGGCAGTTGCTGATGTGAGCGGGCACCGGGGTGCTGATGCGGTCGGCCCCGAAGCGGTCGGCGATCGGATCCAGCCAGCCGACGGCGTCGCGTTCGCTCAGGTCGGTGCGGGTGAGGACCCGGGCGATCGCCCGGGCCAGGCGGTCGTCCTCCATCTGGTCGTAGACGTGGTCGGTGGGCGCCGTCAGCCGCGCGGCGGCGAGGTCCAGCATCCGCACCGGCGCCACCTCGGGGTGGCGACCGAAGCCGGCAAGCAGGTCCGCGCCGTGCGCCACCGCATGAAGCCAGCCGAGCGTGTCGTCGTGGCCGCGTAGATCCTTCTCCGCCGGGTACCAGTGCTCGAACGCGTCCACCCAGCCGGACTTCAAGTCCCCCGCGGCCACCAGCATGTCGAGCACGAGGGGCGCGAAGGTGCGGGCCTCGACCCGCGCGTCGGTGAACCGGGTCGCCATCTCGTCTCCCAGCTCCAGCCGCCGGGACGTCCCGATCGCCCCGCGGGCGATCCAGGTCGCGAGGACGGTGTAGGGCGCGCCGTCCCGGACCAGTGGATCGGGATCTGCCAGGGCACGGGACAACTCGCGGACGAGGTCGTCCATGGGCCGGTCAGCGGGCACGGCACAGTCGGCGGCCTCGACGCTCTTCCAGTCGATCATGACGAGCAGAGTAGGTCCTTGCCGTTGCCACACGCCTGCGAATTATGTCCAGGCATCCATCTCAACCCAGCAACTGCCCGACCAGACCCCGCAGTTCTGGCGTCTGTATCACTCTGCCCGCCGAAGCCGGACAGGGTGATGCACAGCGGCCAGGTCCAGCGCGCGATGCCGCGGGTCCGCGACCGGCCGAAGCCAGGCCACTGGTCACGCGCCGCTTGGAACATCGGAACGAAAACTGGCGCTGAGCTGAGGCCCCGTCCGAGGGGTGCGCGCCCGCCACGGCGAGGGCTGCTCCCTCAGGCGCCGTACGGGCTGGTGTCGCCGGGGCTCTCCCGCAGGCACTGGTACAGGTCCACCGAGGCCGCGACGCGGTCCGCCATGCTTTCCGCGTACACCGCGTCCGGGCGTTCGAAGGCGGCGCGGTGGGCCGAGCGCAGGAACGTCACCACGCCCAGTGTCCGGCCCCGGCTCCGCAGCACCGCGCACAGGGCGTGCACCGAGTCGGCCGGCCACTGACGCTCGGCAGCCCACTCCCCGGCGTCACGCGTCGACCCGGCCC
>NZ_JAFMPZ010000573.1 GCF_017353455.1 Streptomyces laculatispora
ACGGCAGGTGCGCGTGCCGGAACCCGCGAGCCCGGCATGATCCAAACGAGAGGCCCTAGGGTCTCCCGGCCGTGCCGCGGCGGCGCTTTCCTCAGTCGTCGTCCCGGTCGTTCCCGTCATCGTCCCCGTGGCCGTCGTGCGACCGGTCCACCGAGACCTTCGCCGTCTTCGCGTCGACGTTCAGCTCGTGCTCGCTGCCGTCCTTGCCCCGGACGTCGACCTCCCAGTGCACCGCCCCGCCGCTGCGGCCGTCGTGGTCCTCCAGCTCGATCGAGGTCACCGTGCCCGGGGCCGATCCGAGCGCGGCGCCGACCGCTTGGTCGAGCGTGACGGAGGTCTTGCGGGGCGCGTGCCTCTCGCCGTCGTCGTCGTTGTCGACGTGCTTGCCGAGCACCCTGCCGTTGCCCGGGTCCACCGTCACGTCGTGCCAGGCCTTGTCGGAGCCGTACACATCGAGCTCCCAGACGAGGCGGCCGTCCTCGTCGTCGAGCTCGGCCTCGGTCACCGTGCCCGGGACGGCCCGGACGGCGGCCCTGGCCGCGTCACCGACCGCGACGCGGGCGGCGTCACCGCTCGCCGTGCTGCTCCCGGCGGAGGTACGGGCGTCGCCGCCGTTGCTGTCGTCGCCCGCGAGGGCGACGGCCGTGGCAGCTCCGCCGCCCGCGAGTACGGCCGCGGTGACGGCGGCGATGACGATCTTTCGCTTCATGAGGGGTCCTCCCCGATCGGATGGGTCCGTTGCGACGAGGTCCACACTGCCGGGGTGATGCTGAACGCAGCCTGAAGCCACCTGAAGCCCTCTTCAGCTTCCGTTTGCGAGGCTGTGCACATGCGCCTGTTGATCGTGGAGGACGAGAAGCGGCTGGCGATCTCCCTGGCCCGGGGGCTCACCGCCGAGGGATTCGCCGTGGACGTCGTGCACGACGGGCTCGAAGGGCTGCACCGGGCCTCCGAGGGCGCCTACGACCTCGTCGTCCTCGACATCATGCTGCCGGGGATGAACGGCTACCGGGTGTGCGCCGCGCTGCGCGCCGCCGGCCACGAGGTGCCCATCCTGATGCTGACGGCGAAGGACGGGGAGTACGACGAGGCGGAGGGGCTCGACACCGGTGCCGACGACTATCTGACCAAGCCGTTCAGCTACGTGGTGCTGGTCGCCCGGGTCCGCGCGCTGCTGCGCCGGCGCGGTGGTTCCGCCTCGCCGGTGGTCACCGTCGGCTCCCTGCGGATGGACACCGCCGCCCGCCGGGTCCGTCTCGGCGAGGACGAGGTCGTGCTCACCACCAAGGAGTTCGCCGTGCTCGAACAGCTCGCGCTGCGGGCCGGGCAGGTGGTGAGCAAGGCGGAGATCCTGGAACACGTCTGGGACTTCGCCTACGACGGCGACCCGAACATCGTCGAGGTGTACGTGAGCACCCTGCGCCGCAAGCTCGGCGCGGCCGCCATCCGTACGGTGCGCGGCGCCGGCTACCGGCTGGAGGCGCTGTGAGATCGGTACGGGCCAGGGCGGCGCTCGGTGCGACGGTGGTCGTCGCCCTCGCGGTCGTCGCCGCCGGGCTCGGCGTCCTGCTGGTCCTGCGCGCCAACCTCACCGACCAGGCGGGGCTCCAGGCCGAGGTGGCGGCCCGCGAGACCGCCGGGCAGCTGGCCCTCGACGTGCCGTACGACAAGCTGGACATGGGCGACGAAGAGGACCATCCGGTCCAGGTGACCGACGAGGACGGCCGGGTGGTCGCCGTCTCCGAGCACCTGGACGCGATCTCCGGCACCGGCACCGACCGGGTCACCCCGCAGCCCGCGTCCGTCGCCCCGGAGAAGGGCGATGACCACGGTGGTCACGGTGGCCGCGACGACGATGACGACGACGGCGCGAGCGCCGACCCCGGCCGCGGTGAGGTCTCCACCGACGAACCGGACTTCCGCAACGGCACCGCCACCGTCGACGGCGACACCGCCGACTACCGGTTCGCCTCCGTGGAGGCGACGAACTCCGCCGGGCTGACCCTGACCGTCCACGCGGGTGCCCCGCTCGCCGCGGAGCAGCGGGCCGTCGCGAGTGTGCGCGGCGCGATGCTGGCCGGGCTGCCCGTCGTGCTGCTCGTCGTCGCCGGGGTGACCTGGCTGGTGACCCGGCGGGCGCTCCGCCCGGTCGAGGGCATCCGGCGCGAGATGGCGGCGATCACCGCGTCCGAGGATCTGAGCAGGCGGGTGCCGGAGCCCGGTTCGCGCGACGAGATCGCCCGGCTGGCCCGTACCACCAACGAGACGCTCACCGCCCTGGAGGCCTCCGTCGACCGTCAGCGGCGCTTCGTCGCGGACGCCTCGCACGAACTGCGCTCCCCGATCGCCTCGCTCCGCACCCAGCTGGAGGTGGGTGCCGCGCACCCGGAGCTGCTGGACGTGGCGGGTGCGGTCGCCGACACCGTACGGCTCCAGGTGCTCGCCGCCGATCTGCTGCTGCTGGCCCGGCTGGACGCGGGGGAGCGGCCCGGGAAGGCGCGGCTGGACCTCGGCGCACTGGTCCGTGAGGAGGTGTCGCAGCGCATCGGCGACCGGATCGCGGTGACGGTGTCCGTGCCGGAGCCGGGCGGGCTGGAAGTGACCGGTTCACGCGGGCAGTTGGCCCGGGTGATCGGCAATCTGCTGGACAACGCCGAGCGGCACGCGGAGAGTTCGGTGGCCGTCGCGGTGCGGGTGGAACGTGGTGGTGTGGTCGTCGAGGTCTCGGACGACGGGGCCGGGGTGCCGGAGGCGGAGCGCGAGCGGATCTTCGAACGCTTCGTGCGCCTCGACGACGCCCGCGCCCGCGACGACGGCGGGGCCGGTCTGGGCCTCGCCATCGCCCGCGATGTGGCCATCCGGCACGGGGGCCGGCTGACCGCGGCCGGTGCGGGGGAGCGCGGCGCCCGGTTCGAGCTGCGGCTGCCGGGCCCCCGCTGAGCGCCGCCCCCGGTGTTCCGGATCCTGTCTCAGACGCGGCGTGCGCGCAGATGGTCGGCGACCGGGGCGAGGGCCGCGTGCAACTGCTCCAGCGCCTCCGGCGTCAGCAGGTCCATGAAGTGCTTGCGCACCGATGCCACGTGGTGCGGTGCCACCTTGCGCATCGTCTCCGCACCGGCCTCGGTGAGGACCGCGTACAGTCCCCGCCGGTCGGACTCGCAGTTCTCCCGGCGGACCAGGCCCGCGCTCTCCATACGGGTGATCTGGTGCGAGAGCCTGCTCTTGGACTGCAGGGTGGCGGTGGCGAGGTCACTCATCCGCAGGCGCTGGTCGTCGGACTCCGAGAGGTTGACGAGAATCTCGTAGTCGTTATTGGTCAGGCCGAACGGCTGGAGGTCCTTCTCCAGCTGGTGCATCAGCAGCCTGCTGACATCCAGGTGGGTGCGCCAGGCGCACTGCTCCGCGTTGCTCAGCCAGCGGGTGGCCGTCTCGGTCTCCATATATGGATTCTACCTAAGAAGTTGAAATCCGGACGAAGTTATTCGCTGTGACGCACGGCACGGGCCGGTCGGGGTTCCGCGGGCGCTGTACGGACGTCCGGCGTCACACTGCGCAGAGTACCGCTCACAACCCGAAGCGCCGTTGGAGGTCCCCCAGCTGGCCGGGGGCGCGGGGGGTGGACCCAGGTTGACCGCCGCCGCCCGGAACCCCCGGCTGCTGCGGTACCGCCCCCGTCGACTGCTCGGGCATCAGCACCTCGGTGGACTGGAGCAGCACCGTACCCGCGCCCACGAACTCGAACTGGTGCTCCTCGCCCGAGGCGCCGCCGATCCCGGTCATGGCGCGCAGTCCGCCCATCACCCCGGCCATGTAGCCGTGGTCGTAGTGGTGGCACGGCGAGGGGCAGTCCGCCCAGCCCACCAGCGCCTGCGGGTCGACCCGCAGCGGCGGCTCCATGAACACCACCGGGCCGTTGGACGCCGCGACGAACTTCCCGGTGCCGATCAGCGTCAGGAACCCCGGCACGATCGACTGCTTCAGCGCCAGAGTCGGCTGGTAGGCCAGCAGATTGCCGGAGCGGATCGTCAGGTTCCCGTCCTCCAGGTCGTAGGAGTTCACATCGAAGGCCCGGTCCGCGAGCAGCATCTTCCCGCTGCCCTCCGCCACCACCCAGTCGCTCGCGTGCAGCGGCGAGTGGAAGCTCGTGCGGATGAGCCGCTCGAAGCGGCCGTGCCCGATGCCGTTGAACTCGATCCGCCCGTAGTAGGCGATCATCTTCCCCTTCTGCAGGAACCACTGGCTCCCCTTGAGCTCCACGCAGAAGGTGTACGAGTTGACGTTGTCGTCCGACGGCAGCGTCATCGGATCGAAGACCACGGGCGTGCTCACAGCTTCTCCTCCGACGCCTGGACGTACACCGCACCACTGCCGCTGAGCTCCAGCTGGAACGCCTCGCCGGAGCCGCGCCCCACCATGTCGCGCCAGCCGAGCGCGGTGGAGAGCTTGTTGCGCACGTCGCCGTGGTGGGCGACGTACGCCTGCGGATCCACATGCACCTCGCGGCCCGGCGCGATCGGCAGCTCGATCACCCCGCCGTGCGCCATCACCGCCACCGCGCCGTGCCCCTTGAGCGTCGTGGTGAACAGGCCCTGCCCGCTCACCTGGCCGCGCACCATGCCCATCACGCCGCCCTGCGAGCCCATGAACATCGTGCCCTGCTGGAGCGTGCCGTCGAAGGCGAGCAGCCGGTCGGCCTCCACGTAGAGGGTGTCCCCGGCCAGGTTGATCACCTGGATGTGATGGCCGCCGTGACCGAACATCACCGTGCCGCTCCCCTCGACCGTCATCAGCGGGGTCGCCTCGTTCGCCATCCGGCGGCCGATCATCGACATCACCCCGCCCTGACCGCCCTGGATGTTCGGGGTGAACGACACCTCGCCGCGGTAGGCCAGCATCGCGCCGCGCTGACTGAACATCTTCTGGCCGGGGAGCACCGTCGCCTCGACCATCTTCGAGTTGATCTCGCGGAACGGCATCAGACATCGCCCCCGATCGTGTTCCGCTCGCTGGGCTGGACGTAGACGAGCCCCTCGCCCTCGAAGCGGATCTGGAAGGACTCGCCCGATCCCTCGCCCATCAGCGTCCGGAAGTTCACCCCGGACTGGAAGTGCTGCTGGAGGCTGCCCTGGTGGGCGATGTAGGCGCCCGGGTCGACGAAGAGCGGGTACTGGGCGGAGACCCGCAGGACCACGGCCGAGCCGTCCGACATGATCGCCGCCTGGCCGGTTCCCTCGACGGTGGTGGTGAACAGGCCGTTGCCCGTCGCACCGCCGCGCAGTCCGGTGAAAGTCGTGCCGGTACGCAGCCCTGCGTCGGTGCACAGGAGATTGCTCGCCTCGACGTACAGCTTCTCGCCGCGCAGCGAGACGAGATTGATCTCACTCGCACGGTCGGCGAAGTAGCAGGTGCCCTGCCCGGTCACCTCCATCACGGCCATCTGCTCGCCGGTCAGCCGGCGGGTCACCATGCCGCGCAGGCCCTCACCGCCGCCGGTCATCTTCTTGAACGCCATCCGGCCGTCGTACGCGACCATCGAACCGTTCTTCGCCTTGACGGCGTCGCCGGTCAGGTCGACGGCGAGCGTCTTGCTGCCTTGGAGTCGGAACATTGCCACGGTGCGACGGTAGCCGCCGGAAATCGAACTCGTCCGGCGATTGGGTACAAGAAGTCCCCGAAGTGCGCGAAACGGCCCCCGCGGCACCGCCGGGCCGGTGCCGGTGCCACAATGGTCGCGCTTGTGCCTGCGTTCACAAGCTGTCACCGTCCTCCCACCGAAGGTGCCCCCGTGGACATCAAGACCGCTACCGCCCTGCACCGGCTGCGCCTCATCTCGATTCCCGAGGCGCTCTCCTTCCCGGCGCTGATCATCTTCGGATCGATCCTGAGCCGGGTCTCGGACATCGACTTCCTGATGATGCCGCTCGGCATCCTGCACGGCGTGCTCTTCGTGATCTACGCCGTCCTGCTGCTGGACGTCTGGTCCAAGACCAAGTGGCCGCTCAAGCGCGTCGCGTTCTTCTTCCTGCTCGCGCTGCTGCCGTTCGGCGGGCTGTACGGCGACAAGGCGCTGAAGCGCTACGAGGCCGACGGCGTCATCGCCGCCCGCGCCCGCCGGGAAGGCACGGTCAGCGCATGATCGTCGCCTTCTCCGTCAGCCCGCTGAGTGTCGGCGAGGACGTCGGTGAGTACGTCGCCGACGCCGTCCGCGTCGTCCGCGAGTCCGGGCTGCCCAACCGGACCGACGCCATGTTCACCTCCATCGAGGGGGAGTGGGACGAGGTCATGGACGTCGTCAAGCGCGCCGTCGAGGCCGTCGAGGCGCGGGCCGGACGGGTCTCCCTCGTCCTGAAGGCCGACATCCGCCCCGGTGTGACCGACGGTCTGACCTCCAAGGTCGAGACGGTCGAGCGGTACCTCGCCGGCTGACGCCCCCGCCCTGTACCCCGTGAGCC
>NZ_JAFMPZ010000216.1 GCF_017353455.1 Streptomyces laculatispora
CGTCATCAGCTCGTCCGGCGACAGGTGCGTGGGCGCCGGGAAGCCGATGCCGCCGTCGACGAGCAGCAGCGGCCCGAAGCGCTCCGGATGGCGTACCGCGGCGAGCACTGCCACGAACGCCCCCATCGAGTGGCCCGCCAGCACCACCCGGTCCAGGCCCAGTGCCTCGGTCAGGGCGGCGACGTCGTCCGCGTGGGCGGCGATGCCGTACGGGCCGGGGAGTCCCGAACTCCCCGCCCTGCCGCGCAGGTCCGGGGCGACCAGGGTGACGCGTCCGGCCAGCAGCCGGGCCACCGGGCCCCAGGAGAGCGCGTTGGCGGTGATGCCGTGCAGCGCGACCACCACCGGCGCGTCCGGATCGCCGGCCGGCCAGCGCACGGCCGCCAGCTCGCCCCCGGCGACAGGGACCTTGATCTCTTCGTACGGAATCACGGGTTTCCGTTCTCCTTCCGGGGCGGGATCTCTTCGGCGGGCCCGCTTCGGCGCAGCGCGGCCAGTCTGGAGGGCAGCCGGGCCAGACCGCCCGGCAGCAGATGTACCACGGCCACGAACAGCACGCCCAGCAGGAACAGCGGCTGGGAGAGCGGGACGCGGAGCACCGCCGGGAGGCCGGCGACCGCGCCCGAACCGGCCAGGTCGCCGAGCCGGTGGTCCGCCCAGGTGTAGAGGATGCCGCCGGCCATCGGGCCCCAGCGGGTTCCGGAGCCGCCCAGCACCACCATCACCAGCAGCGACAGGGTGAAGTCGGACGTGCTCGTCTGTGGGGTGGAGCCACCCGTCACAAGCAGGTGCACGATGCCGCCGAGTGCGGCGAGCGCGCCCGCGAGGACGAAGGCCGTCAGCTTGAATCCGTACGGCTTCAGCCCCAGCACCTCCACCCGGCGCTCGTTCTCCTTGATGCCCTCCCAGACGCGTCCGGTGGGGGAGCGGACCGCCCAGTGGACGACGCCGAGGGTGAGGACGAGGTAGGCGAGGGTGATCCAGTAGAGGTTCGCGGTGTTGTCGATGCCGACGAGCCAGGAGGGCAGCAGGTCCGCCGGCGCGGCCCGGCCCTCCTCGCCGCCGGTGAGGCCACCGGGGTCGCGGGAGACCAGGATCGAGCCCGCCTGGGCGAAGGCCAGCGTCACCATGGAGAAGCCGATGCCGGTGACGCGCAGGCTCACCGACCCCAGGACCAGGGCCAGCGCGATCCCGAAGCAGAGTCCCAGGAGCGCGGCGGCCGCGAACGGGAGCCCCGCCTCCAGCAGGAACACGTTGGTGGCGTAGCTGCCCGCCGCGAAGTACAGGGCGTGGCCGAAGGAGAGCAGGCCCGTGCGGCCCAGCAGCAGGTCGTAGCCGGTGGCCAGGGCGCCGAACAGCAGGCAGGTGGCGATGAGTTGCAGGCTTCCCGCACTGCCGAGCGGGCCGTCCAGCAGACCCGGCACCGGCAGCGCGCTGTAGGGCGCCACGACCAGGACCAGCAGGACGGCGGCGGGCCACCGGCGCAGCAGTCGCCGGGACCTGCCGGGAGGCGCCGGTGCGGCGGGGGCTTTGCCGTCGGCACGGTCGTGTGTCTCGGTGGCGGTGCTCACGCGAGCCTCCCCGTCAGTCCGCGCGGGCGGATCAGCAGCAGCGCGGCGAGCAGGACGACGACCGCCAGATCGCCGAGGCCCGCCGCGGTGTAGTAGTTGGCGAACTGCTGGACCAGGCCGATGACCACGGACGCCACGGCGGCGCCGGTCACCGAGCCCATGCCGCCGGTGACCACGACGACGAACGCGAAGATCAGCAGCGAGGTGCCCTGACGGGGGTCGACCGAACCGAAGTACAGCCCGCCGAGCGCCCCGCCGAGTGCGGCGGCGCAGCCTCCGATCGCGAAGACGAGGGTGAACGCCCTGCGGACGTCGATGCCGAGCGCGGTGACCATCGCCCGGTCCTCGACCCCCGCCCGGACGACGAGACCGTGCCGGGTC
The DNA here is from genome assembly GCF_017353455.1 of Streptomyces laculatispora. Taxonomy (GTDB): domain Bacteria; phylum Actinomycetota; class Actinomycetes; order Streptomycetales; family Streptomycetaceae; genus Streptomyces; species Streptomyces laculatispora. The sequence continues at coordinate 1,953 of NZ_JAFMPZ010000216.1, forward strand.
CGGCCCAGGAAGAGCCGCAGCGCCACCAGGACCACGACCGCGGCCGCCACCAGGACGAGGCGGTTGACCGGGACCCGCGCGCCCAGCAGCCCGAAGGTGCCGGACAGCGCCTCCGGGCCCGGGAAGGTCCGGGCGTCCGGGCCCCAGATCCCCGACAGCAGCGCGGGGACCGCGAGCCCCACCCCGACGGTGGCGAGCACCTGCTCGCGCGGCCGGGTGTAGAGCGGGCGGACGACGGCGAGTTCCAGGAGCACGGCGGCGACGGTGCCCACCGCCGTGCCGAACAGCACCGCGAGGACGAAGCCGGCCCCGCCGGGTCCCGCGCCGGGCAGATGGCCGGACGCCGCCCACCAGGTGCCGTACGCGCCGATGGACAGCAGCGCCCCGTGCGCGAAGTTGAGCACGTCCATCAGGCCGAAGATCAGCGAGAGTCCGGACGCGATGAGGAAGTAGAGGGCTCCCAGACCGAGTCCGGTCATGGTGAGCAGCACGATGGTGGACATCAGGAATCCGCCTCCACGAAGGGTGCTTCGGTGGCCGGCCCGTGCCCCACACCGAGCAGCCGGCGGGCCGCCTCCGCGTCGCCGAGCAGTTCGTCCGCCGGGCCGCGGTGGGCGGTCCGGCCGTCGGCCAGCACCACACAGTGCTCGGCGAGCCGGCGTACGACGGCGAGGTTCTGCTCCACGAGCAGCACCGGTACCGCCTCGGCGGCCCGCTCCAGCACCTGCGCCACCTCGGTGACGACCTTCGGCGCCAGGCCCTTGGTGGGTTCGTCCGCGATGATCAGCCGGTTGGCGTTGAGCAGGGTGCGGCCGATGGCGACCATCTGCTGCTGGCCGCCGGACAGCGTCCCGGCCAACTGCCGTGCCCGTTGCTTGAGTTCGGGGAAGAGCTCATGGACCAGGGGGTAGTCGGGATCGCCCGCGCCGCGCCGCTCGGCCAGTCGCAGGTTCTCCGCCACGGTCAGCCCGGCGAAGATGCCGCGGTCCTCGGGGGCGTACCCCACACCCCGCCGGACCACGGCGTGGGTGGGCAGGGCCACGGTCTCCTCGCCGTCCAGCAGCACACTGCCGCTGCGCGGGACGAGGCCCAGGATGCCCCGTACGGTCGTGGTCTTCCCGGCGCCGTTGCGGCCCAGCAGCGCGGTCACGCCGTGCGCGGCGACCTCCAGGCCGACGCCGTGCAGGATGTGCCGGCCGCCGATCAGGACCCGCAGGTCCCGTACGGCGAGCAGGGTCCGCGCGCTCACAACCCCTCCCCGAGGTAGGCCTGTTGCACGGTCGGATCGGCGGTGACGGCCTCAGGGGTGTCCAGTGCCAGCAGCCGGCCGTGATGCATCACCGCGAGCCGGTCGGCCAGGCCCAGGAGTACGTCCATGTGGTGCTCGACCATGAGGACGGTGCGCCCCTCGTCCCGGTGCAGGGTGCGGATCAGCTCGGTCAGCGCCGGGACCTCCTCCGCGCTCACCCCGGCCATCGGCTCGTCGAGGAGCATCAGCCGGGGCTCGCCCACCAGCAGCACGGCCAGCTCCAGCTTCCGCTTCTCGCCGTGCGACAGCTCGGACGCCGTCGTGCCGGCTCGGTGGCCGAGACCGGTGCGCTCCAGCACGCCGGCCACCTCGGCGGGGTACGGGTCGGCACGCCGCCAGAGCCGGTACGAGCCGCCCCGGGCGGCCTGCGCCGCCAGCCGGACGTGGTCGGCCACGGTCATGGCGGGCCAGAGGCTGGACGTCTGGAACGTCCGGCCGATCCCGCGCCGGGCCCGCACGTGCGCGGGCCGGTCCGTCATATCGGTGCCGTCCAGCGCGACCGTGCCCGCGGTCGGCATCACCGTGCCGCTGATGAGGTTGAACAGGGATGTCTTTCCGGCCCCGTTGGGGCCGATGAAGGCGAGGAACTCGCCCTGGCGGACGCCGAGCGTGATGTCCTGGACGATGGTCGCGCCACCGATGCTCCAGCCGAGTCCGTCGAGCCGGAGCACGGGGGCCTCGTTGTCCGGCGGCCGGCCGTCCCGGCGCCCGAGGAGGTGCGGTGCGGTCATGGTTCAGCCCGCCGAGGGCTTCACGGGCGGCGCCACGGCGTCCATCGGCTCGGTGTCCAGCAGCTCCGGCTTCGCGGCGGCGCCCTTGCCGGTCAGCCTGGCCACGAACATCGGCTGCACCAGGGCGTGGTCCTCGGCCCGGACCCGGGCCTTGCCCTTCACCCCGTCGAAGGTCCAGCCCTCCAGGGCCTTCACCATCGCGGCCGGGTCGGTGGCGCTGCCCTCGGCCACGGCGTGCACGATCATCTGGGCCGCGGTGAAGCCGTCCGGGGTGAACAGGTCGGGGGTGCCGCCGGCCTTCGTCACCGAGTCGAGCATGGCCTTCTCCGCCGCGTTGCCGCCGCCCGCGCCGGGGAAGTAGTGCGCGAGGAAGGACACCTTGGCCCCGGCCGTCCCGAAGACCGGGTACGAGGCCGTCCCGGCGAGCCCGGTGACGACCTTGCCCGCGCCCAGCACCCCCTGCTGGTCCAGCGCGGTCCACAGCGCCGGTGCGGTGGAACCGGCCCAGGCCACGAAGACCAGATCCGGCCCGCCCGACTTCACCTGCCGGGCGAACGGTGTCAGGTCCGTCGCGCTGGGCGGCGCCAGTACGGAGCCCACCTTCGCGCCCTTCGCGCCGAGCACCGCCTTCACCGCGGCGACGTTCGCCTGGCCGAACGTGGAGTCCTGGGCCAGCACCGTGACCTTCTTGCCCCCGGCGTCGCCGAGCATCGCCCCGGCCGTGAGGATGTCCTGGTAGGACTGGCGGCCCGAGCGGAAGGTGTAGCCGTTGATCCCGGTCACCGCGTCGGTGGCCGCCGGCCCGCTGATGTACAGCACCTTGTTCTGGGCGGCGAGCGGCGCCATCTGGAGAGCGACGCCGGAGTCGGTGGTGCCGGCCAGCACCTTGTAGCCCTTGCCGATCAGGTTCTTCGCCGCGGAGACCGCCTTTCCGGGGTCGCCCGCGTCGTCCTGCTCGGTGACCTCGATGCGGTGGCCGGCCACCTTGCGGGTGCCGTGGGTCGCGTAGTCCAGGCCCGCCATGAACCCGTCCCGGTACTGCTTGCCGTAGTCCGCGAGCAGCCCGGTCCGGGAGTAGACCAGGCCCACCTTCACGGCCGCGCCGCTGCCGGACTTCCCGCTCCCGGAATCGGCGCTGCCCGCCTTGCCGGCGGCGCTGCACCCGGTCAGCAGCAGACCGGCGGTGGCCAGTACGGCGACGGCGGACAGGGCTGCGGGCCGGACGGTGCGGGTGGTCCCGCCGGCTCCGCTGGTTCTGTTTGCTCTGCTGGTTCTGCGACGCATGGCGACCGGCTCCTCGGCGTGTTCCTGTGATGTCGCCGAACCGTATGAACACCGTGCCGTCGTCGATATGGTGCAGGGCACCCCACCTGACCGGGGAGGCGTGTGGGCGCCGCACATGGGCGGCGGCCCGGACGACTCAGCGGGCCTGGTCCTCGGCCGTCAGGTCGATCAGCCGGCACACCGTCTCGATGTCTATCTTCACCTGGGCGATCGACGCCCGGCCGGACAGCCAGGTGATCAGCGCCGAGTGCCAGGTGTGCTCGATGACCCGGACGGCCGAGAGCTGCTCGGGCGTCGGGTGCTCAAGCCCCATCGAGTCCAGGATGATCGTCGTGGTGAGGCGCGAGACGGTGTCCACCTCGGGGCTCACGCTGCGGTCCGCGAAGGTCAGCGCGCGCACCATCGCGTCCGCCAGATGTGGTTCGCGCTGGAGCGCGCGGAACGCCCGCATCAGGGTGTCGGCGACCCGGTCCGCCGCGTCGGCCCCGGCCGGCGGACGTTTGCGCAGCGTGCCGTGCATGTGCTGGAGCTGGTCCTGCATGGTGGCCACCAGCAGATGGACCTTGGACGGGAAGTAGCGGTACAGGGTGCCCAGGGCGACCCCGGCGGCCTCCGCCACCTCACGCATCTGGACGGCCTCGAAACCGCCCCTGCTGGCGAGCTGGGCGCTGGCGTGCAGGATGCGGCGGCGGCGGGCCTCCTGGCGTTCCGTCAGGGGCGGCGATGCCGGTCTGGCTTCCGCTGTCATGTGTCCCATCCCCGTGGCTTCTGTCCGCGACCGCGAGGAGGCGGCGGCCGGTCCGGCGGCGCACAGCATGCCAGGGTGTGTGTCGTGGCGCGAATCACCTGATCCGGCCGTTGCACCGACGCTACCTGCCGGTAGATTCGTAGCTCATTGAACGATCCGGTCTATAACTTGTTCTAGATTAGCGTGAGCGGTTACGCTCCGGCGAATACGCAGTGAGAAGGGGGCCGAGTGTGACCGCTGAGGCCATAGCGTCGGGCCCCCGCACGGGCCCCGGTACGTCGGACACGGAGGCGGACCCCGCCGGCGACCGGCCGTTGCGCATCGCGCTCCTCACCTACAAGGGCAACCCCTTCTGCGGCGGTCAGGGCGTCTACGTGCGCCACCTGGCCCGCGAGCTCGCCCGGCTCGGCCACAGCGTCGAGGTGATCGGCGCCCAGCCCTATCCCGTGCTCGACGAGGGCGTCCCGCTCACCGAGCTGCCGAGCCTGGACCTCTACCGGCACCCCGACCCGTTCCGCACCCCGAAGCGCGGCGAGTACCGGGACTGGATCGACGCCACCGAGGTCGCCACCATGTGGACCGGCGGATTCCCCGAGCCGCTCACCTTCAGCCTGCGCGCCCGGCGCCATCTCGCCGCCCGGCGAGGCGAGTTCGACGTCATCCACGACAACCAGACACTCGGCTACGGGCTCCTCGCCGACCTCGGCGCCCCCCTCGTCACCACCATCCACCACCCCATCACCGTCGACCGGCAACTCGACCTGGACGCCGCCCCGACCCGCCGCCGCCGCGCCTCCGTACGCCGCTGGTACGCCTTCACCCGTATGCAGAAGCGGGTCGCGCGCAGGCTGCCGTCCGTGCTCACCGTCTCCGGCTCCTCCAAGCAGGAGATCGTCGAGCACCTCGGGGTGAGCCCCGGCCGCGTCCACGTCGTGCACATCGGCGCCGACACCGACCTGTGGTCGCCCGACCCCGCGGTCGCCGAGGTCGAGGGCCGGATCGTCACCACCTCCAGCGCCGACGTACCGCTCAAGGGACTCGTCCACCTCGTCGAGGCGCTCGCCGAGCTCCGTACCGACCATCCGGCGGCGCACCTCGTGGTCGTCGGCCGTCGGGCCGAGGACGGACCCGTCGCGCAGGCCATAGAGCGGCACAGGCTCGGGGACGCCGTCGAGTTCGTCAAGGGCATCAGCGACGCCGAACTCGTCGACCTGGTGCGCAGCGCCCGGATCGCCTGCGTCCCCTCGCTGTACGAGGGCTTCTCGCTGCCCGCCGCCGAGGCCATGGCCACCGGCACCCCGCTCGTCGCCACCACCGGCGGTGCGATCCCCGAGGTCGCGGGCCCGGACGGCGAGACCTGTCTCGCCGTCCCGCCCGCGGATGCCGGGGCCCTGGCCGAAGCGCTCGGCCGGCTGCTCGGCGACGCCGAGCTGCGCGAGCGGCTCGGGGCGGCGGGCCGGGCACGGGTGCTCGCACGGTTCACCTGGAAGCAGGCGGCGATCGGTACCGCCGCGCTCTACCGGGAGGCCATCGCCGCCCGCGCCGCCACCGGACCCGACGGCCGTCGGTGACACCGCACCACCCTTGACGTCTTCGCTCTCCCGCCCTCTTCGAACCCCCGACCGCGAAAGCAGGCATTCGTGCTGACCGTGGACTTCACCCGCTTCCCGCTCGCCGCAGGCGACCGAGTGCTCGACCTGGGCTGCGGCGCCGGACGCCACGCCTTCGAGTGCTACCGGCGCGGCGCCCAGGTGGTGGCTCTCGACCAGAACGGCGAGGAGATCCGCGAGGTCGCGAAGTGGTTCGCCGCGATGAAGGAGGCGGGAGAGGCCCCGGAGGGCGCCACCGCCACCGCGATGGAGGGGGACGCGCTCAACCTGCCGTTCCCCGACGAGACCTTCGACGTCGTGATCATCTCTGAGGTGATGGAGCACATCCCCGACGACAAGGGCGTGCTCGCCGAGATGGTCCGGGTGCTCAAGCCCGGCGGCCGGATCGCGGTCACGGTGCCGCGCTACGGCCCCGAGAAGGTCTGCTGGACGCTCTCCGACGCCTACCACGAGGTGGAGGGCGGCCACATCCGCATCTACAAGGCCGACGAGCTGCTCGGCCGGATGCGCGGCGCCGGCCTCAAGCCGTACGGCACCCACCACGCGCACGCGCTGCACTCGCCGTACTGGTGGCTGAAGTGCGCCTTTGGAGTGGGCCGCGACGGCAAGGACGCGGCGCTGCCGGTGCGGGCGTACCACAAGCTGCTGGTCTGGGACATCATGAAGAAGCCGATGGCCACCCGGGTCGCCGAGCAGCTGCTCAACCCCGTCGTCGGCAAGAGCTTCGTCGCCTACGCGACCAAGCCGCACCTGCCCGCCGTGACCACCGACGCCCCGGCGAAGGCCGACGACTCCGCCAAGGCCGAGGCGTGACACTTCCCGAGCGGACCGAACACCTTGTGCTGCCCGGAGTGCTCACCGCCGGGCAGGCGACCGAGACCGTCGCCGCGCTGCTCGCCGTGCAGTGCGAGGACGGCGCGCTGCCCTGGTTCCGCGGGCACCACCTGGACCCGTGGGACCACACCGAGGCCGCCATGGCCCTGGACGCCGCCGGCGAGCACGACGCCGCGGAACGCGCGTACCAGTGGCTGGCCCGCAACCAGAACGGCGACGGCTCCTGGTACGCCGCCTATCACGACGGCGACCCGCAGCGGCCCACCGACCGCGGTCTTGAGACCAACTTCTGCGCGTACGTGGCCGTCGGCGTCTGGCACCACTACCTCGCCACCGGCGACGACGCGTTCCTCGACCGGATGTGGCCGACCGTCTTCGCCGCCGTCGAGTTCGTGCTGGGGCTCCAGCAGCCCGGCGGCCAGATCGGCTGGAAGCAGGAGGCCGACGGCACCCCGGTGCGGGACGCGCTGCTGACCGGTTCCTCCTCCGTCCACCAGGCGCTGCGCTGCGCGCTCGCCATCGCGGAGTGCCGCGAGGAGCCGCAGCCCGACTGGGAGCTCGCCACCGGCTCGCTCGCCCACGCGATCCGCAGCCACCCGGAACGCTTCCTGGACAAGAGTCAGTACTCCATGGACTGGTACTACCCGGTCCTCGGCGGCGCGCTCGACGGACCGGCGGCCACGAAGCGGATCGAGGAGGGCTGGGACCGCTTCGTCGTCCCGGACCTCGGGGTGCGCTGTGTGCTGCCCAACCCATGGGTGACGGGCGGCGAGAGCTGCGAACTCGCCCTGGCGCTCTGGGTGATGGGCGAGTCCGACCGGGCCCTGGAGGTGCTGCAGTCCATCCAGCACCTGCGGGCCGGGGACGGGCTGTACTGGACGGGGTACGTCTTCGAGGGCAACCGGGCGTTCTGGCCCGAGGAGCGCACGGCCTGGACCGCCGGTTCGCTGCTGCTGGCGGTGGCCGCGCTCGGTGGGGACGAGGCGACCACCGCGGTCTTCAGCGGGGAACGGCTGCCGAAGGGGCTGGAGCCGGACTGCTGCGGCTGAACCGCGGCGGTCCCGGTGTGCCGGCCGGGCCCGTCGGCCTCAGTGGCGGATGCGGCCGGCGACCGCGTGCCCGATGAACAGGTACACGACGGCTGCGAGGCCGTAACCGGCGACGACCCTGGCCCACGCCTCGTCGAAGGTGAACAGGTCGTACGACCAGCCGGCGAGCCAGCGGGCGGTGTGCCGCACGAACTCGACCAGGTCGTTGTCCCGGTTGGCGTCCAGCAGGTACATCAGAATCCACAGGCCGAGGATGAAGGCCATGATGTCGGCCACGACGGCTATGACACGTGCTGCGGTGTTGCTTCCGTTGCCTGTTCTGTAGGACATGCCATCCGGGTTGCCGCATTCCGCCGGGTGAAACCCGGACGGCGTACCCGGGTGGCGGGCCGTCCGGGCCGGGGCAAGCCTTGCGGGGGAGCGCCGGGCTCCGGCGCCCGTCGTGATGTGCCCGGTCAGGGAGGCCCGCCGTGCCCCGTTCCGTACGGCTGCGCCGGCTGCTCATGGCGCTGCTGCTGACCTGCGCCGTGCTGGTGGGCGCCACCGCGTGCGGCAGCGACGGCGACAGCGGGGCGAGCAGTAGTCCGGCGTCGCCCACCGGCACGTCGTCGGCCGAGGCGCAGAAGTTCGCCAAGACGCGTTTCGTCACCAACGCGGGGCTGGCCGCGGGCGCCACGTACCAGTGGGTCGTCAAGCCGTACCGGGCCGGCCGGTTCAAGAAGGGCGCGGACGGGCGGACCTTCGCGCTCGTCAGGGCCGGGCTCGCGGGCGGCTTCGCCTACAACAGGCTCAAGGCCGCCTCCGAGAACGCCAAGGGCGACCCGCTGCTCTCGAAGGCCGTCGCACCGCTGAGCGCGGGCATCGCCTCGCTCAAGGGCCTCGCCACCAAGCTCCGCAACGGCGAGGCGGGCGACGGCGACATCGGCGCCTTCGAGAGCGTCATCAACAGCGTCAAGGACGCCGGGAAGAGCGCGGGCGCCGAGGTGAAGGACAAGGTGCCGTCCACCTCGCAGCTCGGCGGATAATCCGTGGGGTACGGCTGCGGGACAGCCCTTAGGGTGCGCGCATGAGCCTTCTTCCCCATGAGCGCTACTGCGACGAGATCGTCCTGAGGACCGAGGCGTTGAGGGCCGCAGTGAACGGCGCGGACCTCGACGCGACCGTACCGACCTGCCCCGAGTGGACGCTGCGCGACCTCGCCGTCCATGTCGGCGGCGCCCACCGCTGGGCCGGTGAGATCGTGCGCACCCGGGCCACCGAGGAGCTCCCGGAGGACCGGGTGCCGCACTTCACCCCCGACGGCGACGACCCCGCCGTACTGGACGCCTGGCTGGCGGACGGGGCGGCCAGGACCGCCGAGGTGCTGCGTGAGGCGGGTCCCGAGCTGAAGGCCTGGTCCTGGTACCGGGACCGCAGCGCGGGATTCTGGGCCCGGCGCATGGCGATCGAGACCGTCGTCCACCAGGCGGACGCGGCCCTGACCGCGAAGGTGCCCTATGCCATGGCGCCCGACCTGGCCGCGGACACCATCGACGAATGGCTGGACATCGTCGCCTTCGCCCAGGCCGAGGGGGAACCGGAGGCCGCTGAGCTGCGCGGCGCCGGGCGCTCCCTCCATCTGCACGCCACCGACGCCCCCGGCGCCGAGTGGCTGATCGAGTTCGGCGAGGACGGCTTCACCTGGCGCCGCGCGCACGACAAGGCGACCGCGGCGCTGCGGGGGCCGCTCACCGACCTGATGCTGGTCTTCAGCCGCCGCCTCGCCCCGGACAGCGACCGGGTCGAGGTCCTGGGCGACGCGGAGCTGCTGGACTTCTGGCTGGCGCGGTCGTCCTTCGGCTGACGGGCGGCGGCTCCGGCCGGTGTGCGGGGCGGGCGCCGCTGGGCCAAGCTGGAACGGCAGCCCGTCCCGTCCGGTGAGGAGGTGCCGATGGACCCGGTCCGGGCCCTGGAGCGGATCGCCTTCCTGCTGGAGCGCGGCGGGGCCGGCACCTACCGCGTCCAGGCCTTCCGCACGGCCGCCCGCACCGTCGCCGCGATGGCCGACGGGGAGGCCGTCCAGCGGGTGACGAACGGCTCGCTGGAGCGGGTCAAGGGCATTGGCCCCAGAACCGCACAGGTCGTCCGCGAGGCGGTGGCCGGAGAGGTGCCCGGCTACCTGGAGCGGCTGGAGACCGAGACCGAGGAGAGCGGACCGCTCGCCGAGGGCGGCGAGCGGCTGCTCGCGCTGCTGCGCGGCGACTGCCATCTGCACTCCGACTGGTCGGACGGCGGCAGCCCGATCCAGGAGATGGGCCGCACGGCGGCCGCCCTCGGGCACGACTGGGCGGTGCTCACCGACCACTCGCCCCGGCTGACCGTGGCCAACGGACTGTCGCCCGAACGGCTGCGCCGGCAGCTGGCCGAGATCGCCGGACTCAACGAGCGCTGGGCGCCGTTCAGGCTGCTGACCGGCATCGAGTGCGACATCAACCTCGACGGCTCCCTCGACCAGGAGGACGAACTGCTGGCACAGCTGGACCTGGTGGTCGTCTCCGTCCACTCCAAGCTGCGGATGGACCCCGGCCCGATGACCCGGCGGCTGCTCGCGGCCGTCCGCCATCCGCGGGCGAACGTCCTCGGGCACTGCACCGGGCGGCTGATCACCGGCCGGGGCCGTCCGGAGTCGCGGTTCGACGCGGACGAGGTCTTCGCCGCCTGCGCGCAGGCGGGCACGGCGGTGGAGATCAACAGCAGACCCGAGCGGCTGGACCCGCCCCGGCGGCTGCTGCGCCGCGCCGTCGAGGCGGGCACGCTGTTCGCGGTCGACACCGACGCGCACGCGCCCGGACAGCTGGACTGGCAGATCCGCGGCTGCGCCCGCGCCGAGGAGTGCGGGGTCCCGGCGGAGCGCGTCGTCACGACGTGGACGGCGGACGAGCTGCTGGCCTGGACCCGCGAGGGAAGGCTTCCTGCCGGTTCTACTGGTTGAGCTCCGCCAGCACCCGCAGGGTGTGCGGGTCGGGGGCCGTCACCAGCAGGTCGGTGACCGGCCCCTTGCGCCACAACTCCAGCCGTTCCGCGATGCGTTCCCGCGGGCCGACCAGCGAGATCTCATCGGCGAACGCGTCCGGCACGGCGAGGACGGCCTCCTCCTTGCGTCCCTCCAGGAAGAGCTGCTGAATCCGCCGCGCCTCCTCCTCGAACCCCATCCGCGCCATCAGATCCGCATGGAAGTTGCGGGCTGCGGCGCCCATGCCGCCGATGTAGAAGCCGAGCATCGCCTTCACCGGCAGCAGGCCCTCCGCGACATCGTCACAGACCTGTGCGCGGGCCATCGGCGCGATCATGAACCCCTCCCGGAGGCCGGTGAGCGAGGCCTCGTACACATCGGTGCGCAGCGGCGACCAGTACAGCGGCAGCCAGCCGTCCGCGATCCGGGTGGTCTGCGCGATGTTCTTCGGCCCCTCCGCGCCGAGCAGCACCGGGAGCCCGGCCCGCAGCGGATGGGTGATCGGCTTCAGCGGTCTGCCGAGCCCGGTGGCGTCCGGGCCGTTGTACGGATGGGAGTGGAACCGGCCGTCCAGCTCAACGGGCGCCTCACGGCTGAGCACTTGGCGCACCACGTCGACGTACTCGCGGGTGGCGGTGAGCGGGCTGCGGGGGAACGGCCGCCCGTACCAGCCCTCGACGACCTGGGGACCGGAGAGCCCGAGGCCGAGCATCATCCGGCCGCCGGAGAGATGGTCGAGCGTCAGGGCGTGCATGGCCGTCGCGGTCGGGGTGCGCGCGGCCATCTGCGCGAGGGCGGTGCCCAGCCGGATACGGGAGGTGTGGGCGGCGATCCAGGTCAGCGGGGTGAAGGCGTCCGAACCCCAGGCCTCCGCCGTCCACACCGACTCGTAGCCCAGGTCCTCGGCCTCGCGGGCGAGGTCCAGATGGGCCGGGTTCGGGCCGCGGCCCCAGTATCCGAGAGCGAGTCCGAGCCGCATTCCGCTGCCTCCCAGCATTTCTGACGATGTATCAGATATAGCCGGAGGGTACGACAGCGGCCCCCCGCCCGGAAGGGGCGGGGGGCCGCTGTCACGTGTCCGTGCGCCGCGGGTCAGCCGCGCTGGATGCCCGTGGTGTCCTGGAGCACGCCACGACGGCCGTCCTGGGTCTGCGCGATGAGGCCCGGACCGTGCTGCTCGACCGCGAGGTACCAGGTACCCGGAGCCAGTTCGGCGATCGGGGCCGGCGAACCGTCCTCGCCGTACAGCGGACGGGCCACCGGAACCGCGAACCAGAACGGCGTGAAGTCACCGGCCGGCGCACCGCCGGCCGCCGGGGCCTGCTGCGCCGGCGCGCCGGCCTGCTGCGGCTCGGGCTGACCGGGCTGCTGGGCGCCGTACGGCTGCGGCTGGCCCGGCTGCTGGCCGCCGAAGGACTGCTGCTGCGCGCCCGGGTAGCCGTAACCCTGGCCGGGCTGCGGCTGGCCGCCGTACGGCGGGTGCACGGCCTGCGGCTTCGGGGCGCCCGCGAGCGGGGCCTTGAGCGCGGGAACCAGCGGGGAGGCGACCGCGCCCGCCGCCAGCACCAGAGAGGCGATCATGCCGAGGACCAGACCGGCACCGGCGTCGATCTGGCCGAGGTCGATGATCGTCCAGAACAGGTGCCACGCGGTGACGACCGTGGCGGCCACGCCGAACTGGGCGAGATCCACACCGGCGACCTTGCGCGGCTGGGGCTGCGAGCGGGAGAACACGATCAGCGCGGCACCGGCCACCCCGACCATGTAGACACCGATCGCGATGCCCAGCGAATCCCAGGAGTTAGACGCGGCAATGTTGGAGTTTCCATAGGAGTAATAGGGGAGGAGAGAGGCGATGAACAGCACGACCGCTGCTCCGATCACCACGCCATCGCCTCGAGTGAGGGAGCGGATATTCACGTGAAGGTCCTTAGTCGGTCGTCTCGTCGGGGCGGTCGTCGCTGCCACCGGTACGGCGGGCACGGCGCGAAGCTCGGGGCGGCTCCCCATCGTACGGATGAATCTATCGTCTGCCCGGTCGGGTTGTGGCCCCCGTCCGGACGTTGGGTGGGCATCCTCCCGAATTCATCGCAGAACCACCTCTTACTACCCGTTGAGGTAGCTGGTGATGCCGTCGGCGATGCCCTGCGCGGCCTTCTGGCGCCAGCTCGCGCTGGTGAGCAGGGCCGCGTCCTTCGGATCACGCATATTGCCGCATTCGATGAAGACTTTGGGCACCGTGGACAAATTCAGTCCGCCCAGATCCTTGCGGGTGTCCAGTCCGGTATTGCCGCCGATGTAATTGGAAGGTGCACTTCCGGTAGCGCGGACGAAGAGTCCGGCGATACGCGTACCGAGATCGCGCGACGGGCCGACGATCTTCGAGGTGTCCGCGTCACCGCCGCGCACCGACGCGGGAAGAATCACATGGAAGCCCCGGTTGCCGGCCGCCGATCCGTCCGCGTGGACCGAGACGACCGCATCGGCCCCGGCCTTGTTGCCGATCCGGGCCCGTTCGTCGACACACGGGCCGAACGGCCGGTCGTTGTCGTGCGTCAGCACCACCTTCGCGCCCTGCGCCCGCAGCAGCGTGCGCATCCGGTGTGACACATCGAGGGTGAACTCGGCTTCCGCGTAACCGGAGTTGGTGGAGGTGCCGGTGGTGTCGCACTCCTTGTGCGTGGTGCCGATGTCCACCTGCCGGCCGATCTCGGCGGTGTGCAGGTGGTTGCGCGGATTGTGCCCGGGGTCGATGACGACCGTCTTGCCCGACAGGGGCCCGGACCTGGTGCCCGGCGCGGACGGCGGGGAGGAGGCCGGCCCGGAGGGGGCCGGGCCGCTGTGCACCGCCGACGGAGCGGCCGGGGCCGATGGGGAGGCCGTCGCGGGCTCCGGCGACGTGGCCGTGCCGCCGTCCGGGCCGGGCCTGGCCTGCGCGGTGCCACTGCCGCCGCCGCAACCGGTGGCGCCCAGGCACAGC
>NZ_JAFMPZ010000217.1:0-7429 GCF_017353455.1 Streptomyces laculatispora
TGTCCGGACAGCCCGCGCGGCGGGCGGCGCAGCGAGGAGACGGTACGGAGCGAGCCGAAGGCCTCCAGCACCCCGGCGACGAGCAGCGGCAGGAGCATCAGCCCGGCGACCCCGGACAGGAGCTGGATGATCTGGCGGGCGGTGGGGTCGCCGATGGCCGGGTCGCCCATCGCGAACAGGTCGAGCAGGGTCAGATAGGCGGCGTGCAGCGGATCGTCCCCGGTGGTGAACGTGGACGCCACCGCGAGTCCGAGGACGGCCGTGCCGACGCCCAGCGCGGACCAGCGCAGCCGGCGCGAGAAGATCTGGCTCAGCGGTGCGCCCCGGCCGCCCATCCGGGGCGTCGGGGAGGCCGGACCGCTCTGGCTGACGGCCTCCAGGACGACGGTTCCGCGGCCGGTCGCCGCGGCCACCTCGGTCTGGTCGGGCAGCAGCCGGGGGCCCTCGTCGCCGCTGCTGTCGGAGCCCTCGGTGCCCGCCGGGTCATGGGTGGTGGAGGAGAGCAGGGCCAGTGTGCACAGGCCCGGGTCGGCGACCTGGCCGTCGCGGGGCGGGGTGCGTTCGGCGGCCCGCAGGAGCAGGCCCTCCGCCTGGATCACCTTGCTGGATCCGGCGAGCGCGGTCGCCGCGAGGGCGGGGGCCGCGGTGTCGGCGTCGGACAGGACCGTGGTGGAGGCGTCCAGCGCGGTCTGGTCGAGCCCCGGCGAGGCGACGGCGGCCGCCTGGTCGAGCAGGGTCTCCAGATGCTGGCCGAGCTTGCGGTTGTAGAGCCGGATCACCAGCCGGACGCGGGGGTTGAGCCGGCGGGCGGTCAGCGCGGCGCGGATGTTGCGCTCGTCGTCGTCGTAGACGAGGGCGAGCGCGGCGGCCGTGTCGACACCGGCTTCCTCCAACGCCTCGTCGGAGGGCTCGTGCGCCTGGAGGATGCGCACAGCCTCCACCCCGGCGTTGGTGTCGCTGTCACCGTTCCCGGCGCCGTTACCGCCGTTGCGGCTCATCGCCGACGACATCCGGCCGAACAGGGCGGCCGCCCGCCCGCGCCCGGTCAGCGGCAGTTCCGGCCGTCTCGGATCGGGCCCCGGCGGCAGGACGAGGGTGACCCGTTCTCCGTAGACGTAGCGCAGTTCCACGGCGAGCCGCTGGGCGAGCGCGTCGTCGCCGCAGACGACCATGTGGCCGGAGAACGGGGAGCGTTGGGGCTGCTGCGGAAGTGGGGGCACATGACCCAGCATGCCTGTTCCCTTCTCGGGGTCGCTTCTCCGATCGCCGCCGTCAGTGGTCCCCGGGGGACCCGGACGGCGGCCGGGCGAGGAGTTGGCGGGGGTCCGCCGCCCGGCTGATCGCCGATTCGACCGCCGCGATCCGGTCCGCGAGCAGTCCCAGAGCGGCCACCGCACGGGTCACGGGGTCGCCGTCCGGCCCGCCGAGCGCCTGGGCGCGGACGTAGCCGGCGGTGACGGCGGACCAGCGGGCGGCCCGCTCCGGACCGAGTGTTCCGCGCAGCGCGGCGAGCTTCAGCAGGGCGGCCTCCGCGCCCGAGGTGAGCGTCTGGGCCTCGCCCGCGTAGTGGTCGTCGATGACGTCGGACAGTTCGGCGTCGTTCATCACGGGCACGATCTGCTCGGCGATCCGGTTCATGTTGCGGTACGAGCCCTGCAGCCGGAACGGTGGCTCGGTGCGCGTCGCGTCCGTCTGCGCCGCCGAGGCGATGTAGGCGGCGTTGACGGCGAGAACGGTGTCGCGTGCGGTGAGCAGATGGCGCAGCACGGCGACGATGCGTTCCACCTCGGCGGGCGCGTACGGGTGCTCCAGCCGGTTCGCACCGGAGGCGGGTTCCGTACCGGCGGCGAGCCGCAGCAGCAGTGCGAGATCGTCGCGGGACCGTCCGGCGAGCGGGGCCAGCACCGGGTTGGCGGTCAGCGCGTTCTCCACGAAGCTCAGCGCGAAGACGTCCTCCCGGCCGCTCAGCACCTCGCCGAGATTCCAGACGTCGGCCCGGTTGGCGAGCATGTCGGGAATCCGGAACCGCTCCCCGGACTCGGTGTAGGGGTTGCCCGCCATGCACACCGCGAACCGCTTGCCCCGCAGGTCGTAGCTGCGCGGCTCGCCGTCCCGCACGCCCTCGATCCGGCGGGTGGCGTCGCAGAGCGGGATGAACTTCTGGAGCAGTTCCGGCGAGGTGTGCTGGATGTCGTCGAGGTAGAGGAGGGTGTTGTTGCCCGCCTCCAGCGCGAAGTTGATCTTCTCGATCTCCTGGCGCGCGGTCGCGCTGCGCGCCTGCGCGGGGTCCAGCGAGGTCACGTCGTGGCCGAGGCCGGGTCCGCTGATCTTGACGAGGACCAGGCCGAGCCGGTCGGCGACGTACTCCATGAGCGTCGTCTTGCCGTAGCCGGGCGGCGACACGAGCAGCAGCAGGCCCTGCGAGTCGGTGCGCCGGTCGGCGTCGGCGGTGCCGAGCTGCTTGGCGAGGCTGTCGCCGATCAGCGGCAGGTACACCTCGTCGAGCAGCCGGTTGCGGACGAACGCTGACATCACGCGCGGCCGGTGGTCGTCCAGCCGCAGCCGGGTGCGCTCGGCTGCGGCCAGTGCGGTGCGCCGTCGCTGGTAGGCGCGGAAGCCGGGCACCGTGACCGTGCGGAACTCCTCGGTACGGAAGAGGAGTTCGTCGATCCGCAGGGGCAGCCGGCCCCGGTCGATGCGCGGGTGGACGCCGAGGAGCCCGTCCACGGTCGCGGTGAGCGGAGCCTCGCCCTCGTACCGGCGCACGGCGGGTTGCGGGCAGAGCTCCACGGCGACGGCCTCCGCGAGATCGCCGTCGTCGAGGTCCGAGCCGCTCGCGCGGGAGTATGCGGTGAGCCACCCCTCGACGAGCTGGCGGCGGGCCGGCAGGTCGTCCCCCAGGGTCGCGAGATCCTCGTCGTACGCCGAAGTGCCGGTGGTACGGCGGAACTTGTCCAGGAAGGTGCGGACTCCGGCACTGGTGACGAACCCCTCGGGGCCGCTCGTCAGCTCCTCGAAGAGGTACGAGGCGACGGCCCGCGAGGACTCGCCCGCGATGACGCCCGCCCACTCCTCCTGGAGTGCGGCGACGGCCGGGGCGAGCCCGAAGGTGTCGCGGGCGCGGGCCAGCGAGCGGGCCCGGCGGGTCCAGGAGGTCCGCCGGGCCTCGTCCGCCCGGTGCGCCCAGAAGAGCTGGGCGGCGGCCCGGACGGCGGGCGGGCAGCGCAGCAGTCCGGCTCCGGCACGCAGGCGCAGCAGTACGGTCAGGATCGCTGCGGCGTCCTCGTCGTGGACGCCGCGCTGATACCCCTCGTCGTACGCGGCTGCCGCGGACTCCCGCACCAATGAGCCCAGTTCGGACGGTTCCAGGGAGGCCAGCCGGTCTGCGCCCTGCTCGGCCAGCAGCCGGGCGGCCAGGTGCTCGCCGCGGTAGACGGACGGGGACTCGGAGGGCAGCTGCTGGTCCCAGTACGGGCGGGTCTCGACGAAGGCCGGGTCGGTGACCGGCATCCGGTAGTCGGTGCCGGTGACCGCGAACGCGAGCCCGTCCCCCTGGGGGACCAGCGTCAGATCGAACGGCTGGGGGTTCACCGCGAACCGGTGGCGGCCCAGCCGGATGGTCGCCCCGCCGTCCGCGTACAGCTCGCTGCGGTCGCGCAGCGCCCGCAGGGCCTCCTGGCGGGCCGCGAGCAGCTGCCCCTCCAGCTCCTCGGCCCGTACCGCGTCACCGAGTTCGCGCAGCTCGGCCGCGGTGCGGCGGACCTTGGCGACCATCGGGTCGGAGGCGAAGCAGGTGTGGACGGCGTCCGCGTCGGGCAGTGCGGCGCTGCGGCGGGCGACCGTGTCCAGCACCCGGGCGGCGGACTGGGCGAGGCGCTCGGTGCGGCGGGCGACGGCGTCCTGAAGGGTCTGCCTGCGGGCCGAGAACGCCTCGTACACCTCCGTCCGCCGCTCGCCCAGGGCGGTCAGGAAGTCGTCGAACTCGGCGAACCGCGCCTCCAGGTTCTCCAGCTGGAGGAGCAGCCGCGCGAGCTGCTCGTCGCAGGCACCGGGGGTGCCCGCGGCGGCCAGCGCACCCGTCACCGCCTGTCCCAGCAGGGCGAACTCGGCGGCGAACTCGGCCCGTCCCTCGTGGTCGAGGAGTTCGCGGCGGCGGGCGTCGAGGGTGGCGCGGGCCCGGTTCACCCCGCCGAGCACCTCGGCGATCCGCTCCAGGATCGAGGTACGGACCACGCCGTCACCGATGTCGAGCCCGGTGACGACGTCGGTGACCGTGCTCAGCCCGTCCGTCATCCCCGCCAGCCGGTCGCCGAGCGCGGCGGCGTCGGTGACGGTGGCGAGCGCGGACGCCTCCTCGGTGAGGCGGGCGATGTCCTCGTGGTACCCGGCGAACGCGTCGTCCCTGGCCAGGAACGCGACCGCGCGCCGGCCGGCCGAGGCCAGGTCGTCGGCGGTGGCGGCGGTGAGTTCGGCGATCCGCTCGGTGTCCGCGTACCGCATCTCGCCGAGCGTGGCCAGATGGCCGTGCGCGGTGCGGAGTTCGGTGAGCCGGGTGACCCAGTCGGCGGCGGACTGCGGGGCCTCGCCGCGGACCCGGCGCACCAGTGCGGTGATCCGGTCCGCGCTTTCGGCGAGCGCGTCGGCGGCCTGCCGGGTCAGTTCCTGGACGCCCTCGAACTCTGCGAGGACCTGCTGCGCGGTGTCCCGGAGCGCGCTCAACGGGTCGGCGAGAGAGCCGAGTTCGCTGTCGCCCAGCCAGTGGTAGCGGTCGGTGGCCCGGGTGCAGTCGGCCACCAGCCGCGCGTAGACCGCGCCGGTCGGGGTGGTCGCGTCGGCGCTGTGCGCGAGCGCGAGGCAGTCGGAGATGCCGCGCACCAGGTCGGCGTTGCCGATCCGGGCCAGCGGGCCGGTGCCGGCGGGGCGGGAGGCGGCGTAGGTGTCGGAGACGTACGGCGTCTGCCAGCGCTGCAACGGGTGCACCCGGGCCGGTCCGGCGTCCGGGCCCTCCACCGGGTCCCGCAGGAGTACGAGCGTCCCGTCGTCGAGCAGGGCGTGGCCGCGGCCCTGGAGCGGGGTGGCGACCTCCTGGCGGATCACGTTGTAGGGGAGCAGCAGGCTGCGGCCGTCGTCCCGGGAGCGGAACGCGTACAGGACGTCCTCGCCGTTGGGGGAGCGGACGGCCCCCTCGAAGGCGGGCTCGGTGAGCGGCCGCGCGATGTCGAAGGTCTTGGCGGCGCCGGTGGTCAGGTAGAAGCCGCCGGGGAAGATGATCCCCTGGTCCTCGGGGAGCCGGTGGCAGGCCGGGCCGATGCCGTCCAGCCGCAGCACGGTGCCCAGGAGCGAGTTGAACACGAGGTGGCGGGCGGCCTCCTCCTTGTACGGGCGGATGCGGAGCAGGACCAGCGGGCCGAGCTCCGCGTACTCGACCTCGGCGTCGGCGAGGGACTGGAGGGGCTCGGTGACCGGCTCCCGGTAGATCCCGTCCGGGGTGTCCGTGTCGTTGACGGTCTTGACGGTGAGGTGGCCGCCGAGCGTGGTGACGTACAGCCGCGCGTCGCTCCCGTCGCCCGTACCCCCGATCGCGATGTGCGGGTGCCGGCCGGGGAGGTGGGACTCGCGTCCGGCGACGGTCCAGGTGAAGTCGTGCGACGGCGGGAACACGTGGTCGCGTTCGCCGCGGGCGTCGAGGAACGCGCCGGGTGTGCCGTCGGCGTCGAGGACCCAGCGCAGGACGCGGATGTCCTCGGCGCTCTCGCCGGTCCGGAACACGGCCAGGAGCCGGCCGTCGGTACGGCGCAGCCGCAGCAGCCGGGCGTCACGGTAGTAGCGGTGCAGCCCGTTGAACTCGCGGACGAACGCCTCGTCGGTGAGGAGCGGGCCGGTGCAGGGGGCCGGTTCGGCGTCGTACAGCGCGAGTACGTCGTCGACGGCGGGCTCGTCGCCCCGGCCGGGGCCGCGTTCGAAGCCGAACAGCAGCCGGCCGCCGATCGCGACGAGGTCGCGGGGGGTGGAGGGCTGCTCGGTACGGATGTGCTCGCTGCCGAGCAGCCGCAGTCCGGTGGAGCCGAACTCCTCCGTGCGGCGGGAGTTGAGCGCCTCGGCCCGGCGGGTGAGCTCCGCGGCCTGGGTGCCGAGCCGGCGGCGCAGCACGTCGTAGGCCCCGGCCTCCACGGGGCCGCCCGGGGGCGGCGGGGTTCCGGTGTCCATGCGGTGCGGCTCTCCTTACGGGTGGGCGGATGTGTGGGGCCCGGGGCGGCCGGGCGCCCGGCGTTGTCCTCGATCGCCGGACGGGCTTGACCGGCCCGCCCTTGGCGTGAATCCGCGGGCGGCCTTTCCAGCCCGTCCGGCGATCGAGGACAGGGCGTTGCTCCGGAGGGGGCCGGGGCGACGCGTCCGGCTACGACACCGGCGTACCGTTCCGGGACGGGGCCGGCACCTCGTTCAGGCGTACGTCCGCGAGGCCCAGCTCCCGCGCGTGGTCCAGGAGCCGGCGGACCTGGTCCGCCCCCGCACCCCCCACCCCCGGCGCGGCCATCATCCGCATCAGCAGCGCCGACACCGTCAGGTTCTGCACATCACCCGACGACACCGACCCCAGCACCCGCGTCAGATCGTCCGTGAACGACGACGTGCCGTTCAGCCACGGCCCCGCGAGCGCCTTCGCCGTGTCCGAGTTCCCGACGAAGCCGTCGAGGCTCTTGCCCATGGAGATGGACGAGACCAGCCGGTCGAAGAAGACCGACTCCCCGCCGACGATGTCGATGTCGGCGTTCTCCAGCCCGGCGGACACGATCGTCGCCTGCGCCTCGGCGACCTGCCGCTGCACATCCAGCCCGGCCAGCCGGATCTCCTTCTCCGCCTCCAGCCGCAGCCGGTACTCCTCGTGGCCGCGCGAGGCGTCGTCCAGGGCGGCCATCGCGGCCGCCTTGTCGGTGAGTCCCGCCGCCTCGGCCTTCAGCTTCTCGCCGATCATCGCCGCGTCGGCCGTCGCCTGGGCCTGCGTACCCGCCGCCGCCGCCAGCGCCTTCAGCCTGGAGCCCTCCGCCTCGGCCCTGAGCCGGGCGGACGTCGCCTCGGCCTCGGCCAGGCCGGTCTTCTCGATGACCTCGGCCGCCGCGTCCCGTACCTGCACCTCCGCGAGGCCGGCCGCGGCCGACTCCGCCTGGACGCCCTCGGCCAGCCGCAGCTTCGCGCGGGCGTCCAGGTCCGCGGTCTTCAGCCGGGCCTCGGCGAGCGTGAGCTGCTCGGCCGCCCGGTGGGTGGCCGAGGCCTCGGCGGCCTCCGCGGCCTTGATGTCCTTGACCAGCTGCTCCTGGGCCTCCGCCTCGGCGGCGATGATCACCGACTTGCGGGTGCGCTCGGACTCCTCGACCGACCGCAGCGTCTTGATGGACTCCTCCTGCTCGGCGACCGTACGGTCCACCGCGAT
>NZ_JAFMPZ010000217.1:7456-7921 GCF_017353455.1 Streptomyces laculatispora
GCGCAGCGTCTCGACCTCGCGGCGCTGCTTGATCTCGGCCTCGGCCTGCCGGCGTTCCAGCTCCAGGATGGTCTCCCGGGCGTCGACGTCCTGCCGGGTGATCTCCTTCTGCTCGGTGCGCTGGAACTCGTTGGTCCGCACGTGCTCGATCGCGGTCAGCTCGGTGATCTTCCGAATGCCCTGCGCGTCAAGGATGTTGGCGCCGTCCAGCTGCACCATCGGCGTCTGCTCGAGGAAGTCGATCGCGGCGTCGTCGAGGTGGTAGCCGTTCAGATCGGTGCCGATGACGCGGATGATCCGGTCCCGGAACTCCTCGCGCTTGGTGTACAGGTCGACGAAGTCCAGCTGCTTGCCGACGGTCTTGAGCGCCTCGGAGAACTTCGCGGCGAAGAACTCCTGGATCGCGACCTTGTCGCTGGCCCGTTCCGTCCCGATGGCCTGGGCGACCTTGATGACGTCCTCGAC
>NZ_JAFMPZ010000574.1 GCF_017353455.1 Streptomyces laculatispora
CCCCGTCGACGACCGCACCCTCCGGCCCTGCGGACTGGTCCGCGCTGGCCAGGAGCCTCGACGGATCCCTCGTACGCCCCGACGACGCGGCCTACCGGACGGCCCGTCAGCTCTACAACACCCGCTACGACGGCCAGAAACCGGCCGCGGTCGCCTACGTCAGGCACGAGGCCGACATCCGCGAGTGCCTGGCCTTCGCACGGCGCAGCTCCACGCCCGTCGCCATCCGCAGCGGCGGCCACTCCTACGCCGGCTGGTCGAGCGGCAACGGCAGGCTCGTCGTTGACGTCTCGTCACTCTCCCGCGTCGGCCGGAATGGCACGATCGGCGCCGGGGCCCGGCTCCTCGACGTCTACCAGGGCCTCGCCGCGCACGGCGTGACCATCCCCGGCGGCTCCTGCCCCACGGTCGCCATCTCCGGCCTCACCCTCGGCGGCGGTCACGGCGTCGCAGCCCGCGCGTACGGCCTGACCTGCGACAGCCTCACCGCCGCGACGATCGTCACCGCCGACGGCAAGACCCTCACCGCCGACGCCAAACACCACTCGGACCTCTTCTGGGCGCTGCGCGGCGCGGGCAACGGCAACTTCGGCGTCGTCACCGAACTCCGCTTCCGCACCCGTCCCGCCCCGCAGACCGTCACCGCGTACATGTCCTGGCCGTGGTCGCGCGCCCGGTCCGTCATCACGGCCTGGCAGGAGTGGGGCCCGGACCAGCCGGACGAGATCTGGTCCTCCGCCCACCTCGCGGCGGGCCCCGGCGGCGGCAACCCGACCGTGTCGGTCGCGGCCTTCAGCCTCGGCACGTACGGCGATCTGCAGAACGCCGTCGACCGCCTCGCCGACCGGATAGGCGCCCCGGCCTCCTCGGTCTCGCTGCGCCGCCGCAGCTACCAGGAGGCGATGCTCGTGTACGCGGGCTGCTCCGGCATCACCGATGCCCAGTGCCACCTGCCGGGCACCACGCCCGGCCGCACCTCGCAGGGCACGCTCCAGCGCGAGACGTACGCGGCCGCATCCGACTTCTACGACCACTCGCTGCCCCCGGCCGGCGTCCAGGCCCTCCTCGACCGGACGCAGGCCTTCACCCGGCTCGACGCGGACCAGGGCGGCGGGGGTTCGATCGCGCTCACCGCGCTGGGCGGGGCCATCAACCGCGTCGACCCGCAGGCCACGGCGTTCGTCCACCGGCGCTCGCGGATGCTCGCCCAGTACATCGGCGCCTGGCGCTCCGGCACCTCGGGCAGCACACAAAAGAACTGGCTGAAAGACACCTATTCCGCGCTGCGCCGTTACGCATCCGGAGCGGCGTACCAGAACTACGCGGACCCGACGCTGACCGACTGGCGGGACGCGTACTACGGCACGGCGGCCGCCCGTCTCGGCGATGTGAAGAAGCAGTACGACCCGGACGGCTTCTTCACGTTCCCGCAGTCGCTCTGAGCGCGTAGCGCTGGGCGCTGGGCGCTGGGCTACGAAAGCGAACGGCCGCCGCCTCCACCGGGCCGGAGACCGCTCTCGCGGTGACCGGCGCCGGAGGGAGCGGCGGCCGCGAAACGCCTCTGCGTCCAAGGACCCTCACGCACCTGCACCCTCAGGCACCTGCACCGTCAAGCACCTGCATCGTCAGGCGTCTGCGCCGTCAAGCACCTGCGTCGTCAGGCGTCTGCGCCGTCAGGCATCTGCATCGTCAGGCATCTGCGCTCTCTTACGCCGCGAGCCCTTTCTCGCCATCCCCGCCGCCGCCCGATCCGGGCCGCGGCTCGGGAATCCCGAGCGCCTCGCCCCGGCTCCCGGCCCCTGCCACCGACAGCGGCCGGCGCGACCGTACGAGCCGGCCCACCCGGGGAGACCGCGAGACGGCACCCACCAGGGGCGTCAGCAGCATCATCGCGAGCGGCGCGAGAAGCAGCGCGGCAGCCGTACCGAGGGCGAAACCGCCGATGACATCGGTCGGGTAGTGAACGCCCATGTAGATCCGGCAGAAACCCTCCAGCACTGCGAGCCCGATCGCCGCGATGCCGAACTTGCGGTTCGCCACGAAGAGTCCGACGCCGAGAGCCATCGCCATCGTGGCGTGGTCGCTCACGAAGGAGAAGTCGTTCTTCCCGTCGACCAGGACGTCCAGCCCCTGGTGATCCTTGAACGGACGCGGCCGTTCAACGAATCCGCGGATCGGGATGTTGATGAGCAGTGCGATCCCCGCAGCGAGCGGCGCCCAGACGATTCCGGAGACAGCCGTCACCGAATCCTCGAGTGTGCCGCGCCGGCGGACGCTCCACCAGCACCACAGGACCACCAGGACCATGCCGAGCATGATCCCGTACTCGCCGATGAACTCCATGACCCGGTCGAACCAGGTGGGAGCGGACTTGGCGAGCCCGTTGATGTCGTAGAGCAGGCTGACGTCGGGGTTCGACCCATCCAGTGCGAGTCCAGCCATCTGCCGCGGCCCCTTGCCTTGTCTGCTGTTGGTACTGCGGCACACGCCCATGTGCACCGCTCTGACGAACCCCCGTGTTCGCTTCGATCACGTACGTGGGACGACGCTCGGTCAGTGGCTGCGGCCCCGGTCCAACCAGAGAACGACGCGTTCCACGCGTACGTTCCACTCTCCACCGAATGATCACCATGACGTTATCGAAGAGTGACTCATCGTCGCAGCTCAGGGCCCAGGCTTCACAGAGAGTTCCGGCCACCGCCGCCCATCGGTCAGGCCGCCGGCTGCGTGGTCGGAAGAGCGGCGGCACCGTCCTTGGTGACGCGTGTCGCACCGAAGTAGTCGGGCGAGTCGATCTTGTCGAACCGGATGACGGCACCGGTGTACGGAGCGTTGATCATGTACCCGCCGCCAACGTACAGGCCGACGTGGTGAATGGCCCGCGAGTTGGCCAGGTCGTCGGAGAAGAACACCAGGTCACCGGGGAGCAGCTCGTCGCGCGAGGGGTGCGGCCCTGCGTTGTACTGGTCGTTCGCCACCCGCGGCAGCTCGATGTCCACCGTCCGGTACGCGGCCTGCGTCAGCCCCGAACAGTCGAACCGCCCACCCTGCTCCGGCGTGCCGTTGCCGCCCCACAAGTACTTCGTACCGAGCTTCTTCTGCGCGAAGTAGATGGCGCCCGCGGCCTGCTGCGAGGGCTGCACCCGGCCCACGGGCTTGGCGAAGCTCTTCTCCAGGGAGCGGATGATCTTGACGTAGTTCTCCGTCTCCGCGATGCGCGGGACCCCGCCCGACTTGATCACCCGGTACGCGCCGGCGTTGTAGGCGGCCAGCATGTTGTCGGTCGCGTCCCCCGGCACCTTCTTTACGTACCCGGCCAGTTCGCAGTCGTACGACGCGGCGGACGGAATCGCGTCAGCGGGATCCCAGACGTCACGGTCGCCGTCGTTGTCCCCGTCGATCCCGTGCCCGGCCCAGGTCCCGGGGATGAACTGTGCAATGCCCTGCGCAGCGGCCGGACTCGTGGCATCCGGGTTCCAGCCGCTCTCCTGGTAGAGCTGGGCGGCCAGGAGGGCGGGGTTGATGGCGGGACAGAGGTTGCCCCACTTCTCCACAAGCGGCTGGTACTTGGCCGGCACGGCCCCCTTGGCCAGCCCAACGGCCCCGCCGCCACCGCCCCCGAGGCCGGCGGCGGCGGAGTACGTACCGACGACGAGCAACGCCACGAAGCACATGGCGGCCCCGACGCCGATCCCACCAACCATCCAGAATTTCCGCACCCCTCAACCATCCCCCATCGGGGACGGGTTCATGGGTGGTTTCGACGGTGTGTGCGAGTCATTAGGGTCACTGATGGGTCATCAGGGTGCTCCGGCGGACCAGAAGTCGGAGTGGACGTTGGGGCGGGGCAGCGGGTAGACGCCCTCGTAGGACGGGCCGTTGGGCGGCGTTGTCGACTCGACCACTTCGGACTCTTCCACGCAGGGGCTGTCCACTTCGAAGAAGGCTTGGCCGCCCCCTCCAACACTCAGAGTGACACCGAATCCATCGCTCGTCTGAGCGTAGATCGCAGGGAGATCCGGATCCCTGTTCACCGCCTTGATCCTGTACCCGTTCTTTCGCCAGAAGCGATCCACCACGCCTAGAAAACTGCCGCGACGACCATCGGACACAATTGTCATAACAACGCGCATACGCGATACGTCACAACTCCCAGCGCTCGTAGGGCCATGCGCCCATTGCACTCCCGGTTTAACTTCTTCCAAAACAGCATCGAGGATCCTGTCCGCACGATCTGCCGCAGCTTGCATATCCATTTTTGCGTGCCCATCCCCACCAGACAAACCATGATTATCTCGGCAACCCGACAGAGATAGACATAGCACCAGCACACCAAACAACCCCAACCTGCGGCATCTCATCGAGAGGCCTCCATCTTGACCTTGTCGGCCCGCCCAACGGTGATCAAAGCGATACTGTCTGCCGACATAGCGTCTCGCTGAGGGTCGAAATACTGCGAGTGCGCATCAATGGAAACCCCATTGCCGCCAACAAGCCGAGGCCCCTCATCCACCGGAAAACGCCTGGCGCCGAATGCCTTACTCGCCGGGTCCTTGCCAAACCAGAGATCGTCATCCCCTTGGTCAGCGATCTCACCCAGGAGATAAGCACCGGCCGGCCCTGCCGCTGCCCAACCCGCGGCGCCGACAGCACTCTGCCGCTTGGACGGAAGCTTGGTCACGATATCGTTCTCTGCCGCACCGACGAAAACGTGATCCTTGCCCACCCCGAGGTCCTCAGCTCGATCTACGCCAACTCCGGGACTTCCGACCAGAACGATGTCGTCAACCCCTGGAATTCCGCCCCCTTGCTGCGTGGCAGCCCCTACAGTACGCGAGCCGTACGAATGCCCAATTGCCGTCATGTGTAGATCCTCATTCTCATTCGTGGCCGAAATGCCACCCATAAATTGATTAAAGGCGCCCCCACCTGTCACGGCCCGTTCATCCCTCATCACGTCAAGGCTGCCAAATCCATCCGGAGTTTGCGGCGCATCGTAGCCAAGCCAAACAATCGCCGCACTGGAATGGTCGTACTTATTCGCCCCCTTGGCGGTATCCCGAGCACGCTTGAGGTCATTTCGCGCAAAATCCTCATCCAACGACGTGTTCAGCCCCGGCACATAAGCCGAAACATTGCGCGCCGTATCCGGATTCCCGAACGAAACAATCGCGCGTCCGTTCCCCTCGTCCCCGATGCCGAGCAAGTACATCGGCGGCTGCCCATCCGCTCGCAACTGCCGGTCGATCTCCCGCAGCCCCGCCAACTGCGTCTCCGCCCCCGCATCGCCCCGTCCCTCCAGTTTGCCGATCAGCAGTTGGAGGTTGTCGCGGTTCGCCGTGTCGCGGACCAGGGCGGGGATGCCGTCCAGGTTGCCGATCTGGTCCGGGTAGACCGCGAGGTACTCCTCGCGCTGTTCGTCCGTCAGGCCTGCCCACCACGCCCGGCGCGCCGCCGGAGTCGCATCGAGCGGGATGCCGGCCTTCAGGTAGCCGCGCGCCGCGTCCCGTACCGCTGCGGCGTCCCCCGCCGCGTCCGTCCACGTCCGGTCCGGGACCTTCAGCCCCTCCTCGGCCTTCAGCTTTCGCAGGATTCCGGCGAACCGCCAGTCGATCTCGGCCGCCGTCCGCACGGCCTTCGTCACCCGGTCCGCGATGTCCTGCGCCTTGGCCGCGTTCGGGTTCGGGGCCACCAGCCCCGACGGCGGCAGCAGTCCCGGCGCCGCCCCCACCGACGCCGTGCCGCCCGCCAACGGCTTCCCGTCGATCAGGCCCTCCCCGGCCTCCGGGTAGGTCACCGAGCCGTCCGCGTGCACGGTGAACCTCAGCGCCTCCGCATCGTCCAACGCGTCCCGCAGGACACGTTGCTGGGCTCTCATCTCGTGGGCGAGGCTGTTCAGTGCCGTGCGGACCAGGCCGCACTCCGTGTACACGTACTGAAGGTTCCATCCCAGCTGCTGCAGCCTGCCCACCGCCGCGTCCGCCGCCGCGCCCTGCTGGGTCTCGCGCAAGCCGTTCAGCAGTTGCTTCTCGATCCGGTCCCGTCCGGCGTCGGCGCGGTTGCTCGCCTTTCCCCATCCATCGGCCGCGCCCTCCAGCTCGGCGCACTTCAGGTCCCGTAACTGGCCCCAGGTCAGCGGGGAGGCCTGCGGCGTCAACGCTCGACCCCTCGCGTGCGCCTCGCCACCGGTGCGAAGGACGACTTCACGGTCTCGTTCGTCTCGCCCTGGGCCCGTGCGACGGTCCGCAGGTTTCCGGCCAGGGACCCGCACTCCCGGCGCGCGGACTCGAAGCGCCGTTCCCACGACTCCCGTACGGTCCCCAGCTCAGCCAGCGCGCTCAGCCCCGCCGTACCGGCGAGCAGGCCCTCATGCGCGACCGCCAGCTCCGTCCTCACCGGCCCGAGGTGTGCGGCCATCCCCTCCGCGCCGCCGGCAGCACGCACCCACACCCCGTCGCTGTGCCGAAGCTGATCCCCGCCGGCACCACCAGACCCACCAGCCCCACCAACTCCGCCGGCTCCACCAGCCAGATCGCTCAGCCTCTGCCGCCCTCCGGGCTGCCCCACTACGGCCACACCGCTCACCCCGCTCCTTGATCGTGGAGCGGCACTGTGCCAAACCGGGCAACCGCGACACGCCGCAGGCCCGGAGGCAGGGAGCGGGCAGTCCCCCTGTTCCCCGGGCCCCCCAACGGGGGGCCATCACCCACGGATCACCCGAACGGTGGACCGGGGCACCGCGCCCTACGAGCCGTACGTCCTCGGGTCCACCGTGGCGAGCCGGTGCAGTGCGGCCGCCGCACGCTCCTCCGGCGCAGTGCCGTCCTCAGGGATGTGCCACAGGTAGTGCCGCGAAGAGCCGTCCTCCCCGGCGTACAGCAGGGACAGCGCCGTACGGTCCCCGTCCCGGATTCGGAGCCGCCAGCCCGGTGTCCACCGGCCCATCGGCCACAAGGAGATCGGTGGCCCGGACGGCTTCCGCGATCCTGCGCGCCGTCTCGGGCGCCACGGTCCCCGGCTCCCGGGGCACCGCGAGCAGCCACCCCCGGACGGCGGCATCGCGTGATGGCCGAGCCACACCAGAGCCCCGGCCGGCCGGTCGATCGCGTCGAGGGCACGCACGGCGGGGCCGACGAGAACGCGCAGCTGCCCGAGGATCCTGAGATACGGCACGTCCTCCGGCTCACCGAGCCGGGCGAGGAGAGAGAGGCCGACGCACACGGCCTCGGAAGTCGATCCCGCACGCGTGAGGCACCGCGCGAGGGCACGTGCCCTGGCCTGGTCCTCCAGCACCAACTCGCCGACGACGCGCTGGATATGGCCGGGCCGGACGGCCTGGGTGAGTACGGAGAGTTGACGCTGCAGCCGCTCGGCGGCCCGAACCGGGTCGGGGGCCAGGAGGAGAGGGCCGAGCAGATCGGTCAGCGCCGCCCGGGTCTTCGCCCAGCTACGGCTGCCCTGACGCTTCGGCTCAGAGGGATCGGGAAGCTCGTATCCCTTCCCGGGGAAACGGCCTTCGGGCTCCGCGCGGTGGAGGCGCAGGGCGTAGGAGTACAGCGAGGGCCGGGGAGTGAGCGCACCGCGCTCTTCCGGGGCGCTCAACGGGCGGGGGGTTCTCGATCCCGCGAGTCCCGCGAGTCCCGCGAGTCCCGCGAGTCCCATAAGTCATACGGCGGAGTCCGGCAGGCCCGCCCGCCACCTTCCAGCGGATTTCACCGCCGTCCGACCGCCGCAAGCCGCCGCCGCCGCCGCCCACGAACTCCTCCGGACCACTGCGAAACGCCTCGAACCACCCCGGGAACGGTCCCCCACACCGCACCACACCCGCGATGGGCACACGATCGACCGCGCCCCGGCCCGCCCGGCAGGAAGAATGCGGACACATGAGCCATTCACAGCCCGCCCGCGACGAGTCCGCGTGGCACCGGCCGATGGTCGCCCGCCTCGCCGACGAGCAGCACCGCACCGCGACCATGCTGGAACTCTTCTTCGACCTCTGCTTCGTCACCGCCGTGGCCCAAGCGGCGACGGCATTCGAGCACGAGCTCGCCGAGGGGCGCATCGGCCACGGGGTGCTCGGCTACGCGATGGTGTTCTTCGCGATCTGGTGGGCCTGGATGAACTTCACCTGGTTCGCCTCCGCGTACGACACCGACGACGTGCCCTACCGGCTGCTCACCCTCGTACAGATCACCGGCGCACTCGTCCTGGCCGCCGGCGCGACCGAGGCGGTCCAGCGCGAGGACTTCACGGTCATCACCTGGGGCTACGTCATCATGCGGCTCGCCATGGTCGCCCAGTGGCTGCGCGCCGCCCGCGCCGATCCCGAACGGCGCCGCAGCTGCCTGCGCTACGCCGTGGGGATCCTCGTGGTGCAGGTCGGCTGGGTCGTACGCCTCGCCCTGCCCGAAGGAAGCGGACTCGCGACGTTCGCGGTCCTCGTGGTCGCCGAGATCGCCGTCCCCGTCTGGGCCGAGCGGGCGGCCGTCACCACCTGGCACCCGCACCACATCGCGGAGCGGTACGGCCTGTTCACGCTGATCGTGCTCGGCGAGTCGATCACGGCCGCCACCGGTGCCGTACACGCCTCCCTCGATACCCACGCGGCTCTCGGCGACCTCGCCGCGCTCGTCGTCGGGGGCATCCTGACCGTCTTCGCCCTGTGGTGGCTGTACTTCGCGCAGAACGCGCCCCAGCGGCTCACCACCCTCCGCGTCGCTCTCCTCTGGGGCTACGGGCACTACTTCGTCTTCGCGTCCGCGGCCGCCGTCGGCGCCGGCCTCGCGCTCAACGTGTCCCACGCCACGGGCCACGGCCACCTCTCCGACCACGCGGCGGCAGCGGCCTACACCGTTCCGGTCGCGGTCTTCATCGCCCTCGTGTGGCTGCTGCACCACCCCACCCCGGTGCGGCTCGACACCGCCGACATCGTGCATCCGGTCGCGGTCGCCGCCATTCTCGCCGCAACGTTCACGCCCTCGCCCGTCCTCGTCACGGGCATCCTCGCCGCGCTCCTCATCGCCGCGAAGCTGAGCCTCTCCGCACGCGGCACCACGAAGGCGGGAACCGCCCAGGCGCCGCGCACATCGCCCTGATCGACGCCGTCGCCCGCTACGGACCGATGCTCAGAACCGGCCTGGCCGGCCTGCCCCCACCCGGTCACGGGACAAGCTCGCAGCGAAGTCCGCGAAGTCCGCGAAGTCAGCGGGTGCTGCGGGCCGTCTGCCCCGGCAGGGCGATGCCGTGGGCCTGGGCGACCTTCCCCGGGCGCAGGGTCCACGGCACCGGTGAGGTGTCGGTCAGCCAGTCCTCGGCGACGATCCGGTGCACGACGAAGCCGCGCAGCGACCGCGACAGCTTCCAGCCCAGACCCTTGCACAGCTGGCTGTAGGAGGGGCCGTGCCCGTGTTCCGCGCGGAAGGCGGCGGCGAAACCCGCGGCCTGCGGACCGCGGTCGGGATGCCCGTCCTCCCAGGCGTCGTAGGCGGTGAGCACGGACCGGGGGGCGGGG
>NZ_JAFMPZ010000218.1 GCF_017353455.1 Streptomyces laculatispora
CCGACCCCACCGTCCACCGCATCGAAGCCCACACCGACCTCCTCTTCACCAAACGCCACCTCTGGAACCGCTCCAACATCGAACTCGACTTCGGCGGCCACCACCTCCACACCGAAGGCATCGAGAAGAACACCCACGACAACCCCTTCGGCGCCGTCCTCTCCTTCCGCGGCACCCCCACGAACACCACCGTCACCCACACGCTGAGCGCACCGATGCCGGACCTCTCGGACCTCTTCGAGGTCGGCGACTCGGCGGCGTTCTCGGTCGGCCAGTGGTGGTCCGTGGAGATCAACGCCCTGTCGGGGAAGTACGAGAAGGAGATCCAGCGGCTCGTCCAGGTCACCGATGTCGTCGACTCCACGCACATCCGGGTCAACTACCAGATCGGCTGGGACCTGGCCGCAGGCCGCACGCTCACCTGGACCCGCGTCGAGCCCGTCGACCGCGCCCATGTGCGCAACATGGTCTTCGAGGGCTGGGGCGAGGACGAGATGACCGGCTCGCACCCGGTCGCCTACGAGTACGCGGTGCGCTGCGACGTCTCCGGGATCGAGGCCATCGGCACGTTCTGGCCGGTGGTGATGCGCCGCTGGTGCACGTACTACCGCACCGAGCAGTGCTCGCTGACCAACCCAAAGTCCGTCACCTACGGCGGCGCGGGCTACCTCACGCAGCAGATCTACTGCCTGTACGGGCACGTGGAGGACTGTCACACCTCCAACGCCCGTCACCTCAACGACTTCACGGCCTCGGCCTACTGCTACGTCACCAACTGCCACGGCGACGGTGACAACGAGGGCCCGTTCGTGACGCACGGCCAGTTCGAGCACGACCTCACCTACACCGGCAACTCCGGCCTGATGACGTTCGCCAACTCGGGCGCGGCCTGGGGCGGCCGGGCCAAGCGGATCACCGTACGCCGGCACGCCTGCTCCTGGTTCGTGGCCCGCGTCAAGATCACCGATCTGACCCTTGAGGACGTCCTGGTCATCGGCAAGAAGTCCCTGGACGGCTCAGGAATGCTCTGGGTCAACGCGGACGGCGTGCAGATGCGGGGCTGTACGGCGACGGGTCCGCTGATCGTCTCCCGGGCCTCCGACCTGTCCGCCCGGCCCAACGTGATCGCCGACTCCTCCTTCGCCTTCACCGCGGGCGCCGAGATCACCCAGTCCAACGTCACCGCCCCGCTCACCCTCCAGCGCACCACGCTGAAGGGCGTGGACGGCGCGGTGTTCAACGGAACCGGGCCGCTCGTCGTCGACCAGTGCACGCTGACCGGCTCCCAGGACACCGCCCCGGTCTCGCTCGCGCACACCGACATCACCGTCCTCGGCGGCGAACTCCGCGACACCGGTCTCAAGCTGACCTCGGCGAAGGACCAGCGGCTGCGCATCGACGGGACGCGGCTGTCCGGCACCAACAAGGACGGCGCCCTGCTCGCCCGTACCGGCTCCGGACGCACCGTCGACTGGCAGCTCGGCGGCCTCGACTCGACCGCGCCCAAGGGCACCGCCCATGTGCTGCTCACCGAGGGGCCCAACCGCTACCGGGCCACCGGCTCCACCTTCACCGGTGGCCGGCTCGAACTGCGGCCCGCGGCGTTCGGCGGCTCCAGCCATCTGCTGCACACCGGCTGCGTCGAGGACGGCACCGAGCGCACCGCGCTCCCGGACGAGGGCGACCGCGTCGCCCACACCGCGGCCACGCTGCGCTTCTGACCACCCCGCCCATCGAGTACCAGGGATTCCCCGTGTCCACGCATACCCCGATCACCGGCCGGCCCGTACGCGTCGCACTCGTCGGCGCCGGCAACCGCGGTCTGACGTACGCCGAGTGGATCAAGGCGCACCCGGAGCGCGCCGAACTCGTCGCCGTCGCCGATCCGCGCCCCGCGGCGCGGGCCGCCGCCGGCGCACCCGTCGAATTCGACGACTGGCGGCCGCTCGTCGAGAACCGCATCGCCGACGCCGTCATCGTCGCCACCCAGGACCGCTTCCACGTGGAGCCGGTGCTGGCGCTGGCCGGGGCCGGTTACGCGATCCTCGCCGAGAAGCCGCTCGCCCCGACCGAGGAGGAGACCCGGCGGATCGTCGAGGGGGTGGAGCGGGCCGGGGTGCTGTTCGCCGTCTGCCACGTCATGCGGTACACCCCGTACACCGACCTGGTGAAGGACGTCGTGGACTCCGGTGTGCTCGGGCAGCTCGTCTCGCTCGACCATCTGGAGCCGGTCGGCTGGTGGCACTACGCCCACAGCTATGTGCGCGGGCCCTGGCGCAGCGAGAAGGACTCCTCCCCGATGCTGCTCGCCAAGTCCTGCCACGACCTGGACTGGATCACGTACATCATGGGCGGCCGGATCGAGCAGGTCACCGGCTTCGGCGGACTGAAGCACTTCCGGCCCGAGAACGCCCCGGCCGGGTCCGCCGACCGCTGCCTCGACTGTGCGGTCGAGTCCGGCTGCCCGTACAGCGCGCTGAAGCTGTACATGCCGACGCTGCGCGAGAAGGGCGCGGTCTGGCCGGTCACCCATGTCACCGAGGCGACCGACGAGGCCGGTCTCGTGCAGGCCCTGCGCGAGGGCCCCTACGGGGTCTGCGCGTACCGCAGTGACAACGACGTGGTGGACCACCAGGTCCTCGCCATGCAGTTGACGGACGGGGTGACCGCGACCTTCCAGATGGTCGCGTTCACCGAGCAGACCCACCGCCAGACCCGGATCTTCGGCTCGCACGGCTGGCTCATCGGCGACGGTGAGCGGGTCACGGTGCAGGACTTCCGGACCGGCGAGTCCACCGTCCACGAAATCGGCGCGTCCGGTTCGAACGCGGCCGACGGGCACGGCGGCGGGGACGCCGCACTCGTCGAGGCGTTCGTCACCGCCGTCGCCACCGGTGACGCCGGGGCCGTCCGCTCCGGCCCCGCCACCTCGCTCGGCAGCCATCTCGCGGCGTTCGCCGCCGAACGCGCCCGGCACACCGGCACCGTCCAGACGGTCCCGGCCACGTGACACCCCCTGAAGGGCCAGTCGTTCGGACCAGGCCCTCTTCCCCGCCCCGCCCCAGGTTCCCGGAGGACCACCTCATGTCCCGTCTGCTCACCCGCCGTTCCAGAGTCCGCGCCCTCGCCGCCCCCGTTCTGGCCACCGCGCTCGCCGCCGGTGTGCTGGCCGGGTGTTCCGGCAGCGGCGGCGACGACAACACCGTGACCATGTGGACCTACCCGGTCATCTTCGACGAGGCCAAGAACAAGGCCTACTGGGACGGCCTGGTCAAGGCGTTCGAGAAGAAGCACGAAGGCGTCAAGGTGAAGGTGGAGACCTTCCCGTGGGCCAACCGCGACACCGCTCTGGCCACCGCGATCGCCTCCGGCAAGGGCCCCGACGCGGTCTACCTGATCCCGGACCAGCTGCCCAAGTACGCCAAGAACATCGTCCCGGCCGACGAGTACATGCCGGCCTCCGCCAAGTCGGACTACACGGACTTCGCGCTGAAGTCCGTCACGGTCGACGGCAAGCCGGTCGCCACTCCGATCCTGACCAGCGCCAACCCGCTGATCTGCGACAAGCGCGTGTTCGCCGCGATCGGTGAGAAGACCTACCCGTCGAGCTGGGCGGATCTTCAGGCACTGGCCCCGAAGCTGAAGAAGAAGGGCTACTACGCCACCAGCTACAGCGGTGACACCCAGCAGACACTGAACATGACCTTCTACCCGCTGCTCTGGCAGGCCGGCGGCGACGTCTTCTCCGAGGACGGCAAGAACGTCACCTTCAACGACGCGGCCGGCGTCAAGGCCCTGACGTACCTGAAGAAGCTCGTCGACGGCGGTTACACCGACCGGGACCTGGTCACGACCACCCCGAAGCTGGAGCAGACCCCGACCGCCAAGGGGAAGGTCGCCTGCACCTGGCAGAACACCCCGGCGGACGTCGAGCCCTTCTGGGGCAAGGAGAACATCGTCGTCCAGCCGCCGCTCAAGGACACCGCGTCGGTCGGATACGGCACCGTGGGCGCCCTGTCGATGCTGAAGGGCGCCGACAAGAAGAACACCGGCGACTGGCTGAACTTCGTCGCCGAGTCGAAGAACTCGGCCGGACTGCAGAAGGCCGCCGGCTACTTCCCGGCCCGCAAGTCCGGCGGCGACCTGTACCCGGACGACGCTCTGCAGACGGCCGTCGGCGCCACCCTGCCGAGCATGGACGTGGGCCCGCTCCAGGACAAGGCGCGTGAGGTCCAGGGCGTGCTCGCCCCGGAGATCCAGGCCGCGCTGCTCGGCAAGAAGAGCCCGCAGGACGCGCTGAACGCCGCACAGAAGGCCGCGCAGGCGATGCTCGGCCGCTGACCGTTGCGGGGCCGTGGTCCGGCCGCGCCCGGACCACGGCCCCGCACCCCCCGGGGGCACACCCCCCGATCCACCGCAATTCCCCCGTACCGCAAGGAGATCCCCGTGGCAGTCGTCGCGGAACCCACCCGCCGGGGCCGTCGCAGCGGGCCGCAGGCGCGCCGCGAGGCCCGGATCGGCCTGCTCTTCGTCCTCCCCTGTTTCCTGCTCTTCCTCGCCTTCCGGTTCGGTCCGGGTGTCGCCGGCGTGCTGATGAGCTTCACCG
>NZ_JAFMPZ010000219.1 GCF_017353455.1 Streptomyces laculatispora
CCGATCAGTTGCCGGCGCTCGGCATCCGGGTCGCGACGAGCGCCGCCGCCGACTTCGGGTGGATGTCGCCCGAGCCGCTCCTGATCTCCCAGGTGGTGCAGGAGGCCGTGGTGAAGGTCGCCGAGGAGGGCGTGCAGGCCGCGGCCGTGACCGTCATCGCCGCACCGGGGGGCGCGGCGCCCGTGCAGCAGCGCTTCCGGCACATCGCCTTCGACCGCCCGTTCGGGATCGTGGTCCTGGACGGCGGCGGCGAGGTCCCGCTCTTCACGGGCTGGCAGGCGGACACCCCGGTGGAGGGCTGAGCCCCGCAGGGCGTCCTCGGGCGCCCGCGCTCACCGCAGCGGTGGCGGCGCGGTGACCGGCGGCGGCGGTGCGACCGGTCGCCGCCGCCTGGTCCGCACCAGCAGCAGCACCGCCGCGACCGCCACCGCCGCGGCGCCGAGCAGCGACAGCACCCAGGCCGGAACGGGCCCCACGCTCAGCAGCTCGTCGTGGTAGTACGTGGTCCGGTACGGGGTGTCGGCGGCCGCGGCCCGGAGCTCATGGTCCCCGTCGATCAGCTCCGGCCGCGGGAACGACTGGTCGATCGCCGTGACGAACACCGGCTTCCCGCCCGTCAGCGCCCCCAGGGCCGGGTACTCGCCCTTCTGCTGCCCGGCGTCGACCCGCCCCGCATAGGTCACATCGGGCGGCTCGCCGCCGATCGCGCCGCGCGGCTCCATCCGGTCCGCCGCCAGCACGTACAGCCCCAGCGACTGCGGCGTCGCAGCGAGCCGGGACAGCCGCATCGGGTAGACCGGCCGCTCGCTGGCGAAACGCAGCCGCAGCGGGTCGAGCCGGCCGAGCAGCGGACCGCCCTTCTCTCGAGGGGCGAGGCGGATCGCCACGTACTCCCACTTCTGATCGACGTAGGGCCGCAGCGCCGTCGACAGCCGGTCCGGGAGTTCGAAGCCGTTGTCCGTCAGCCAGCCCTCCAGGGCCGCGGGGTCGGTCGCGGTCAGCCGGGCCACGTCGAATGGCCCGAGCCGCTCACGGCCGACCACTCCGACCGGTGCGGCCGCCGCGGGGGCCGCACCGGATCCGGATGCCCGGTCCGAACCGCCGAACGGCCAGTCCTTCGCACGTGGCCAGAAGTAGTGCCGTATCTCGTGGACCGGCGCGGTGAGGGTTTCGAGCTCGGAGAAGAGCGAGGCGTCACCCAGCCCGACCGTGGCCCGGTGCGGCACGGGCATGATCCACGCCGCCGCCGGGGCGTTCCCGCGGACAGTGAGCCGCATCACGATCTGCTCGCTGCCGCCGGACCAGCTGACCACGGAGGTCTCCCGGTCGACCGTGACCCGGCTGTCGCGGTCCACCACCATCGCCCCGCAGCCACAGGCGTACGCCGGTGCGATCAGCGAGCCGAGCTGCAGCGACACCAGCATCATGACCAGGGAGAGCGCGCGCACCGCCCACGTACGCGATCCGGCCCGTGTCCCCTGATCTGTCCCCGTCCATCCCATGCGCCGGCTCCTCCCCCGTTGGCCCTGGTCACGGGCACAGACGTGGCGGCGGCCCGGCCGGTTCCGGCCACCCGGTCCCGGCCCGATCGAACGGGCGGGCATTCTTTCGGACAAAAGCCGGGTGACAGTCAGGCGAAGAGGGGGTTGATTGTGTCTACCTC
The DNA here is from genome assembly GCF_017353455.1 of Streptomyces laculatispora. Taxonomy (GTDB): domain Bacteria; phylum Actinomycetota; class Actinomycetes; order Streptomycetales; family Streptomycetaceae; genus Streptomyces; species Streptomyces laculatispora. The sequence continues at coordinate 1,664 of NZ_JAFMPZ010000219.1, forward strand.
ATAGCGCAATGCGAAGGTTTCACAGCATGCCCGGATCGAGGGCCGGCACAAGACGGCGGGAGGGTCGGCGCAGCGTGGCGAATGCGGAGCACAGTGTGCGCGGAGATGCGACGGCAGGGACGAGGACCGGGGCGGCCCGGGCGGTTCTCTGGCTGGTTGTGGCCGCGTTGGCCGTACGGCAGATGGCGGTGGTGCTGCGGCAGCCGCCTGGCGAACGGCTCACCGATCTGGAGACCTGGATCGGTGAGAACGGTGTGCTTCATGTGACGGGCTCGCTGTACGACACCGACCGGTTCACCGGCACCCCCTTCGCCGGGATGGTGCTGAAGCCGCTCACCCGGACCGCCGAACAGAGCCTCGGGGTCGCCTGGACCTTCGGTTCGCTGCTGCTGGTCGCCGCGCTCGGCATCATCGCGGCGCGCGCCCTGCCCGGCCCGGTCAACCGGCGTACGGCGCTGCTCGCCGCGCCCGTCGCGATCACCCTGCTGATGCTCTCGCTGCCGGTCCGCAACGCCCTCTACCTGGGCCAGACCAGCATCCTGCCGGTCCTCCTGGTGCTCGTCGGCTGCTTCGTGGTCCGCGGGGAACGCGCCTCGGGCGTCCTGATCGGCGTCGCGGCCGCGCTCCAGCCGACCGTGCTGCTGTTCGCCGTGCTGCTCTGGCTGACCGGGAGACGCCGCGCGGCGCTGACCGGCGGCGCCGCGTTCGCAGCTTGCACGGCACTGGCCTGGGCGGCGATGCCGCACGACTCGTGGACGTACTGGGTGCACCACGTCGCCGGGGCCGGCCTCGGCGATCAGGCGGACAGCCTCGCCAACCAGTCCCTGCACGGCGCGCTGCTCCGGTTCGGGCTGGAGGGCCCGCTGGAGATCGCGCTCTTCCTGGTGCTGGCCGCGGCCGTCTGCTTCCTCGGTCTGCGCCGCGCCGTACGGTACGCGCGCGACGGCCAGCTGCTGCTCGCCGTGGCCGTGACCGGCTGTGTCGCGGTCGCCGTCTCGCCGACCGCCTGGCAGCACCAGCTGCTGTGGGTGCTGCTCGCGGTGGTCGGCCGGGTCGGCGCGCGCGCCTCGGACCGGATGGTGTGGCCGGCCGTCGTGGTCCTCGTGATCACGCTGCCCGGCAAGATGCTGCTGCCGAACATCGAGGCGGTGTTCCCGGTACGCGACAACGTGCTGCTGATCGCCGCGCTCGGGGCCGCGTGCGTCGCCCCGTTCCTGCCGCGCACCTCGCCGTACTGGCAGCAGCCGATCCCCACCGACTACGCGGCCCCGGTCGCGGCCCGCTGGAGCAGGGTGCCGCTGCTGCCGTTCTGGCGGCGGGTGCTCAGCCGGCCCAACCTGCTGCTGGAACTCCTGCTGATCAGGGTCGTCTACTCGGCGTACCAGCATGTCAGGCTCGCCGCGACGGCCGGCCGTGCCACCGCCGAGCATCACGGCGGGCAGGTCCACTCGCTGGAGCAGTGGCTGCACATCGACATCGAGCACTGGGTCAACCACGCGGTCGTCGGGGTCGGCTGGCTGCGGGACTTCTTCGACTACTACTACTCGACGTTCCACTTCATCGTGCCGCTGGCGATCCTCGGTGTGCTGTACGTGCGCCGGCCCGCGGACTACCGCTGGGTCCGCAGCTCCATCGGCTTCGCCACCGTGCTGGCCCTGGTCGGCTTCTGGCTCTACCCGCTGGCCCCGCCGCGTTTGATGCCGGGGCTCGGCTTCATCGACACGGTCCACGGCGTCCAGGACTTCGCGAAGCCCGACTACGGCACGCTGACGGGGGTGACCAACCAGTACGCCGCGATGCCCTCGCTGCACTTCGGCTGGTCGCTGTGGTGCGGTGTGGTGATCGTGATGCTCGCGCCGAAGACCTGGATGAAGCTGCTGGGGGTGCTGCACCCGCTGTTCACGGTCTCCGCGATCGTCGCGACGGGCAACCACTGGGTGCTCGACGCGGTGGGCGGGGCGCTGGTGGTCGCGCTCGGCTTCGGTCTGACCTACCTGCTGTCCGGACCCCGCCGGCTCCAGGAGCCCGCGGTGAAGCCCGCGCAGCCCCCGGCGGCCGGGCGGCCGCCGGACAGGGCGGCGGTGCCGGAACGGGTACCGAAGGCCGAGGGTGAAGCGGTGGCCGGCAAGTCGTAGCCGCCGGCGGCCGCCCGCGGACGCGGGCCGAAGGGGTGGCGGGGGCGTCAAGGCTCCCCCGCCACCCTTTCGGCAGGTGGATCGTCGCGCTCCCAGCATCCGCCCGCCGGGCACCGCCCGCCACTCGGACGGCTCAGCGGGCCGGCCCCAGAGCCCAGGTGGCGAAGGACAGCGTGAGCATCGACACCACCGTGGAGGCCACCACGGCATTGCGGGCGAGGCCGGTGTCCAGGCCGTACTCCCGGGCGTAGATGAAGGCGTTCTGAGCCGTCGGGAGCGCCGAGCAGAGCACCACGGCCAGCACCTGGTGGTCCGGCAGGCCCAGGAGCGGACCGGCGACGAGGAAGCCGGTCAGGGGCTGCGCCAGTGTCTTCAGCGTGACCGCGACCCCGACCTCCGCCCGGCCCCCGACGCGAGCGGTCCCGCCTGCCGGGCCCCCGTGCAGGGACAGGCCCAGCGTGACCAGGGCCGTCGGCACGGCCGCGGCGCCCAGCAGATCGCAGGAGTGGGTGAGGGCGGCCGGCAGCCGCAGCCCGGCGGCGGAGACGGCGACGCCGAGCAGCGAGGCCATGATGACCGGATTGCGGACCGGCATGGTGAGCATCCGTCGCAGCCCGCCGCCGGGGCGCCCGCCGCCGGGACCGCCGGCCGCCCGGGTCCCCGAGTCCAGCAGGGTCAGGATCACCGGTGAGACCAGCAGCACCTGGAACAGGATGACCTGCGCGACGAACGAGGCGTCACCGAGCACCTGCACCGCCACCGGGATGCCCAGGTTGGCGGAGTTGACGTAGCCGGAGGCCATGCCGCTGATCGCCCCGTCGGCCCTCCCGCGGCCGAAGAACCGCCGGGCCACCACGTATCCCAGACCGGACACCAGCGCCGTGGCCGCCGCGAACGCCACCACCGGCAGCTGGGCGAAGCCGGCCGGCCGGGACCCCGACACCATGCTGAACAGGGCCGCGGGCATGGCGACATGGAAGACGAAACGGCCGAGCACGGCCTCGGCCTGCGCCCCGAGGAGGCCGCTGCGGCCGACCGCGTACCCGGCAGCGGTCAGCATCCAGATCGGCCCGAAAGCGGAGAGCAGGGCGTGCATGCCCGCCATGATCCCGCCACGCCCGTCCGCCATTCGTACAGGGGTGCGGACGGGCGTACCGCAACAGCCGGACAGGTCCTGCCCGGCGTCGCGTTCCGGGCCGTGCTCAGCCGCGCGTCGTGCTCACCTGGAGCTGTTTGATGCCGTTGAGCCAGGCCGACCGCAGCCGCCGCGGATCGCCGACCAGCCGCAGGTCCGGCAGCACGTCCGCGATGGCGTTGAAGATCAGGTCGATCTCCATCACGGCAAGGGACTTGCCCAGGCAGAAGTGCGGACCGCCGCCACCGAAGCCGAGGTGCGGGTTGGGATCGCGGGTGATGTCGAACTTCTCCGGGCTCTCGAAGACCTCGGGGTCGTTATTGGCCGAGGAGTAGAACATCCCGACCCGGTCGCCCTTCTTGATCTGCTGACCGCCCAGTTCGAGGTCCTGGGTGGCGGTCCGCTGGAAGGAGACCACGGGCGTCGCCCAGCGGACGATCTCCTCGGCGGTCGTCTCCGGCCGCTCGCGCTTGTAGAGCTCCCACTGCTCGGGATGGGTGAGGAAGGCGTGCATGCCGTGGCTGATGGCGTTACGGGTGGTCTCGTTTCCGGCCACGGCGAGCAGGATGACGAAGAAGCCGAACTCGTCCGACAGCAGGTTGCCCTCGCCCTCGGCGGCGACCAGCTGGGAGACGATGTCCTTGGCCGGGCACTCCTTGCGCGCCGCCGCGAGGTTCATCGAGTACGAGACGAGCTCCATGGCCGCCTCGGCACCGATCTCCTCGGTGATCGCGTACTCCGGATCGTCGTACGAGGCCATCTTGTTGGACCAGTCGAAGATCCTGGTCCGGTCCTCCTGCGGTACGCCGATCAGCTCGGCGATGGCCTGGAGCGGCAGCTCGACGGCGATGTTGTTGACGAAGTCGAACGAGCCGTCGGCGTCCGCGGCGGCCAGCGCCGTCTCGACGATCGAGCGCGCCCGGCTGCGCAGCGCCTGTTCCAGGGAGCGGATGGCGCGGGGGGTGAAGCCGCGCTGGACGATCTGGCGGACCCGGGTGTGCTCGGGCGGGTCCATGTTCAGCATGATCAGCTTCTGGACGTCGATCTGGTCGCGGCTGATCGTCTCGTTGAAGCGGATCACCGCGGTGTTGGTGTTGGACGAGAACAGCTCGGGCCGGGTCGAGACGTACTTGACGTCCGCGTGCCGGGTGACGACCCAGTAGCCCTCGTCGTCGAAGCCGGAGATACCGGCGGGCTGGGTGCACCACCAGACCGGTGCGGTCTCGCGCATCCGGGCGAACTCCGGGTGCGGTATGCGGGCTTGGAGCAGATCGGGATCGGTGAAGTCGAACCCTTCGGGCAGATGGGGGCAGGGCATCGGCAACTCCAGGTCGGTCCGAGAGCCGCCCGAGCAATGTCTGACGACCCATCAGATGTTGCCCGAAAGGTAGTAACGAGTTCTACAACTGACAAGAGGCGTGGCCGGATCTGTTGCGTGAAGAATCCGTGAACCAGGCCGGATTGTGGTGGGTGCTGACGGTGAAGCATGGGCAAGGTCCGTGCAAGCCCCTTGCGTACCGGGGGTAATCCTCATAAGACTGCACGCAGAACTAGAACGCGTACTAGTTCCTTCCGTGGGCGCCGGGACGCCTCTGCGGAAGTGCGAGGAGAGGACGAGCTCATGGCCGCGGAACCCGTCATCGTCGAAGCCGTACGCACTCCCATCGGCAGGCGCGGAGGCGCGCTCGCCAATCTGCACCCGGCCTATCTGCTGGGTGAGACCTACCGTGAACTTCTCGGCCGGACCGGCATCCAGGCCGACTGCGTCGAACAGATCGTCGGCGGCACCGTCACCCATGCCGGCGAACAGTCCATGAACCCCGCGCGCAACGCCTGGCTCACCGTGGGGCTTCCGTACGAGACCGCCGCGACGACCGTGGACTGCCAGTGCGGCTCCTCGCAGCAGGCCTCCCACATGGTCGCCAACATGGTCGCGGCCGGGGTGATCGACGTCGGCATCAGCTGCGGGGTCGAGGCGATGTCGCGGGTGCCGCTCGGCAGCGGCTCCAAGCACGGGCCGGGCAAGCCGTGGCCCGACGAGTGGAACGTCGACCTGCCCAACCAGTTCGAGGCCGCCGAGCGCATCGCCCGCAAGCGCGGCCTCACCCGCGAACACGTCGACTCGCTGGGTCTGGTCTCGCAGCAGCGGGCGGCCGCCGCCTGGGCCGAGGAGCGCTTCAAACGGGAGACGTACGCGGTCCAGGTGCCCACCACCGAGGCGGAACAGGCCGCCGGGCAGGGCATGTGGCGGCTGGTCGACCGCGACGAGGGGCTGCGCGACACCACGATGGAGGGGCTCGCCGGGCTCAAGCCGGTGATGCCCACCGCCATCCACACCGCGGGCAACTCCTCACAGATATCCGACGGCGCCTGCGCGATCATGTGGGCGTCCAAGCGCATGGCGCGGGCGCTCAAACTCAAGCCGCGGGCCCGGATCGTGGCCCAGGCACTGGTCGGCTCCGACCCGCACTTCCACCTCGACGGACCCGTCGACGCCACCCGTGCGGTGCTCGGCAAGGCCGGGATGTCGCTCAAGGACATCGACATCGTGGAGATCAACGAGGCCTTCGCGTCGGTCGTGCTGAGCTGGGCCCAGGTCTTCGAGCAGGATCTGGAGAAGGTCAACGTCAACGGCGGTGCGATCGCGCTCGGCCACCCGGTCGGCGCCACCGGGGCCCGGCTGATCACCACGGCACTGCACGAACTGGAGCGCAGGGACAAGGAGTTCGCGCTGATCACCATGTGCGCGGGCGGAGCGCTGGCCACCGGAACGATCATCCAGCGGCTGTAGCCGCGCAGGGTGGTGGGACGCCCCGGCCCGATGGTGCTGCCAGGTACACCCCTGGGCGGGGGTGTACGCGGATGTCGGCGCCGGCCGCGGTTGCCTAGCGTCGGGGCCATGGAAAACAACGCGAGCAACTCCACCCGGGCGAACGGGACTCGACGACTCCTGGCCGCCGCCACCGTGGTGGTCCTCGCCGCACTGAGCACGGTTCCGGCCGCGGCGGCCGGGCACTCGGCGCCCGGCCGCCAGGCCTCCGCGCAGCGGCACGACGCGCGCGGCGGACTCCTCGCCCTCACCCCCGTCGCCCGCGTCGGCCGGGCCGGCGTCGCGGACTTCCTCGCCACGGCGGGCATGGACACGGCCACCGTCAGACACGGCGTCCGGGCCTACCGCCTCACCTACCGCACCGTCACCCCGCAGGGCGGTCCCACCACCGCCACCGGGCTCCTCGTGCTCCCCGAGGGCGGCGCCCACCGGCTGGACCTGGTGTCCGACACCCACGGCACGATGGTCCACCGCGACTACGCGCCCTCGGTCGGCGAGGACTCCGGCCGCTACGCCGCCTACCTCCACGCCTCGGCGGGGCGGGCGGTCGCCGCCCCGGACTACCTGGGCCTGGGCAGGGGCCCCGGATTCCATCCGTACATGGACACCCGGTCCGCCGTCACCGCATCGCTCGACATGCTCCGCGCCTCGCGCACCGCCGCCCTCCGGCTGGGCCGCCCGCTCACCGGTGACGTGTACGCGAGCGGCTTCTCGCAGGGCGGCCAGGTGGCCATGGCGCTGGGCAGGGCGCTGGAGAGCGGCGCCGACCGGCGCTTCACCCTGCGGGCCCTGGCCCCCGTGTCGGGACCGTACGACATCGAGCACGCCGAGGCCCCCGGCACCTTCGACGGCAGCATCAACCCAACGAGCGCGATCTTCTACATGACGTACTTCCTCACCGCGCAGAACCGGCTCCACCCGCTCTGGAAGGACCCCTCCGAGGCCTTCCGGGAGCCGTACGCGGACATCGTCGACGCTCTCTTCGACACGAACCACACGGAGGAGGAGATCTTCCAGGCCCTCCCCGCGACGCTGAAGGAACTGCTCACCGACGACTACTACCGGCAGATCCAGCAGCCGAGCGGCGCCCTGCTCGCCGCGTACCGCGCCCAGGACGGCAACTGCGCCTGGAAGCCGGACGTCCCGGTACGGCTCTACTCCTCGTCGGGCGACACCGACGTGCCGATCGCCAACGCCCGTCACTGCGCGGCCGACCTGGCGAAGCGGGGCGTCGAGGCGCCGGTGACCGACCAGGGGCCGGTCAGTCACAACGAGACGTATCTGAAGTCGGGTCCGCAGATCGTGCGCTGGTTCGACGCCGCGGCGGCGTGACGCTGACCCCGGGCGCGGACGCCGACAACCCCGACCGCACTGCGGTCGGGGTTGTCGGTCACTGCTGGACGGGGTCCGGGCCGGCTCAGTACCAGCTGTTGGACTGCCGTTTCGTACGGACCAAGGTCCTGTGGGTGCCCTCACTCGTCCGGGACGTCGAATGTGACCTGGGCCTCGAAGGCGGCGCGCCGGGTGGCCCTGCGCAGCGCCTTCAGGAGCGCCGTCCCGACGGTCAGCGTCAGTACGACGGTGAGCACGGCCCGGCCCAGGTCCCAGCCGGCCGAGGTGGCCGTGCAGTACGCGAGGAAGCGCACCAGGTTCTCCGGCACCGGGTCTCCGGGATGGAAGGAGATGCCCGAACCGAGGCCCGGCACGATCGTCCACCCGTACAGATTCATGACCGTCCCGTACGCGAACGCCGCCACCGCCCCGTACGCCGCCAGCATCAGCAGCTCGGCGCGCCCGCGCAGCCGGTCCGGCCCCGGCAGCAGCCCCGCGCCCATCGTGAACCAGCCCATCGACAGCATCTGGAACGGCATCCACGGGCCCACCCCGCCGGTCAGCAGCGCGGACGCGAACATCGTCACCGAGCCGAGCACGAAGCCGAAGCCGGGCCCCAGCACCCGCCCGCTCAGCACCATCAGGAAGAACATCGGCTCCAGCCCCGCCGTGCCCGCCCCCAACGGCCGCAGCGCAGCGCCGACCGCGGCCAGCACCCCCAGCATCGCCACCGCCTTCGCGTCGAGCCCGGCGTCCGCGATCATCGCGACCACCACCCCGACCAGCAGCGGCAGCAGCGCGGCGAACAGCCAGGGGGCGTCCTGCGAATGGGCGAGGCCCGAATCGGCCCCGGCCAGCAGCGGCCAGCCGAAGGCGACCACGCCGATCGCGCTGATCAGCACCAGCGCTGCGACGGCCCGCGGCCCGAGCCGCACCGGCCGCGTCCCGCGCCCGGTCGTTTTGCTCATGCGACGCCCCCCAGCGCCTCGCGCACCTGCGTCACGGTCAGCCACTCCTGAGGGGCCAGGATCTTGGCGATCTGCGGGGCGAACGCCGGGGACGACACCACGACCTGCGCGGTCGGCCCGTCCGCCACCACCTCACCGTCGGCGAGGATCACCACCCGGTGCGCCAGCTCGGCGGCCAGCTCCACGTCGTGCGTGGCCAGCACGATCGCATGGCCCTCGGCCGCCAGTGCGCGCAGCACCCCGACGAGCCGGGCCTTCGCCGCGTAGTCCAGGCCCCGGGTCGGCTCGTCCAGGAGCAGCAGCGGGGGCCGGGCGGTGAGCACGAGGGCGAGCGCCAGGGCGAGCCGCTGCCCCTCGGAGAGATCACGGGGGTGGGTGTCGTCCGGTACGCCGGGCAGCAGCTCGGACACCAGGGCCCGGCAACTGCCCGGCGCGGCGCCCGCGTCGGCGTCCGCCGCCGCGCACTCGGCGGCGACCGTGTCCGCGTACAGCAGATCGCGCGGCTCCTGCGGTACCAGGCCGACCCGGCGCACCATCTCGCGCGGCGGCGTGCGGTGCGGGGTGCGGCCGCCGACCAGGACGCTGCCGGAGGCCGGCTCGACCATGCCCACGAGGGCGGCGAGACCGTCGCACTGAT
>NZ_JAFMPZ010000220.1 GCF_017353455.1 Streptomyces laculatispora
GGCCGGCACCAGTCCGTCGGCGCCGCGCTTGAGGCGGGCGGCGATGGCGGGGTCGAGGCCGCTGGCGGGCGGTGGGGTGCCGGGCGTGGGCGTGCTGGTCATGTGCCCATTGTGCCGTGGCGAGGAGGGCCGTCCGGGCGCACGTCCACTGGGCGGACGCTGGACACCGGTCGTACGCTGGCGGACATGTCGACCCATGCGAAGCGCGAACGACTTCTGCTCGCCGACCTGTTGGAGGCGGCGGGCCCGGAGGCCCCGACCCTCTGCCACGGCTGGACGGCCCGGGACCTGGCAGCCCATGTGGTGGTGCGGGAGCGCAGGCCCGACGCGGCGGCCGGGCTGGTGATCGGCCCCCTGAAGAGCCGGGGCGAGCGGATCACGAACGAATTCACCTCGAAGCCGTACGAGGAGCTGATCCAGCTCATCCGTACGGGTCCGCCGCGGATGTCCCCGTTCGGCGTGAAGCAGTTGGACGAGGTCGCCAACACCGTCGAGTTCTACGTCCATACGGAGGACGTGCGCCGGGCCCAGCCGGACTGGACGGCGCGGGAGCTGGACCCGGTCTTCGCCGATGTCCTGTGGTCGCGTACGGAGAAGGCGGCCCGGATGCTGGGGCGGAAGGCCCCGGTGGGGCTGGTGCTGCGCCGTCCCGACGGGCAGACCGTGGTCGCGCACAAGGGCACCCCGGTGGTGACGGTGACCGGTGAGCCGGGCGAGCTGTTGCTGTTCGCGTTCGGGCGGCAGGACGCGGCGCGGGTGGAGCTGGAGGGTGACCAGGAGGCGATCTCCCGGGTGACGACGGCGAAGCTCGGTATGTAGGTCCGGGTCCGGCGGCGGGCCGCGGCACCGGTGCTCAGCGCGGGAGTTCCGCGCGGCGCAGCGGAGCGAGCGCCAGGCCCGCCACCGCCCCCGCCGCGCACAGCGAGGCGCTGGCGACGAAGACCGGGCCGGTGCCCCAGAGGGCCGCGGCCGCGCCGGTGACCGGGTAGCTGAGCGGTGCGAGGGCGTGGGTGAACAGGGTCGAGACCGAGGTGACCCGGCCCAGGTAGGCGGGGTCCGCGGCGGTCTGGACGAGGGCTCCGCACAGGGCGCCGCCGAGTCCGACGAAGAGCCCTATGAGGACCGCGACACCGGCTGCGAGCGGTACGGAGGGCGCGTACGCCAGGGCGGCGATGGCGGCCGCGCCGATCAGCACGGTGAGGCACATGACGAGCCCGGCCCGGGGCAGCCGCCCCCGTACGGCGAGCAGCAGCGCGGACGCGCCCGCTCCGGCGCCGAAGGCGGCGATGACCCAGCCCATTCCGGAGGCGCCCCAGCCGCGTTCCTGGCTGAGCAGGATCAGGCCGAGGTTGAGCGGTCCCACGAAGCCCAGTTCGCTGACGCCGACGACGAGCATCAGCGGGCCCAGCAGGGGGTGGCGGCGGATGTGGCGCAGTCCGTCGACGAGTTCGCGCCAGGCCGTGCCGGCGGGTTCGGCCGGCTGTTCCGGGGCGGGCAGCGGGCTCATCCGTACGGAAAGCAGCAGCGGCAGCGAGACGGCGAAGAGCACACCGGCCGCGGCGAACGCGAGGACCGGGCCGCCGAGGGCGACGGCGAGGCCGCCGAGCGGGGCTCCCGTGAGGTTGGCGGCGCGGGTGGCGAGGCCGCGCATCCCCTGGACGCGGGCGAGCTGGCCGGCTGCGGTGATCCGGGGCGGCAGGGCGCCGACGGCGGGCAGGAAGAGGGCGTCGGCCGCGCCGAAGACCAGGGCGACGGCGATCAGCATCCACACGGTGGGCGAGGTGAGGAGCAGCGCCCCGGCCAGCCCGAGGATGACGAGGCAGCGGGCGGTGTCGCTCACGACCACGACGCGGCGCGGCCCGAACCGGTCGGCGAGTACTCCCCCGCCGAGCAGCAGCAGGGCCCTGGGTATGGAGCCGACCGCCAGCACGAGGCCGGTCTGGTAGGCGCTTCCGGTGCGGGCGGCGGCCCAGGCGAGGGCCATGTAGTAGACGCTGTCGCCGATCGTCGACGCGGTGTAGGCGCCGAGCCAGCGCAGGACGTTTCCGTCGCGGTGGGCGGGGCGTTCCGGAGCCTTTTCGGGCGTGAGCGTGACGGTCACGGGGGCGTCCTCTCGGGTGGCCGGGTCAGGTCCGGAACGGGAATCCGTACACATGCAGCGCGACGTTCTCGCGGTTCTCCGTGTCTCCGGCCTCGTCGCGGGCGCGGCCCTGCTCCTCGTACCGGTTGATGACCTCGTGCAGCTCGCGTTCGAGCGAGGCGAGCTCCTCGGGGTTCAGCCGGGCCAGGTACTCCGAGGTGAAGGAGCTCTTGCGCCACGGGGGCGTCCAGCTCCGGTACGCGTCCAGGAAGCGGCGGTACAGCTCGATGTGCTGGTCGAACGAGAGCCGGCTGACGGCGGTGTGGGTGGCGGCCTTCTCGGGCGCGTCGCTGAAGTCCTCGTCGTGGAAGCGCAGCCCCTTCGAGGCGGGCTGCCACCAGCGCTCGCGGCCGTCCTTGCCCTGCCCCTCGGCCTCCTCGATCAGGCCGTGGTCGGCGAGCTTGCGCAGGTGGTAGCTGACCAGGGAGACCTGCTCGTCGACCTGCTCCGCGAGCTGGGACGCGGTGGCCTGCCGGGCGATGTAGAGCGCCCGGTAGAGCTTCATCCGCAGCGGGTGCCCGAACGCCTTGAGCGTGCCGAGGTCGGACACCCGGCGTGATTCGTTGCTTGCCATGCCCTCCACGATAGATAGGAAAGAAATTTTGCGCAATAAAAGCTGCACGGTTCGGCCGGGGCCGACCACGGTCCCGGCGCTGTACCCCGTTCCGCGCATTCCGCCGACCGCGCAGTAGCAGACCATCAGGGCACCGCTGGCCACGGTGCAGCCGGTGAGCGCCCCCTCCGGCAGCCCGAACATGGCGGCCATGACCCGTCCCGCGGTGGCGAGTTGCACCAGCAGCAGCGGGGTCAGGACGACCAGGGTCGTGATGCCCAGGGCGCGGCGTACGGACGGGTCGCCGAGCCGGTCCGCGAGGAAGTCCCCGAGGGTGAACACGCCCTTGCGGCGCAGCGGTTCGGCCAGGATCCGCATGACCAGCACCAGTGAGGCGACGGTGGCGGCGGCGAACAGGATGCCGTCGAAACCGGCGAGCGCGACGGCACCGGTGGTGGAGAGCAGGGTGGCCGCCGAGATGTAGTCGCCCGCGATGGCCAGACCGGCGCCGGCCGGGCCGAGTGCGGAGCCGCCGCCCGCGTAGAAGTGTTCCGGGTCGTCCTGGTCCGCCGCGGCCAGCCCGCACAGCAGCAGGGACACGGCGACGAATCCGAGGAAGACGACCACGGCGAGCGACCGGGCGTCGATGGCGCCGCTCACCGGTGTGATCCCGGGGCCGGGGCACGGGTCGCGGCCGGCGCGCAGGCGCTCACGGGGGTGCGGGGTGTCGGGGG
>NZ_JAFMPZ010000221.1 GCF_017353455.1 Streptomyces laculatispora
GACCTCGCGCCGCCGCCGACGAGTCTCCGTCGGCGGCGGCGCGAGGTCGGCGCGATGCGTGTGTCAGTGGAAGCTCAGCGAGGCGGAGCCGGGTTCGGCGGAGAACGAGCCCGGGCAGAGGAAGCTGCCGGAGCTCTTTGACGCGGTGAACGCCTGGTTCCGGTAGGCGCGGGTGGAGCCGTCACGGGTCCACCCGACGTTCGTCGCCTTGTAGCTGCAGGTGACGATGGACTGCTTCACCGTGATGTCGATGAGGTCGGACGTCGCCGTGCCCGCCGCGTCGTCGAAGGTGACGGCCGGGTCGTTGTTGAGGGTGGCGCTCGTGCCGCCGCTGCAGCTCAGGCTGCTGTTGACGGTGGCGTGGTCGATGGTCAGGCCGGCGGGCGGGTCCGCGCTGGCGGTCGCGTCGGTCCAGGTACAGGTGCTGCCCGCGGCCGCGATGCTGCCGTCGACCCGCTGCGAGGCCGCGGGGCCCGCGCTGGCCGCGGCGGACGCGCCCGCGGTGACCGCGAAGGCCAGGGCGGTGACGCACAAGAGTTTCGGTGTGAGCCTCATGTCACTCCTTCTTGCCACGCACTTGTGGGGGTGTTGGGTGCAGGCCCGTCCGCGTCCGTGGTGAGGGGGGCGACACGGCTCCGGGCACGCCATGGAAGGTCCCACAGAAACCCTCAACTTGCCATGTACGCGTCAACAACTGACTGGATGGTGCCCCTGTCGACGGGGGGCGGGGCCGACAAGGGTCTGACAGCCTCGGCCGACCCCGCGAGGAAGACCAGCCGCGTACCGCTGTCCAGTCCGCATCCGGGACTCCACGGTCGAAGAGGGCCCCCAACTCGCCCTCTCCCCCGCCACTTGACCGAACTTCGTCACGTACCCGGTTCAGGGCTGAGCGCCCGCCTGCCACTTGTCGAACTCCCAGGCGGGATGGCTGTCGCCGAGGTACGGCAGGTGCTCGTCCCAGTCGGCGGCGGTCAGCGCCGCCGCCGGCCGGACGGTGATGTCGCCCGCGTCATCGATGTCGAAGCCCCAGGAGAAGCCGGCCAGCGGCAGCACGCAGCGCTGTTCACGGTCCAGGGGGGTGTACGCCAGAAAGCTGTGCGCGAGCCAGGCCAGGGGACGGCGTTCGGCCCGTGACGGGGCGTCGAACAGGGTCGGCTTGTGGCCGAAGAAGGCATACGGGGAAGGCGCGTCCTCGAAGAGGATGAACGGGTCCATGTCGAAGCCTGCGCCGCCCGTGGTGTTGTCCGTGGACCGGACGAACTGGACCCAGCCGAACATGGCCCGGTATCCCCTGCCGGGATAGGACACGGTGGAGGTGCAGCACGGAAACCCCTGCGAGGCAGGGTGCTTACCGATCGTCAGCGGATCATCGACCTGCTCAAGGCTCACGGTCACGCTGCCGGACTCACCATCGTGGGTGAAGGGAAGGATCATTCCCACACTCTGGCGAGGGTCCGCCGTCGGCTACAAGGGCGATATCAGGTCGCGCCGGTCGGCCACGGTGGCGTAGCGGACGCCGGGCCCCGGCGCCGGGGCTTTCTAGTCTGGCCGACATGCCAACAGACAACAACGCGTTCACCGTGAGCGGCGGCGTCGAGGTGCCCGCTCCCCTCCCCGGCACGCTGTGGACCGTCGGAGCGGTCATCCTCAACGCGGACGGCGCGGCGTTCGCGCAGAAGCGAAGCCCCGACCGCCGCCTCTTTCCCGACACGTGGGACATCGTGGGCGGCCATGTCGAGGCCGGTGAACCGCTTCTGCACGCGCTGGCCCGGGAGGTCGAGGAGGAGACCGGCTGGCGGCTGCGCCATGTGCGGCGGTTTCTCGGCACCAGCACATGGACGGGCAACGACGGAGCGGGCCCGCGTCGCGAGGCGGACTATCTCGTCGAGGTCGAAGGTGACTTGAGCAGCCCCGCCCTGGAATGGTCCAAGCACTCCGCCTACGACTGGTTCACCCTGGGCGGCCTCGACCGCCTCAAGGAGAACCGTGCGCCCGGAGAGTTCCTGATCCACGACCTGATCGCACGGGCGCTTCGGGACCACCGGGCGGGAAGGTGACGCCCCCTCACCGCCCGCGCTCGGGCTTCGCGCCGCAAGGGCACGCGGGTCCTTGATAGCGTCGCCCCAGCGACTGCGGAACTCTCCCCGCCGGGGTCGTCGCTCTTCCGGGGCGGCGCTGCCACCACGGGACGGCGGGTGTGGGTGGCAGGGGACATTCATGGCAGGGACGAAGAGAGCCAACGCATGAGCCTCGCGCAGTTGCACTACACCTCCGCAACGTACGGGGACGGTCCGGAAAGCAGCGAGGACGCGGCGATACCCGCCCGTTTCAGCGCAGTTGACGCGGCGATACCCGCGTCGGCGCTGACCGAGGCCGGTCCGCTCCTGGCGTACGAGCCACCGGCCGGCACCCCTCGGCAGGTCACCGACAACGCGCTGCGCGCGCTGCCCGAATCGTTCAGCTTCAGTGTGCTGTCCGACGGCAGCCATCTGCTGTCCCGGACCGTGCCGGTCCGCACCGCACAGCTGTCCTCCCTGCGCTTCCACGCCCATGCGGTCCACCTCCCCGCCGGCACCCAACTGCCGGGCGGGATGCTCCCGATCACCGCCTGCCGGTCGGCGCGCTGGGCCGCCGCGACACCGGACCGGATACCGGCGGTCGATCCGGTCACCGCGCTCACCGCCGCCATCGGCCGCACGGGTGAACGTGAGGGGCTCAACGACTTCGCCGTCTCCCGCGGCCCCTGGCTCGCGGGCGTCCTGGCCGATCTGCGCCGACTGAGCGAGACGGCCGAGCCCTCCAGGGTCGTGCTCGTCGAACGGCAGAGCGCGGATGTGGCCCGGTGGATCGCGCTGGCCGCGGCCGTCCTGCCACCGGAGTGCTCCGAGCGGCTGACCTTCACCACGTACACCCGCCACCCGCACCGCGCCCCGCAGCACATCGTCGGCGTGCTGTCGCAGGACGCGCACGAGCTGTCCGGTTCCGGGTTCCGGGTGCACACCTGCACCGGTCCGCGCCCGGAAGGGGTGGTGGACGACGCCTGGGCCGAGACCGCGGCCCGGATCTGGCGGAGCCGTACGCCGGAGCTGTTCCGGGAGGCGGCCGAGCTGCCCGGGGAGCCGTTCGCCGCCGGGCCGGTGGCGGTGACGGCCCTGTGCGCGGGCATCGCGCTGGGGCCGAACGAGCGGGCCGCCGCCGCCGGCTGGGCCGCCGAGCGGCCCTACGCACTGGACGCGAAGCGCACCCGGCAACTGGTCGACGCGCTGACCGCGCCCGGGGTCGACGACCGCACCGGGGCCGAGTTCGATGCCGCGGGACGGCTGTTCGCCGCGCTGGACGGCCGCTCCCCCGCGACGACCACCGCCCCGCTGGCCGCGATGCTGGTCACCGAAGCGGTACGCGGCGGGAACGGCTCCGTGGAGCTGCCCGGCCGCACGGCGTTCAGCGGTTCGCAGGGCGCGGTCGTCGCCGCTCAGCTCGGCCCGGAGATCCTGACCGAGCTGAGCGGCACGGGGACCGGGCTGGACGTGGCCCGGACCGTGCAGTTGCTGCGGGTGGCCCGGCTGCTCGGCGTGGACTGCGCGGAGCTGCTGCCCGGCGTCGTACGGCGGCTGGCGCCCGCCCTCCTCGCGGACGCGCAGGACGCACCGGGCTGGGCGCCCGCGCTGCTGGAGCTGATGGACGAGCAGTTCGACGTCCGTACGGCGCTGCTCGGCGCACTGGACCGGATCGCGCCGGAGAACCCCGCCGGGGCGGAGCGGCTGCTGGGCCGGGTGGCCCTGCCGTTCACCGGAACGCAGCTGCTGCCGCACCTGCGGATGTGCGCGGAGGCGCCCGAGATCAAGGCGGGCTGCGGCGCCGACCGGGTGGGCGCGATGCACCGGGTGCTGCGGGCCGCCGGGATGTCGCCGTTCGCGGAGCCGCTGGTGCTGCGGACGGCGGTCGGCCTGGTGTGGGAGGAGGATGCTCCGACGGTGGGCGAGGCCCGGCTGCTGCTGGACGCCGCGACATCGGACGCGCACCGGACGGCCGGCACCTGGTCGCACCTGGTCGCCGCGGCACTGAACGCTCCCGCCGACGACGAGGAGGCGCCCGAGCTCGCCCACGACCTGCTGCGCGGCTTCCCGCAGGAGATCGTGGGCCGGTCGCGCGGGGCCCTGCTCCTGCTGGAGTTCGCCCGCGAGCTGCGGTCGGGGTCGGCGGAGCCGGACTGGGCCGAGCGGGTCCGCGCGCTGCGGCCGGGCGCCGAGCCGGTGGAGCCGGGGGTGCTCGGCCACGCCTTCGGCGCCCTGGCCGGGCGGCTGCTCGCCCCGGACGGACCGGAGGCCGAGCTGTACGCCCTCGCGCACAGCGGCGACGCGGACCTCATCGCCGCGTACGACCGGGCCGCGCACGGCCCCGACGTCCGGGCCAGGCTGGAGGCCGACCCCGGCTACGCGGCCGGCTGCTTCGCCGTGTGGACGGCCCACCCGCACGCGGGGACCGAGTGGAGCAGGACCACCGCCGCCCTGCTGGAGGAGGTGCTGCGCCCCGCGGTGCGCGCGCTGTCCGCCGACGGGGTGGCGGCCGTGGAGGAGGCCGTCGGGCGCTCGGGGAGCAGCGGCCGGGCGGAGGCGTTCCGTGACTGGAACCGCCGGAGCCAGGGCACCCTGGGCCGGCTGGGCAGGCGGCTCGCGGGCCGCGTCCGGCGGGGCTGATCCGGCACCCGGCCGCCCCGGGCGGGACCCGTTCCGGGCCCGCGTGTGTCGCGGGGCCCGCGCGGCGCCGGGTACCTTGGTGCTTACCGATCTCGTGGGCCTCCTGGCGGGCTGCGTGAACCCCAGGAGGAACAAGATGACGACGAACCGTGGGCGCAAGGACGTGATCCGGGACCGGATGGCCGCGACCGGTGAGTCGTACAACGTGGCCGCCCGCAATCTCAAGGCGATGAAGGACATGGGCGCCACCCGTGAGGCCGTCGTCACCCAGCGCTGGCGCCCGGCGGACTCCCTCGACCTGCCGTGCCCGTGCGGCGGCACGTGCGAGCCCGGCGAGACGTGCGAGCGGTGCCACGCCCAGCACCGGCACGTGGCGCGTTACCCGGGAAGTGCCACGGAGGTGGAGACCTGGGTGGACCGCTACGAGTGCACTGGCTGCTCCGCCTCGTACACGCTGCTGGTCGAGCTGCCGGGGCGGCCCTGGGGTGTGGCGGAGACGGTGATCCAGGGCGGTTCGGCCGAGGAGGTCGTGCGGGCCCGGGTCTTCCCCGGTGTGGTGCACCCGCTGCTGAAGCCGGAGACGCCGGAGGAGGACTGACGCACGCGCGTCGGTCCTCCTCCGGATCGGGCCCCGGCGTCAGGCGCCGGGGGTCAGCCGCAGTGAGATCGAGTTGATGCAGTACCGCTGGTCCGTCGGGGTCGGGTAGCCCTCGCCCTCGAAGACATGGCCCAGGTGCGAGCCGCAGCGGGCGCAGCGGACCTCGGTGCGGACCATGCCGTGGGTGCGGTCCTGGATCAGTTCGACCGCGTCGGTGTCCTTCGGGTCGTAGAAGGACGGCCAGCCGCAGTGCGACTCGAATTTGGTGTCGGAGCGGAACAGCTCCGCGTCACAGGCGCGGCAGGAGTAGACGCCCGTCGTCTTGGTGTCGGTGTACTCGCCGACGAAGGCGGGCTCGGTGCCGGCCTCGCGCAGCACCGCGTACTCGGCGGGGGACAGCTCCGCCCGCCACTCCTCGTCCGGCTTGTCGATGTCGTACGGCACGGTGGCTCCCTCAGCTCGACAGGTGTTCCAGGATCTGCGGGCCGAGGTCCGTGACGTCGCCCGCCCCCATGGTGAGAACGAGATCGCCGGGCTTCGCCATTCCCGCGACGACCTCGGGGACCCTCTCCTTGTCGTGGACGGCGATGACATCGGCGCCGGCCGCCTGGGCGGCGTCGATGATCAGGGTGCTGGTGATGCCGGGGATCGGGTCCTCGCGGGCCGGGTAGATGTCCAGCACCACGGAGGAGTCGGCCAGCGCGAGGGCCTGGCCCATCTCGGTGCCGAGCTCCTGGGTGCGGGAGAAGAGGTGGGGCTGGAAGACGACCAGGAGGCGGGCGTCGGAGGCCGCGCCGCGCATCGCTTCGAGGTCGGCGGTCATCTCGGTGGGGTGGTGCGCGTAGCTGTCGATGACCTGGACGCCGGCCGCCTCGCCCTTGAGCTGGAGGCGGCGCTTGACCCCGGTGTACTTGCCGAGGGCCGAGGCCAGGTTGTGCGCCGGGATGCCGAGGGCGACGCCGGCGGCGAGGGCGGCCACGGCGTTGAGCGCGTAGTGGCGGCCGGGTACGGAGACGGTGAAGGTGAGGTACTTCCCGTTGAGGACGACCGTGACCTCGCTGGTCAGACCGCGCTGGGTGATCTTGTGGACGCGTACGTCGGCGGTCGCGGCCTCACCGTAGGTGACGACCTTGACCGCGGACAGGTCGCGCACCCGGCGGGTCAGCTCGACGGCGCCGGCCTGGTCGGCGGAGACGACCAGGGTGCCGTCGGGGACGATCTTTCCGACGAAGGTCTCGAAGGAGTCGTAGATCTCGTCCATCGAGGCGTAGTTCGCGTGGTGGTCGAGCTCGACGTTGAGGACAATCGCGACCTCGGGGTCGTACTTCTGGAAGCTGCGGTCGCTCTCGTCCGCCTCGGCGACGAAGATCGCGCCCTCGCCGTGCGCGGCGTTGGTGCCGGGCCCCGCCAGGTCGCCGCCGATCGCGTACGAGGGGTCGAGGCCCAGCTCGGTGAGGGCGACGGCCAGCATCGATGTGGTGGTCGTCTTGCCGTGGGTGCCCGCGACGGCGATGGCCCGCAGCCCGTCCATCAGCGAGGCGAGCGCGTCGGAGCGGTGCACGACGGGGATCGAGAGATCACCGGCGCGCACCAGCTCCGGGTTGTCGGCGCGGATGGCACTGGAGACGACCACACAGGTGGCGTCGTCCGCCAGATGCCCGGCGGCGTGCCCGATGTGGACGGTCGCCCCCAGCGTGCGCAGGGCCTCGGCGGTGGCGGACTCCTTGGAGTCGCTGCCCGCGACCTTCGCACCGCGCCTGGTGAGGATCTTCGCGATGCCCGACATTCCGGCGCCGCCGATGCCGATGAAGTGCGGCCGTTCCATGGCGGCAGGAATACCGGGTGCCATGCGTGTGTCTCCCAGGGTCGGTACGGGTGGGGCCACCCAGCCTATTCGCTGTGCGCGAAGAGCTTGAGCACCGGTACGCCGACCTTGTGCCGGGCGCGGGACGCCCAGTCGCGGTGGAAGAACTCCTCGACGTAGTGCGGCGCGGTCAGCACGATGACCTCGTCCGCCTCCGACTCCTCGACCACGGACGTGAGCTTGTCCAGGGGGTGGGTCTCGATCACTTGTCCGACGGCCTCGGAGCCCGACTGCCGCAGGGCCTCCAGGGACACTTCGAGCGCGAGTTCGGCGGACGCTCTCGCGTTCCTGCCCTCCGGTTCCTCACTCTCGCGGGCCGCTTCCTTCAGTTCGCCCATCGCCAGGTCGTCGATGGCCCGCAACAGCACATCCGCCTGGTCACCACGTGGCTGCATCAGCACGACGAAGGAGATCTGCTCCTCCCCGTGCAGGGTGGTGACGAACTCGACGTCCTCGGAAGTGAGGGCCTTCTCGATCATCAAAACGCTGGTGAACACCACAGGCGCCCTTCTGCTTCAGTGACCGTCGCCGGCCACTGCTGAAACCATCCTTCCCCGCGCTCGCACGGGGTCCGCGTTCCATTCTGCCCACCGAACGCTAACCGGAACGACATATTCCGCTGATTGTCAGATCCGACGGTACCGAGAGAAGAGGAACCCGGCCTCTTCCAGCACCGACGCCAGGGCGAATCGTTCCGGCACAGCCACCGACGGACCGCCCGCGATCCGCTGGGCGTCCCCGGCGGTCAGCATCGGCGCCAGGGTCAGACACATCTCGTCCAGCACGCCCGCCGCCACGAACTGACCGAGCAGCCTGGGCCCGCCCTCCGTCAGCAGCCGCCTGAGACCTCGGTCGGCCAGCTCCCGTACGGCCCTCGCGGGGTCCACCCGGGACCCCTCCCCCGCGATCACCACCTCCGCACCCGCCTCGCGGGCCGCCGCGATCCGGTCCGGGGGCGCGCCCGCGCCGGTCAGCACGAGCGTCGGGACCAGCGGCGAGACGAAGAGCGGAAGCGAGAAGTCCAGATCCAGGCTGCCGCTCACCACGGCGACCGCCGGGGCGGGCCCCTGACCGGCCGCGGCCCGCCGGGCCGCGAAGGCCTCCCGGGCGCGGGCGGGCCGGTACCCCTCAAGACGTACCGTCTCCGCGCCCGCCACGACCACATCGGCCAGACCGCGCAGGGTGCCGAAGATCCGCATGTCGCTCTCGCAGGAGATCGGCTGCGAGCGGCCGTCGTGCTGGGCGGCCCCGTCGAGCGTCGACACCATGTTGGCGCGCAGCCAGGAGCCGTCCGTGTCGGGGTAGGCGTAGGCGTCGGCGAGAGCGTCCAGGCTCCACTCGCCTCGGTCGTCGGCCGCTGTCAGGTCGGTCACAGGGAACAGGCGTCGCATGTTCCGCAGTCTGGCACGGCCTAAGCTGGGGAGTTGTGTCGTCCTTCACCGCCGTGCCGGGGCCCGGCCCCATAGCCGAAACGGCCCCGCTGTCCCTGTGCGCCCTCGAACCGCGCGTACCCGCCGACCGGCTGGTCGCCGAGATGGTGCCGCCGCCGCGCTTCGACTCGGTGCGCTTCGATACCTACGTCCCCGACCCGAACCAGCCGAGCCAGACCGAGGCGGTCAAGGTCCTCGGAGACTTCGCGGCCGGGCTCGGCGGGGCGCACGCCAGCGGGTCCGGGAAGCGCAAGTGGTTCGGGAAGAAACCGACGACGCCCAGTACGCCGCGTGGGGTCTACCTCGACGGCGGCTACGGGGTCGGCAAGACCCATCTGCTCGCCTCGCTCTGGCACGCCACCCCCGCCGCGCCCGGCCTGAAGGCGTTCGGCACCTTCGTCGAGCTGACCAACCTGGTGGGCGCGCTCGGCTTCCAGCAGACCGTGCGGACGCTGAGCGGGCACCGGCTCCTGTGCATCGACGAGTTCGAGCTCGACGACCCGGGCGACACCGTGCTGGTCTCCTCGCTGCTGAGCCGGCTGGTCGAGGCGGGGGTGGCGCTCGCCGCGACCTCCAACACGCTGCCGGGCAAGCTCGGCGAGGGCCGGTTCGCCTCGGCCGACTTCCTGCGGGAGATCCAGGGGCTGTCCTCGCACTTCCGCCCGCTGCGCATCGACGGCGAGGACTACCGGCACCGCGGTCTGCCCGACGCCCCGCCGCCGTTCTCCGAGGAGCAGGTCACCAGGGCCGCGTACGCGACCGAGGGCGCCAGCCTGGACGACTTCCCCGCGCTGCTGGACCATCTGGCCCGCGTCCATCCGAGCCGGTACGGCGCGCTGACGGACGGTCTGCGGGCCGTGTGCCTCACCGAGGTGCAGCCGGTGCCCGACCAGTCGACCGCGCTGCGGCTCGTGGTGCTCGCGGACCGGCTGTACGACCGGGAGGTCCCGGTACTCGCCTCCGGGCTGCCGTTCGACCGGCTGTTCAGCGAGGAGATGCTGAACGGCGGGTACCGGAAGAAGTACTTCCGGGCAATCTCCCGGCTGACGGCGCTGGCGCGCGACGCAAAGGGACTGGTGGCGCAGTAGGTTCGGGGGCGTAACACCGGTCGGGCACGACGGAGTGCCCCGCCACTCCCGTACAACCGCGCATTCCGTTTGAAGGGATCCAGCATGGCTACCACGCGTCAGGCCCACACGGTCTGGGAAGGCAACCTGATCGAGGGCAAGGGCGTCGTCACCCTCGATTCCTCAGGGATCGGGGAGTACCCGGTCTCCTGGCCGTCCCGCGCGGAGAAGGCGAACGGCAAGACCAGCCCGGAGGAGCTCATCGCCGCGGCCCACTCCAGCTGCTTCTCGATGGCGCTGTCCAACGGTCTGGCCACGGCCGGTACCCCGCCCACCCGGCTGAACACCCAGGCCGAGGTCACCTTCCAGCCGGGCACCGGCATCACCGGGATCCACCTCACCGTCGAGGGCGAGGTGCCCGGTCTCGACGAGGCGGGCTTCGTCAAGGCGGCCGAGGACGCGAAGGCGAACTGCCCGGTCAGCCAGGCCCTGACCGGCACGACGATCACGCTCACCGCGTCGCTCGCCTGAGTCCCGCACCGGGCCGCGCACGGCCCGGGACGCGTATGAGGCGCGTATGAGACACGCATGAGGTCGGTGACCCGCATGGTTCCCGCGCGGTGTTACGCGTGGTACACACGTGCGGGTCACTGCTCCTGTCCCCAACAGGAAGTTGCCTCATGTCATCCGCAGCAGAACAACAGCCCGCGACACGACGTCAGGTCCTGGCCGGCACCGGCGCGGCCGTCGCCACGGTCGCCTTCGCCGGGGTGTTCACCGAACTCTTCGCGGGTAGCGCCGCCGCCCACGGGCACGCCGGCTACGGCCCGCTGGTGCCCGATCCCGGCGGACTGCTCGATCTGCCGAAGGGTTTCCGCTACCGGGTACTGTCCCGCGAGGGCGACCCGCTCCGCTCCGGCGAGGGGCCGGTCCCCAGCAATTGCGACGGCATGGCCGCGTTCGCGGGCCGGCGCGGACACGTCCGGCTGGTGCGCAACCACGAGAACCGGGTCACCGCGAACATCGCCGTCCCGACCGTCGAGGGCCTCACCTACGACCCGATGGGCAAGGGCGGCTGCACGGCCCTGGAGCTCGACGGCGACAACCGCGTACTGGGCGAACGCGTGGCCATCGCCGGCACGGCGGTGAACTGCGCGGGCGGGCGCACCCCTTGGGACACCTGGCTGACCTGCGAGGAGACCGAGGACAAGGCCGGCACCAACGGCTACACCAAGGACCACGGCTACATCTTCGAGGTGGACGGCGCCGACCCGCACCGCACCGGAGCCGTGCCACTGACCGCGATGGGCCGCTTCCAGCACGAGGCGATCGCGATCGATCCGCACAACGGAGTCGTGTACGAGACCGAGGACGCGTTCGAGAAGCCGTTCGGGCTCTTCTACCGCTTCCTGCCCAAGAAGCCGCTCGGCGGCACGGGCTCGCTCAGGGCAGGCGGGCGGCTGGAGGCCATGCGGGTGCCGGGCGTCCCGGACCTTTCAGCGGTCCAGGAGACCGGGACGAGCTTCGAGGGGATCGAGTGGGTCCCCGTACCGGATCCGCAGGCCGCCGAGACCCCCATCCGGTTCCAGGACTTCGGACCCAAGGGCATCACCCACGGCCAGAAGCTGGAGGGCTGCTACTGGGGCGGGTCGTGCGTCTACTTCGTCTCCAGCTTCGCGCACAGCTCCCAGGGGTCGGCGGCCGACCACTACGGCCAGGTCTGGCGGTACGAGCCGCAGCGGCGCCGGCTGACGCTGGTCATCGTCTTCGGACCCGGTACGGACATCCAGCTGCCCGGCGAGTCCCCGGACAACATCTGTCTGGCCTCCGACGGCGGTCTGATGGTGTGCGAGGACGGCGGCGGCGCCCAGCACGTGTTCGGCCTGACCAGGCGCGGTGAGGTGTACGCGATGGCGCGCGGCCGGCAGAACATCGGAACGCCCGAGGAGCCGGAGTGGGGCGAGTTCGCCGGGGTCACGTTCGCCCCGGACCACCGGACGATGTTCATGAACTGCTACACGCCCGGGACGACGTTCGCCGTGACGGGGCCCTGGCGCTGACCCGCTGAGAGGCACGCGAGGAAGCAGGGGCAGGGGGCGGCCGTGGATGCGGTCGCCCCCTGGAATTCGCCCCGCGTCGGGGGCCGCCTCCGCCCGCCGCCGTCCGGGGGCCGCCGCGCGGCGGCGCAGCGACGCGGGGCGGCCGGTGACGGTTGATCAGTTATTTTCCACCAATGACAAACTCTGCGCGAAAACTGACGACTATGACCGTTCTGGGAGCGGTGCTCGGAGGTGCACTCGTCGGCTGCGCCGGCACCTCGGGAGACTCCCCCGGCGACAGACCCGCGGCCGCCTCGGCAACTCCCTCCAGAGCTCCGTCGAGCGCGCCTCCCGCCGCGAGGACGCCGTCCGGCATTGCGCCCGGTCCCACCGGTCTGGCCCCCGTCCTCACGCGCGGGCCGAAGAACGCCGCCAAGGTCGTCGCACTCACCTTCGACGCCGACATGACGGCCGACGAGGGGCCGCGCGCGGCCGCGGGTGAGCACTTCGACAACCCGGAACTGATCGCCCTGCTGCGCCGGCTGAAGGTGCCCGCGACGGTCTTCATGACCGGCCGGTGGGCCGAGGAGTACCCCTCGCAGGCCCGGTCCATCGGCACGGACCCACTCTTCGAGATCGGCAACCACTCGTACAGCCACTACGCCTTCACGTCGCCCTGCTACGGACTGCCGACCATGAAGAAGGACGCGATCCGCGGCGAGGTGGAGCGGGCCTTCGGCGCGATCCGGAAGACCGGCGCCCGCAATGTGGTGCCGTACTTCCGCTTCCCCGGCGGCTGCTACGACGACGCCTCGCTGCGCACGCTCGCGACGGAGAAGGTGACGGCCGTGCAGTGGGACGTCGTCAGCGGCGACGCCTTCGCGACGGATGCGGACGCGGTGGCGGAGCAGGTGCTCGACGGGGTGAAGCCCGGTTCGCTGGTCGTCATGCACTGCACCCGCAGCGCGGCGCCGGTCACCGGCCAGGCGGTCAGCCAGGTGGTGCCGGAGCTGCGGAGGCGCGGGTACCGCTTCGTGAAGGTGTCCGACCTGATGCGCGGCTGATCGACACCGTCGTCCGGCGAAGGCACGTCCGCGTCCGGCGGAGGCGCGTCGGCACGGGACGGGTCAGCCCGAGCATGCCGAGCGCTGGGCCTCCTGCCATTCGCAGACCGGGCAGAGCGTGATCCCCTTCACCGACTCGGGGTATTCGGTCGGCTTCCGGCACAGTACGCATTCCGCGAACGGGGGCCCGCCGGCCGCCGCCGAGGACACGGCAGGCGCCTCGCAGTACGACGCGTCCACGCTCTCGTTCACACCCTCATGCGCACCCTGGTCCATGGGGAGGAGCCTACTCATCCGCGTACGGCAGTGAGCTTGCAGGCGACCGCGACGGCCGCCGCCGCGACGGCCGCGGCGCCG
>NZ_JAFMPZ010000222.1 GCF_017353455.1 Streptomyces laculatispora
TCAACGAGATCCTGAACCGGTACGGGCTGACGCTTCACACTGCCTGACCAGCCCGTACCGGTTCAGGATCTCGTTGATCGGCTGGTGCCAGGTCTCCCCGCCCGAGCTGCAGTTGCCCCAGCCGCCGGAGGTGACTCCCTGTGCCTGGTCACCGCTGATGAAGGAACCGCCCGAGTCGCCCGGCTCCGCACACACGCTGGTCTTGGTCATCTGGTAGACCGCGCCCTGGCTGTAGTTCACCGTCTCGTTGGTGGCCAGTACGTTGCCGCAGTGCCAGTGCGAGGTGGATCCGGAGCGGCATATCGAGGCACCGATGGGGGCCTCGGCGGAGCCGCGTACGAGCTGGTCCGAGACGGTGCCCCAGCCGAGGACCACGGGGACGGTCCACCAGCCGTTGCCCACGCTCACCCAGGCGTAGTCGTCGCCGGGGAAGGACGACCCCTGGAAGTTGCCGATGGCGGAGCCGTCCCATCCGCTGACGCCCGCACCCGCCTGTCCGCAGTGTCCGGCGGTGACGAAGCCGCCGTACACGGAGAAGCCGATGGAGCACCGTACGTTGCCCGTGTAGTACGGGTCGCCGCCCACGGTCCCGGCGGCGAAGGTCTGCGGTGCCTGGGCGGTCTGTTCGACGACGACCGGTCCGGCCGCGCGGGCCCGCTCGACGAACGCGCGGACATCGTTGTCATTCTGCGCAGAGGCGACGACGTTGACAACCACCTTGTTGGCCTCGGGGTCGACGTGCCAGCTGCTGACCCCGGCGGGCGCGTCGAACGTGTCGATCCGCGCCTTGACGGCGTCGAGCCGGCGCGCGGTGTGGGTGACCAGGCGGACGGCCGCACCGGTCGCCCTTACGGCCGCCTTCCGTTTGCCGCTGGTGACGGCCACCGTGAGGCCGCCCGTCGACGGATCGAACCAGGAGCCTCCGTACGTGGCTCCGGCGGCGTGCTTCGCCTTTCCCTGTATCGCGGTCGCCGTCTTCTCCGCGGACAGTCTCGCCCTGGCCTGACTTTCCGTCAGTCCGAAGTCCTTCTGCATGGCGGTCAGCAGTCCGGCGGACGCCGGGGGTGCGTCGGAGACGGTGCGGGAAGCGGTGGCGGGGGTGTCTGCGGCGGAGGCGGAGGGGAAGCCCGCGCCCGCCCAGGCTCCAACGAGGAGCACGGCGGACAGAGCTGTTCGCAGAGCTGTGATGCGTCTCAAGGCATTGGCCCTTCTGTTGTTCCGGCGATGTGGGGGAGGAACAGCAGGCGTCCGGGAGGCGTCTCGCCTGAGAGCGCTCTCAGAGTGTGCCGTTCCGGACTGTAGCCCAGAGTCGTTTGCAGGTCCATGCCAATGCACGAGTGGCCGGACGGGCCTGCCCGTTGATTAGGCGTACTCATCCCGTGGGCCCGAACTCGCCCTACGGTCACGTCAGATGAACCCGGGAACGTGCAGACTCGGAGCCGGGCCGACCGGTGCGCTGATCTGCTCGGTCGCGCTCGTGCTCGGCGACTGCGTGGTGCTGACCACCCGCAGAACCGCCGGTTCGCCGAGACGCTCGCCGACGAGCACTGCCCGGGAACGCTCGAGGTGATCGATAGGGGGTGTGGAGGCTGGACCCGGGAACGGTCGGCCGGCTCACCGGGTACGTGCTCTACTGCGAGCGGCCGGACGCCGAGAAGCGGTGCCCGGGGTGACCGGGCCGTGGTGGTGACGACGGACGTGCGGGGCGAGCCGGTGGGCGAGGTTCGCCCGGCCGGCAAGGCGCGGGAGGGCCGGGGCCTTTGGCTGCCGCCCCTGTGAGCGCTGCCGGACTCACGCCGGGCACATCGGGTCAGGGCCGCAGGGGCCGGTAGCCGAAGCTCCGCCACAGTGTGCGGACGGTCCCGCTGTCCGACCAGTGGCCGGGGGCCGGCGCCCTGGTGGTGTCCGCAGCATCCCAGGTCCGGACCGGACCGCCGGAGGCGCCGAGCGGCTCCCACCCCGGTTCGCCGGTGGCGGCGAATCCGACCCAGGCGGCGGTCATCCGGGCCGAGAGGTGATGGTCCGCGGCCGTCGGCGCCCCACCGATCAGGAACCGGATGCTCTCCTCGCCGAGGTTCCCGAAGGCGAACGGGACATCCGCGCAGTGCCAGGCGTACGCCACCGGCTCAGATCCGCCCCGCTGCCGCGCGAAGCGTGACAGGAAGGTGCGCCCGCCGGCCCGTGCGTGGGCGTCGGCGAGCCGGCTGCTGTACTCGCCGAACATCAGGTCCCCGTACAGGGCGAGATGGACGTCGCCCACGGGGGCTTCGGGCATGAGACCGCGATACCCCTGCGTCAATGAGTCCGGGAGCCCGAAGTCCGCGGCGAAGCGGTTCAGGTGTTCCTCTGTGGTGACCTTCGCGCTGCTGCCGACGGCATCCAGCAGCCAGTACTCCTGGGTGGTGTGGCAGACGAGCAGGTCGATTCCGGAGGCCGCCCCGCCGGCGAGGACGGCGAGCGGGTCGGCGCGCAGGTGCACGCCGTCGGCGACCGGGCCGTAGAGGACCGGGTCCCAGTGGTGGCGTCCGGAGTGCGGGTTCTGCCGGTATGCGTCCACGACGGCGTCGGACGCCTTCACCAGCGTCTGCGGCGAGGCGGCCGCCAGTCCGGCGCTCGTCGCGGGGACCGCTGCCTCGGCGGCCACCTTCTCCATGAGGTGTCCGGCGAGTTCCGGTGAGTAGCAGGGGCCGACCGCGCTGTGCGCTATCGCGCGGCGGAACAGCCCCCGTGCGCTGTCCATGGCCATCAGGCAGGCCACCGACGCCGCTCCGGAGGACTGCCCGGCCACGGTGACGTTTCCCGGAGCCCCGCCGAAGGCGGCGATGTTCCGGCGCACCCATGTCAGGGCGGCGATCTGGTCGAGCAGCCCGCGGTTGGGCGGGCAGGGGTCCGCTCCGTCGGCCGGGACGTGACCGAAGCCCTCGAACCCGAGGCGGTAGTTGAGGGTGACCACGACCAGGCCGGCGCGGGCGAGCGCTGCGCCGTCGAAGTCCGGCTGCGCACCGGACCCGAAGGTGTAGGCGCCGCCGTGGATCCAGACGAGCACCGGCAGTGGGCCGCCGGGGGCGGCGCCGTCGGCGGCGGCCGGGGTCCAGACGTTGAGGCTGAGGACGTCCTCGTCACCGGGCGACCAGCTCGGTGCGCCCGGAAGCTGCGCCGACTGCGGCGGAACGGGCCCAAAGTCCGCGCAGTCGCGGATGCCGGCCCAGGGACTGCGGGGGCGCGGCGCCCGGAACCGGTCCGCTCCGAACGGCGGCTCGGCGTACGGGATGCCGAGGACGGCGACGACACCCCGGTCCGGGCCGCTTCCCCGTACCTGCCCGCATGCCGTGTCGAAGACACTCATCAACGCTGCTCCGCCGTCCTTCGCTCCCCGCCCCGCCGGGCGTGGTGATCAGGATGGCAGAGCCCGCGGTCGCGGCGCGAACGAAATCCTCGTCACCGCGACGAGTGCGCCGATGCGACCGGAGGATGCCGGGCCGTCGTCCGGGCAGGAGCGGTCACGAGCCGACCTTGCGCTTGTTGTAGACGTCGAAGCCGACGGCGGCGAGCAGCACGAAGCCCTTGATGACCTGCTGGTAGTCGGTACCGATACCCACGAGCGACATGCCGTTGTTCAGTACGCCGAGCACCAGGCCGCCGATGACGGCGCCGAAGACCGTACCGACGCCGCCGCTCATGGAGGCGCCGCCGATGAACGCGGCGGCGATGGCCTCCAGTTCGAAGTTGGTGCCGGCCTGGGGCACGCCTGCACCGAGGCGGGCCGCGTAGACGGCGCCGGCGAGTGCGGCGAGTACTCCCATGTTCACGAACACGAAGAACGTGACGCGCTGGTCCTTGACGCCGGACAGCTTCGCCGCGGCGCGGTTGCCGCCCAGGGCGTACACATGACGGCCGATCACCGCGTTGCGCATCACGTAACCGAACCCGATCAGCAGCACGGCGAGCAGGAGCAGCACGACCGGGACACCGCGGTAGCTGGCCAGGGTCATGGTGAACGCGAGCACGGCCGCGGCCATGGCCGCGCACTTGGCGAGGAAGAGGTTGCGGGGCAGGACGTCGAGTTCGTAGCGCTTCTGGCGGCGTCGGTCGCGGACCTCCTGGAGCAGGGCGAAGGCCAGCAGCGCGAGCCCCAGGAGCAGGGTGAGGTTGTGGTAGTTGGTGTGCGGTCCGATCTCCGGGAGGTATCCGGTGGAGATCTTCTGGAAGCCGTCGGGGATCGGACCGAGCGAGCGGCTGCCCAGGAGGATCTGCGTTCCGCCGCGGAACAGCAGCATTCCGGCCAGCGTCACGATGAACGTCAGAGCGACGACCGACCAGCGCAGCGCCGGGTCCACACCGCTTCCGTCATCCGGGAGGGCGACGATGTACCAGCAGATCTTGATCGCGAGGGGGACGAGAAAGGCCAGGGCCACCCCGGTCCACTTCTCGGCCTTGGTCCAGTAGCGGGCCCGGCACACGATCACGACGGCGCTGACCAGGCCCGCAATGGCTATCCAGTTCAGGATGATGTTCCGGGCCAGGTAGGGCAGGACGGTGCTGACCAGCAGGAGGACCAGGGGCAGCCACACCGGAGAACGGCGCCGGCCCGGCTTCCGGGCCTTCGCTCCCGCGGTGCCGCCGAGCTCCTGGAACGCCGTCGCGGCGATCACGCGGGGGTCGCCCACCTCGCGCAGGATCTCGCGGGTGCTGCCGGGCCGTTCGGCAAGCGCGACCTCGATGTGTTCGCCGAGGTCGGCGATGAGTTCCTGGCGGGCCTCGGGCGGCAGGGTCGACGTCTCGCGTTCGACAGCCGCGAGGTAGTCCTGCACCAGTGTTTCATCGGTCTTCAAGAGTGTGCCCTTCCAGGTGCTCGCCGGGGCCCTTGCCCGGCGTGAGGAGTTGGTCGACTGCGTCACGGAAACCGGGCCAGATCGCGGTGAACTCCACGAGCGCGGCCCGGCCGGCCCCGGACAGTTCGTAATACCGTCGCGGCGGACCGGACGTCGACTCGCGCCAGGTGGTGACGGCCAGCTCGTCCCGCCGCAACCGCGACAGCAGCGGATACACGGTGCCCTGGCCGGTCGCCAGGGCACCGGTCGCCTGAAGCTCGCGGAGCAGCTCGACGCCGTACTTCGGTTCATCCCGCATCAGTGCGAGAACGCAGTACTCCAGCACGCCCTTGAGCAGCTGGCTTTCGGCCTTGCCCGAGGTCTGGCGTCTCGCCTCACCTGGTTCCATGCATTGCAATGTACCAGGCGAAGCACCGCACTGACCGAACCGTCCACCACCCCTCCTCCACCCCTTCACACCTGAGGTCCGGCGACCTTCCGTCGGCGCCGCTGCGTGGGAAGCGCACGAAGCCGGCCAACCTCGGCCGGCCGCACAAACGGCCCGACGGGAAGTTCACCACCCGCGCGGGAGCAGGCCGCACAGCGGCGGGGTGTAACTGAGGTGCCCCGGCGGCCGTTGGAATTGTGTGGCGAATGCCAAAGAGCGCGCCGGGGACACCGGGTCGCCGCGAAGGCCCCGCGTCTGGACCGCGTCCTGAAGAAGATCGCCCGGCGGGACGGGGAGCTCGTCCTGATCGACGACCCCATGGAGAACCGGCGGGTCCTCACCAGGCTCCGCACTGATCCCACTGGCCGCCACCGGAGATTGATCCCTACCGCAGGCAGCCCACGAGCACCCCGGAACAGCGTCACTGAGCCGGGATCGGCTGGGTGAGGTTCACCGGGTTGCCGTCGGGGTCCCGGATGTGGGCGACGCGCTGTCCCCACGGCATGTCCTTGGGGCCGCCGCTGACCGAGCCGCCCAGCGCCGTCACCCGGCCGAACGTCTCGTCGACGTCGTCGACACCGATGCTGAGCAGGATCCGCGGTGCCGCCCCGGTCCCCGGGTCCGTCTTGGCCACCAGTCCGAGATCGGTGTCGCCGATGCGCAAGCCGATGTAGAAGGCCGGGCCTTCCTCCGGTACCCGGAAGATCTTCTCGGCGCCGAACAATTTCGTATAGAAGCCGACCAGGACTTCCTGGTCGGCAGTGATGATCACTGGCTGGATGGTGGACATAGCACTCCTGTCGAGAACGGTCGTGTCGCTGGGTAGACCGTTCGAGGACGGTGAACTCATCGGCACAACCGTCCTTCCGGACGATCTGCACCCCGGACTGCCGCCCACGACCAGTACGAGCGGCCCGAAACGGGGTCACACCACCCCTGCTGACCAGCCACTTCAAGATGGCGCAGCCTCAGTGCCGGGAAGTCCCCACGG